>JBAVTZ010000169.1:0-33212 GCA_049696515.1 Candidatus Cybelea sp. | reverse complement strand
ATCGATGCTACCCTTACCTTCGTTAACGCCCACGAGTACGCACAGCGTTACGTTTATATCGGGCGTCGCGGTTCGTCGTTTGTCGAAAACGGCACCTGGTCATTCAATCCCACCTCTCGGACGGTTACGCTGCGTCCCGCCAAGGGCAGCCCGCAGTACCTTCGATTGCGCGGGACGGTGCTGACCCAGCTCGACGCGAACGGAGATCCAATCGAATCAAATCTGAGTTACGATTTGCATCGCTCACCTTCGGTGATCGCGCTGCCGACGGCGGCCCCATCCGCCAAACACGGATCAACAATCGGGCTCGAATCGAACTCGTGGGAGCTGACCGAACTCAACGGTGCGCCGGTGACGGTTCCGTCTGGTTCGCCGATGCCGTCGCTTCACTTCGCTGAGGGGCACGTCAGTGGCTCCACCGGCTGCAACCGGCTCATGGGCAGCTATACCGTCGAGGGAAACAAGCTGAAGTTTAAGCCGCTCGCGACAAGCATGATGATGTGCGAAGCGACCGCCAAACTCGAAGCCGCCTATCTCAAGATGCTCGAAACGGTTACCAGCTATGCGATCCAGGGTGAAACGTTGACACTCCTCGCCGGAGATAAGGCCGTTGCCAAGTTCCACCCGGGCGGTTCGTGAGACGCATTTGGACGGGCGCTGCAGCCATCTTCCTCCTGGCGGTCTACGGCAACCTCGGTCCTACCTCGCCCGAGAGCGCCAGCAGGCCTTATGCGAAGAGCGTGGTCCTCGTCATTATGGAGAATCGAGACTACAATCGCATCATCGGCAGCTTGCAAGCTCCGTACACTAATCACGTCTTGGTGCCCCAAGCGGCCCTCATGACCAACAGTCACGCGGTCGCCCATCCGAGCCTACCGAACTATTTCGCGCTATTCTCTGGATCGACGCAAGACGTTACCAACGATTCGTGTCCGCACGCATTTGGGACGGAGAACATCGGCGCCGAGCTCGTTAGCGCCGGTCAGACGTTTGCCGGCTATTCGGAGTCGATGCCGTACGACGGCTACACTGGCTGCTTCGTAGGCAAATACGCACGCAAGCACAACCCGTGGGTCAACTTTACGAACGTTCCGGCTAGCTCGAACCTGGTCTATGAAGGTTTTCCGAAGAATCCCCCCACGCTCGCGATCATCGTGCCCAATCTCTGCAACGACATGCACGATTGCAGTACCCAGACCGGCGACGCTTGGCTCAAGAAAAACCTGCCCCCGATCCTCGCGTACGACAAGGAACACCAAGGTCTCTTGATCCTCACCTGGGACGAGGCCGACCCCGATGCCAAAGGCACCAACCAAATCGCTACGCTGCTGATCGGTCCAATGGTCCTTCGAGGCTCCTTCAATCAGTGGATCAGCCACTACTCGGTGTTGCGTACGATCGAGACGATTGCCGGAGTTCCGTGCACGGGCAACGCGTGCCAAGCCGCGGACCTCAAGGGAATCTGGCGCTAGTCCATTCCGACGGCCTCCTGGGAGGCGGCCGGCGAAAAAAACGTGAATTCGTAGGCTGGCGGAGAAGCCCAGGGAAGCCGTGCCTAATGCCTACGGCCCGATTCCGCTAGTCATCGGAATCACGGGCCATCGCGATCTCCCTACCGACGTAAGCTCGCTCGAGGATGCCGTGCGTGAAGTTCTCCTCGAGTTCCAGAGACGTCATCCGTGGTCGAAGATCATTTTACTCTCTTCGCTCGCCGAAGGTGCGGATCGGCTCGCGGCGCGCCTGGCGCTGGAACTTGGAATTTCGTTGGTCGTGCCGTTGCCGCTCGAACAATCCGATTACGAGGACGATTTCGCGAGCGAAGAATCCGTGGCCGAGTTCCGCTCGTTGCTCGCTCGCGCCGACGCGGCCTTTGTTGTTCCTCCGGTTGACACCACCGCGACGGGTTATGCGGCGCGCGACCGGAGATCGCATGCGTACGCCAACTGCGGTGCCTATCTGGTTCGAAAAAGCATCGAAATCGTCGCCTTATGGGATGGCGTCGCCGATCCGGTGCGGGGCACGGCCGAAGTCGTGACCTTCCAGCTCGAGGGCGTGCCCGCGCCGTACGTCGCGGAACGCAAGGAACTCGATCTCACCGTTGTGGGTCCGGTGAAGCACGTCGCGACAGCGCGCGGTAACGATGCCAAGGTTTCGCGAAACGACGGAGCCGCCGCGCGGACGATCTACCCACGCGTTATCACCGGTGCCGGAGCCGAGGCTTTTGAGAAGGCCAAGGATGACATCGATCGCTTTAATCGCGACGCCGTTCGCGCTCGGGAAGGTTTTTCGATGCGGACGGTTCGCGAAGAGGCCGCCGCGGTGGCCAACAAGTACCGGTTGCGAACCACCTTCGCGCTCGGCACGATCTTCGTTATGGTCTTTCTCTCGGTGATCGGATTCAACATCTACAGTGACCTGCCGAGCCATCCATTGTGGCTCTTAAGCGTTTATCTGGCCTGCGTCGTTTGCGCCTTCGCCGCTTACTACGTTTCGAGGCGCGAGGAATGGCAAAATCGCTACCAGGACTGCCGCGCGCTCTCCGAGGTACTCCGCGTAGCGCACTATTGGACTATGGCCGGGATCGCCGACCCGGTCGCGGAGATCTTCACCGAGAATCACCGTGCAGAAATCGATTGGCTCTCGGTTGCGATCCGAGCCGTCACCGAACCGCTGGCTGATAAAGACGCCACTCCCAGCGCCCAAGAAGCGGTGGTAAACCTGCGCCGCGTTTACGAGGAATGGCTCGACCACGAGTACCGCTATTTCACGGCATTTGCGGGTCGCCGGGAACGCCGCCGGTACGAGATATCTGCGCGCGTCGTTTCCGTTGCCGTGATTTTATCGATCCTGCTGACCGTGGCAATGGGCTTCTTTCCGCCGCATGGCCTCTCCAACAGCCTGTGGCATACGCTGCTCTTTGCGGCGGCCATGTTGGCAATCGTGGCGGGGCTGCTCAACAGCTACTCTGACAAACGCGGCTGGGCCGAGCACGCGCGGCGCTACGAGGTCATGGCGGTCTTGTTCGGACGGGCCCGCGAACGCGTCGCCGAGTTCCTGGAGCACGGCGAACCCGACGAAGCGGCCATCCGCCGTGTTCGAGAGATCCTCCGCAACCTCGGTGAAGAGGCGATCCGTGAGGGAGCCGCCTGGCTCGACCTGCATCGCTCGCGCCCGATCAACGTTCCCCAGGCATGACGGTATTCATCAGCTATTCGACCAAGGACGCGGATGTTGCGCAGGATCTCTGCGAGCGCCTTGAGGCTGCCGGAGTCACCTGCTGGATCGCGCCGCGCGACATCAAGCCCGGCCAAGACTGGTCGGCCTCTATACCTCCAGCCGTGGACGCATCGAAGGCGATGGTGCTGATTCTCTCGTCGAACGCCAACGCATCGCGACAAATCGCCCATGAGGTACATCTCGCGCACAACGCCGGCGCCTCGATCGTGCCGTTCCGCATCGAGGACGTGAAGCCTGAGGGCGCTTTGCGATACCTGCTCTCCGGCATCCACTACATCAACTCGTTCGTCGAACCGCGCGACGCTGGAATCGAGCAGCTCATTACGACGTTGCGCGGGCTCGATCACGAGCGCGATCCAGTTCTAGTTCAAGTATCGTTGTTACCCGAGCCCGGCACTCGTCAGCCACGCGCGCGCCGGACGAATCTCCCGCTTCAGCTAACCACCTTTCTCGGCCGAGAAGACGAACTCGATCGCCTTCGCGCCGAGGTTATGAAGACACGGCTGTTGACGCTCGTCGGCACCGGCGGCGTCGGCAAGACGCGCCTTGCCCTCGCGCTAGCCGGAGAGCTGCTCGATGGCTACGAGCACGGCGTTTGGTTTATCGACCTCTCGCTCATCTCCGAAAGCGACGCGGTCGCTTCGGCCGCGGCTTCAGCCTTATCCGTGCGAACCGCGCCCGGCCAAAGCGTCACCGATGCGCTGACCGCGCTATTGCGCGAGCGAAACACGCTGTTGGCTTTCGACGGCTGCGACCGCGTGCGCGAAAAAACGGCCGATCTGGTCGAGATCATCCTGCGAAACTGCCGCAAGACGACCGTTCTTGCCACTTCGCGTCAACCGCTGCAAGTGGAAGGCGAGGTCGTTCCTTACGTCGACCCGCTGGACGAAGAGAGCGCAATCCGGCTCTTCGCGGAACGCGCGCGGGCCGCGTCCACCACGTTCACCGTGACGAGCGAAAACCTGCCGACCCTGGCGCGCATTTGCCGGCGCTTGGATGGGATTCCCCTTGCGCTCGAACTCGCCGCCGCGAAGATGCGCGTGATCGGTCCGCGCCAACTCGACGAGAAGTTGGACGAGCGCTTTCGCATTCTCACCCAAACCGGGCGAGGCCATCTTGCGCGCCAGCAAACGCTTCGGGCAACCATTGATTGGAGCTTCGATCTACTCGACGACCGCGAGCGCGCGTTTTTCGCGCGACTCGCGATCTTTGCCGGTGGGTGGACGCTGCGGGCCGCAACCGAGGTCTGCGGCGGCCAAGGGTTGGACGAATGGGACGCGCTCGACTTACTTTCATCGCTGGTCGATAAGTCGCTCGTCGTGGTCGAATCGTTTGGCGACGATCAACGCTATCGAATGCTCAACTCAATTCGCGAGTATGCCCTCGAGCGCTTGGCCGAGACGGGTCAACAGCAGCAAGTGGGAGAGAAACACGCGCGTTTCTACGCTGCGTTGGTTGGCGAGCTCGCACCGCTCGCGCTCGCGCTGGAGGACGTCGAGTGGCAGCGCCGATTGGCCGCCGAACTCGATAACCTGCGCGCCGCGATCGAGTGGACGATCTTCCAAGGAAACGAACCGCGCCTTGGGATTGCACTGCTTGCGGATATGGAATGGCCCGAGCTAGTTACGACCCCACAAGAAGCGCTTCGCTGGTATCAATCCGCCGCCCGCCGGACCGATGCGATGCCAAGCGCGCTCGTTCACGCGCGTATCCTTCGCCACTGCGTGCTGCTCGAATGGCTCGTCGGGTTGCCCCTGGCGCAGCTCGAGGAGACCGCATTGCACGCCGTCGACATCGCACGGGCGGCGAACGATCCGAACGAAATTGCGCGAGCACTGGCGAATCTCGGGGCGTGCTATCGGTCGGACGCGCGCTTCGACGAAGCCGATCGTGCCTTTACGGATGCCTATAAGAATCCGGAGTTGCTTTCTAGGATTACGACCAACGCGGTGCTGCGGCTCTGGGCGGTGACCGATTTGCAGCGGCACGACGTGGAACTCGCGCGCCTGCGGTTCTCCGAAGTCGCGCGCTTGGAGCGACCAGGAAGCGAAGCGCATGCGAGTGCGTTGCTGAATCTCGGTGAGCTCGAGTTTGCGACCGGGAACTTCGAAGCAGCGCGCCAGGCTGCGCGTCAGGCGAGGGAGACCTATGCGCGTCTCAACTCGGTCTATCTCGTTCTGCTGCTTTCAAATCTCGCGGCCTATGCCATCGCCGCCGGCGATATCGAAGATGCCCGCGCGCATTTGCACGAGGCGCTCGCTTTGCAACTGCGGTCTGGCTCGGGCTGGCTCGGGATGGTGCTCGAGCACCACGCGCTGCTGGCGGGAATTCTCGGAGACCACGAACGCGCCGTCGTACTCGTTGGCTTCAGCGATGCGCACTACACTTCACGCGGTCAGGTGCGACAGTTCACGGAACACCGCGGGCACGAACGGCTAATGGGATTGCTGGCCGAGATCTACGAAGCCGACGAACTCGCCGTCCGCATGAGCGTTGGGGCGCGCTTAACCGAGGAGCAGGCGCTCGCCCATGCGGCGGCGATACATCAACCTACCAGCAGCCTGGCGGCAACGCCGCCGAAGGGAGAGTGAGAACGCATGGCGGACGCAAAAACTGAGGTAAAAGACGCTCTTGAGGCTCACGGGCGTGCGATTGACGATCTGTACCACAAACTGGCCGCGGTAGCTACCTGCGACAAGGAGAAGCTCGAGCGCGCGATTACCAAGTACAAGGCGGCGCATAAAGTCTTTCATGAAGATGCTCTTGGGTGCGTCGGTTTTTAAAGGGCCTTAACTCCGCGTAGGGCCCCCTCGATCGCGCTTCCAACCGGAACGCCGAGGCCGGCGCATGGATTCCATCCTGCCGCAGCGCGGAAACGATCGTTGCCGCCGGACGTGACCGGGCGAAAAAGCCCTTGTGCCGCGTTGCGGTAGCAAAGCGGCGCGAAGAAGCCAATAGGGTGACCGAGCCGCTGGTTGAGCCGTGCCGCCAGCGCCGACCATGCCGGAGCGACCGCGCTCGTGCCGCCCATCGCAAACTTGGTACCATCGAAAAAGACGGTGTAACCGGGCCGAATTTGCGCCGCGAAGTCGGGAACGCCGCGCCCGGGCTTCAATTGATACTCGGTCGCAGCGGCAGTTGCGACGTCCTGCCAGGCCGGGACGTCGAAGCGCTCGCTAAATCCCCCGCCACTCTTCTCCCAGGCGATTTCGTCGGTTCCGCCACTCTGCGAGATCTCGGTTCCTCCGCACGCATGTGCGAAGTGACTCGATGCGGGGCCCAGTACGTGCGGCTTGCCATCGTAATCCAGTTCGGCGCCGTTATCGCCGGACGCGCAAAAGATGCTGACGCCAATTAACGCCGCGACGGTGAAGAGCTCGTCGAGAACCGTCAGTGCGGCCGGCGTCCAGAGCAGCTCGGGGAATCCAAAGCTGATGGAGAGGATCGAGGGCCGGCTTTCCTCATCGAATAGCGCGGTGCGAATCGCGTCGAGCACGCCGCGCTCGTCGTCGGGTGCCGCGTAGACGACGATCTGCGCCCCGGGCGCGAGCGCGCCGACGATCTGCGTATCAATGGCGGACTCGATGTCCTTGGCAGTTTCGATGCCGTGGGTAAGTTCGGCGTTATCCACCCGTTTGACGATCGGAAGGTTTGGCGTGACGCGTTGAGCTCGCATGCATTTGGTAAAGTCGTCGGGTTTGAAGGTCCCGCGAAGCTGCAAGACGCCGATAGTTTGGCCGGAGCCATCCGCGTCGGGGAACTGGTAGCGGGCAACGACATCGCTGGCAGCGAGGGGTGTCGTTACGTTGTGTAGGGCGCCAATTGCGTGCGAGCGCGGCCACTGATGAATCCCAAACGGCCCCCGAAGCATTGCCGCGATCTCGGGCGGTGCGTGCAAAGATTGGGATCGCTGGCGAAAGCGCCGTTTATCCGGGGCCTCGTAGATCGCGGCGGTGGCTCCAAAGGCCTCGATCAACTTGCCGATCGGTCCGCGCATAACGGCCGAGCGCCAATGCGTCGCGACCAAATCGACACCGAATTTCGCGCAGTAGCGTCGCAAGCGATCGACATCGCTCGGATCGGCATCCGTCGCTTGAGCCAGGGCGGCACGGGTCGCGTAGGTACGCTGCCCGGGAAGAGTCGCCCCTAGCGCGCGCGCACCCTCGACATCCAGCTCGCCGCCGTGCCGCGGGCGCAACCAGGCCGTCAGCAACACGTCGGCGTCGGAGGCAATTTCGTCGGCTCGGGCAGTCCCCGGCCAGACTTGGCGATGCGTTCCCGGTATCGGGACGGATTGCTCCTTCGTCAAGGGAGTGCCGGTCCCAAAAAGGTGACGAACGCAAAAAGTGCGATCGCTATTACGATCCAAGTAGTACGCATGACGCCGCGAACTTATTTCACCTCGAAGGTTTCAAAACCTGGCGGTCATCGCGCCGCCCGGCTGCAGCAGCTTCGCAGCCGGGCCGGCGCGACGGTTAGTCTCCAAGCGCGATCGAGGCGAACTAGGGACCTACGGCTGCACCGATCGGGAGCGCGAGATACGATCCGGTAACGACCTGCTTCGGCGTTTGCCCCGCCTGGAGCGGGTTCAGCACAAAGATCGAGGGCGGCCCGTGAAGGGTCGTCCCGCTCGTCGAATAGAGTACCGAGCCTGCGAGCGCGACGCCAACCGGCCCGATGAGCGACGGGTTCGACGACGTGATCGTGCGTTTCGGGCTGCTCGTGCCGTTGGCCGAGGGTGCGTAAGCGAGGATGTCGTTATCGCCAGGGTTGGCGACATACAACTCGCCCGTCTTATCGTTGGGCGCCATGCCGGTGGGAGCGTTTTGCTGGCCCGTACCTACGATGGCGCGCTTCAGGGTCGGGTTAGTGACCGGCGTCGCGAACTCGCTAACTTCGTTCGTATCCGAAACGTAGAGATTTCCAGCGCTATCCACGGCAACACCGTTGATGTCCGGATGACCGTCGGGAAGTGCGATCCGCTGAAGCGTCTGCGCCGATCCGTGCGCGCCTTTGGCGTACACGGCGACGTAGCCGTTTGTAAAGCCGCCGACGAACTCGTGCCCCGCCCTGTCGACGGCCACGCAGTCGGGAACAAACGGAAGAGCCAGCTGCCGAATCGGCGCTTGATTACCGGTCGCGCCCTTGGGATAGACAAAGAGCGATTGGGCATCTTCGTCGGTCACGTATAGGTTGCCGCCGACGCCAATCGCAATCGGTCCGGGATTATACGAAAGCACTAGCGACGAACCCGCCGGGGTGACCAGCGTTCCATCAGCGTTGCGCGTGAAGCGGAAGACCGATTTTCCGAACCAGTCGCTCACGTAGAGTGCGGTCGCGGCGCCGTTCGGTTCGATCGGGTGCCGAAACGACGGCAGCTGAGTTCCCGGCTGTGTGGCGCCTGGGGCGTTCGGGATGGCGCTGCCACCGTTACAGCTCGGAAGCGCGAGGCTGCCGATCGCTACGGCAACCAACGCCCTCGAAAATAATCGTACTTTGAACACCGTTTGTCTCCAATCAGAAAGCAATTAGGTCTTCGAAACAGTCCTTCGCCTCCGCCAACCGTTCCCGGCTCTCTTGGATCGCAAACCTCATCTGCCTGGGGACCCGGTGCTCGGTCGGTGGGGGTCGCAGCATGCACGCGCCCGCCGCGGACGCAGAGTCACGCGATCGTGGTTCGATCCATCATAAACACGCCGACCGCCGAAATACGTGCTCAATATCTTCGTCTGCATGATTTCTTCGGGCGCAACGCTCATCCAATCCCGGTCCATCACAACGAAGTCTGCATATTTCCCAGGAGTAATCGAGCCGAGAAGGCGCTCCTGAAAGTTCGCGTGAGCGCCCCAAATGGTCATCGAGGCGAGCGCCTCCTCACGGGTCATCTTCTGCTTAGGGTACCAGCCCCCAGCTGGTTCGTTCTCCTCGTTCTGACGGGTTATCGCTGCGTGAAAGGTACGCAACGTGTTGACGGATTCAACCGGCGCGTCGGTACCGTTCGCGACGATCACACCGGTATCGAGCAAGGAACGCCACGCGTAAGCGCCCAGGACGCGCTGCGGTCCGAGGCGGGCTTCGGCCCACGCCATGTCGCTGATTTGGTGCGTCGTCTGCATCGAAGGAATGATGCCGAGGCGCGAAAGACGCGGGAGATCCTCTCCGTCGATCACTTGGACGTGCTCTATTCGCAATCGCGGGTCGCCGGGCCGCCCGGCCCCGGTCAACGCCCTCTCGTATGCATCCAAAACCATGCGGTTGGCGCGATCACCTATCGCGTGCACGCCGACCTGGAACCCGGCCCGCAGCGCGCGCTCGGTAACCTCGATGACGTGCGACTGCGGCGTAACGATCAACCCGAGGTTTTTCGGGTCGTCAGCGTAGGGCGCAAGCAACGCCGCGCCCCGCGAGCCGAGAGCTCCGTCGGCGAACATCTTGATCGCCCGCGTCCAAAGCCGGCCGTCGTAGGCGCCATCGACGATTCCGCCGCGCAGGTGGGCATCGATCAAGTTCGGATCGTCGGAAAGCATCACGTAGTTTCGAATCGAGTACTCATCGCGCTCGATCAACTCGGTATGCGCGGCGATGACGGCGTCGTTGGATCCCGGTTCGGCAACCGCGGTGACACCCCAACGATTGCACTCGGTAATCGCCGCCCGCGTTGCACGCACAAGCTGATCGCGGGTCGGATTCGGGACGCGGCTATAAATGATCGCTTGCGCTGAATCCAGGAAGACGCCGGTTGGATTGCCGGCGGCGTCGCGGAAGATCCGGCCGCCGGGCGGATCCGGAGTGGATCGGTCGACGCCCGCAATCTCCATAGCCTTGGCATTGGCTAAAACGGCATGGCCGTCGACGCGCGAAAGCGCTACCGGGCGATCGGGAATCGCTGCACTCAACGGCGCGTGGGTGGGAAACCGTTGGCCTTGCCAAAGGTTCTGGTCCCAACCATCGCCGAGAATCCAAGGGTCGGGGGACGTTCGTGCGAATGCCGCGGTCCGTTCGACGACCTGTTCGAACGAATACGAATGATAGAGGTCAACCTCCGAAAGATTGAATCCGACGCGGGTGAGATGGAGATGCGCGTCGATCAATCCGGGAAGCACCGTATGGCCGGTTGCGTCGAGCACCTGCGTGGCGGCTCCACGCAGCGCCATCGCTCCCGCGATCGAGCCCACATAGGAAAAGCGGCCCGCGCTTACGGCAAAAGCTTCCGGCGATTTGTACCCGCCGTCAACGGTGTGAATCGTGCCGCCGACGACGATTAGATCGGCGTTAGCCTGAACGGCACGAGCGGCGGCGGGTGCTCCAGCTGCCGCCAGCAATCCTCCCAGAAATCGCTTGCGCTCCATGGCTCAGCGATTCGACGGCGGGAAATCGGTTGCATTGCTGCTTTCAAGCGCGATGCCCGCATCGAAAAAACAGGGGAGCGCTTTCATGGCGCGTAACCACGCCATCACCGGCCTTTGCAACGCCGGTAATGAGTTCTAAGCAAGCCAAGCGAGTTGGGTGCGCTAGCTAGAGACGTCGAGGTAACGGAGGACTGAGATGGCAGACAAACCACCGCTGACCCAATACTTGATCAAACTTGCCACCGATCCCGCGGAGAGTCAGAGCTTCAAGAACTGTGACCCTACCCGTCGCGAGACTTTGATGAAGGAAGCCGGTCTCAACGCACCTCAGCGGTCCGCCGTGCAAAGCGGGGATGCGAAGCAAATCGTCGAGCAGGTGATGATTGAACTCGAAGAGTGCGCTTCGACGCCTACAAAATACAAAGGAAACACGCTCTCCATCATCCTCCCGATGGGTCATTTCCACATCCATCACCTCCAAGTCGCCGCCGAAGACGAGTAGGACCGTAAATGGAGCGGCGTGGCGGTTCGCTCTCGGCGGTCGGGATCGGCATCCGAGCGCCGGCACAAACGACGCTTGAGGCCTCCTCGCGAATCGAACACGCCGACAAGGTGTTCTCGCTGGTCGCAGATCCTATCGCCGAATTTTGGATTCAGTCTCTGAATGCAAATACGGAGTCGCTAGGGCCGCTCTACGCCGTAGGGAAACCGCGCCGCGAGACTTACGCGGAGATGGTCAAGCGTATCCTCGATGCGGTCCGCGCCGATCTTCGCGTCTGTGCCGTTTCGTACGGCCACCCGGGCGTCGCCGCGTATCCGCTGCACGAGTCGGTCCGGCGCGCTCGCGCCGAAGGGTTTCCGGCGGAGATGCTCGCGGGCGTGTCGGCCGAAGATTGCCTCTTTGCCGACCTCGGAGTCGATCCGGTAGCGGGGGGATGCTGCAGCTACGAGGCCACCGATTTCTTGGTGCATGGGCGTACCTTCGACCCGGCTGGAAATCTCGTTTTGTGGCAGGTCGGCGTCATCGCGGAGCCGGGATTCAAACGCGAGGATCGGGCCTGGAATCCCGCCGGCGTGGCCGTTCTCACCGAGAAACTGCTCGAAGTATATCCGCGCGATCACGAGGTTGTAGTCTACGAGGCGCCGCGATTACCCGTCTGCGACGCAATCGTCGAGCGGGTTCCGCTCGCACGGCTGCCTCACGCGCACGTGACGCCGATGTCGACGCTCTTCGTTCCTCCAATGATGAAGGCTGAAGTAGATGAAACGATCGTGCGACGATTGAGGATCCGACGGAAATCGAGGGCAGAGACAGCCGGCGCCCCCTGACGGCGTATCCGCGATGAAAAGTCTGGGCCGCATCATCATCGTCGCCATCCTCGGCATCTGGATGGTGGGGTCTTTAGCGCCCCAGGTGGCTTGCGTGTGGAATAGTAGTTGTCCGAGCAACGGTCTCTCGGTCGACGACGATGGCGTGGTGACCGGCGTTGACGATGGCTCTCCCGCCGCGCGGGCAACTATCGTCGCTACCGACCGGGTCGAGGCTCCGTTGCCAAACGGGCTCTTCCGCGAGCCATCGAAGCCGTTTTCGTTCAAAATCATACATTCGGGTGTTAGGCGCCAAATAATGCTGGCGCCCGTGCCGACCGCGCTCCCATGGACCGAACGGCTAACGTTGCTCGCTCTCTGCATCTCCTACGTTATCTTCTTACTCGTGGGCTCCGCCGTGCTTTTGCTTCGGCCCAGCGCGATGACCTGGTCCTTTTACCTCTTCTGCGTGCTGCGCCGTTATGGCGACGTAGGGTTCTACTGGCCCGGATCCGACTGGTTCTTTTGGGCTAATGTGCTGGCACTGGTAACGCTCGGCGGAGCGAGTTGCGCGCTGGTTACGATCTTCGCCTTGCGCTTCCCAAACGATCGGATCGACGAATGGCGGCGGCCGATCAATCGAATCGCCCTCTTGCTCGCAATCTTGTTTCCATTCGCCTGGCTCTACGTCTTCATTCGCTTGAACTTTTTAGGTTCGCCCTCAGAGGGGATCATTGATTTGCTGGTGCGGCTTACGTCGGTGGTCTATCTTGGAGCGGCCGCCATCTTCATCGTAACGCTCATCCAAAGCCGCGGCGACGAGCGCCAGCGGCTGAAGTGGATCCTCGTCTTTCCAGCCGTTCTCATCCTGCGCGTCCTCGCGATCAACCTTCCATTTGCACTGCCTACGTGGTTTGACGACTTGCTAATTATTCTCGCAGTCTTCATTCCGCTCTCGGTTGCCTATGCTATCATTCGCCAGCGCGTCTTCGATATCCAGTTCGCAATTAGCCGTGCGCTGGTCTACGCGGCGATTACGACCGTCGTTGCCGGAACGTTTTTCCTTCTGGACTGGTTCATGTCGAAGCAATTTTCCGAAACTCGATTCACGCTAACGGCCGAGATCATTCTAGCCATTGCAATCGGATCGAGCCTCAACATGCTGCACCGCAACGTCGATCGCTTTGTGGATAGCACGTTCTTCCGTCAGCGTCACATTGCCGAGAAGAGGCTTGCCAAGGCGGCAGCCGCCGTGTTGCGCGCCGAATCCACCGAAGTGGTGGATCGGTTTCTGGTACACGAGCCGGGCCTGGCGCTCGATTTGACCTCGGCCGCGCTCTTCCGGCGCGCTGCCTCAAAACATTTCGTTCGTGAAGTTGCAATCGGCTGGGATCGTGCCCACAGGCAAGAGCTGACCGCAGATGATCCGCTCGTCCTCCACCTCTTGGCCGAAGGCGGTCCGGTGCGTCTCGCCGATGTGACGTGGCCCGGGGCCGAATCACCCGTACACGTGGGTGACGCAGTATTAGCGACACCCGTGCTCTTGCGCGACGAGCTCGTTGCTATCGCCCTTTACGGCCCACATCACAGTGGCGCGGACATCGACCCGGACGAAGTACGGAGCATCGAGCAGCTCGTGGTGCACGCCGGGGCAGCCTACGATCACATCGAGGCGCGAGCCCTTCGGGCGCAAGTAGAGGCGCTGGTGCGTGAACGCGACGCTAAGCAGCGGGAGATCGAGACGTTGCGAGCGAGCACGGCCTGACTGTTCTCATCGCTTGCGGGGCGAGGCCTGAGCCTTTTCGAAGGTAGATACATGCGAACGAATTAGCCGCGTGGCGCCTTCAGTCGTCATGTCGTCGAGCGTCGATTGTATTGGCGCGATGTCAACGCTGATGAAGCCTCCTTGCGGATGGTCGAGGTCGATGATCGTAAAGACGGTCGCACCGAAGAGTAGGCAAAAGATCACCGAAAGAAACGCATTTGGCGCCTTGACACGTCCGAATGTCAACCCCAGCAGGAGCGCACCGATGATGGTGCAGAGCAAAATGATCCCGATTATCGCGCGCGGGACGTGATTGTTGAGCGCGGCCTCCTGCTTCTCCGCTACGCCGATAGTTTCGATGACCGAGCGCGTGAGATCCGCGTAGAAGGGGCTGCGGGGATCGTGTCGAGCCGCGGTCGTCGCCATCGCCCACAGTTCCCCTTGCAACTCCTTACCGCGGCCGATCGACTCTTCTTCCCCGCGTACGTCACCTTTACCAACGTCGGCATATGTATCCAAGCGCGTTCGCGTATAGTCGATCAGAAGCTTGCGGAACCTGGCGGTGCTCGCGGCGGGGAGAAACGCAGCTCGCAGATAGGCGGTCATAATCGCTCCGCTCTCGTCGACCACGAGGGCGCGGCGCGCCTCGTATCGGGCCGCCGCGAACGAGAACGAGAAGCCAAGAATCAGGGCAATCAGACCAAAGATGGCCGCTTGACCCAAGCCAAACGCCCAGCCGGCTTTTTCATCTTCGGGCTTACGGCGGCGCGAGGCGTAAAGATACCCCACGACAAGCGCCGCCAGCGAGAGCGGCAGGACCACGATGAAATAAAGGAGCGGATCGAGCCTCGACGTTACCGTGTCGAACACGCCACGACCTCGTCTGAGTTCCGCGAAGGATCCGCAGGCAGCATGGGGGCAGTTTCGGCGTTTACCGCGGGCCGGACCCGCCTGAACAGAGCCGCGACAGCGCCTTTCGCCCTTTGTCGAGCGGGCGAAGCGCCTCGGTCACATTGCGTTGACGGGGCTCGTTTCATCTTCATGAATTTCTCGCGTGTCGACAGAAGTTGTGAACACTGAAGGCACGTTCAGGATTTCTTCACACTCAAACCCTAGCCTAAGTTAGATGGACATTGAGGTCTCTTTGAACGACGATTACGACAACAACGTTCAGGTGCTAGAACACTAAGGCGTCTACCTAGCCTCCAAGCCGCGATCGCTCCATGCCGAGTCTCGTGCTCGCATGGGGCGATCGTGTGTGTTATGATGCCTTCGGCGAGAGGAGGGGCCCCCTTTGAAAGAGTTGCTTGCGTTAGCCGCTGCGGTCTTCGCCGTGCAGGCAACGCCGTTCGCACAAGCCACGGCATCCCTGGACCTGCTTAGCCGCGCGGTTAATCCGAACCCGACCTTAAACTCCTACACTGCCTCGGCGCACCTTTCCGCAACGTTGCACGTCGTGATCCCGGTTCACAAGAGTTACGGGGGCACGGTCTACTACCTCAGGCCTAAACGTAAGATCGAGTTCCAAGGCGTCTCCGGAGCGCTCAGCCGCTTCAAAGATCTTGCCTCGTCCACGCCGACCTACGACGAAGCCACCCAGCAATACGCGATTACCCCGCTCACCGATACCGGGGGTGTCTCGAAGTACGTTCTCGTCCCAAAGAAGACCGGCGGCCGGGTTAAGAGCGTCACGGTCAGCGTCGACGACCAGTCCGCGCTCGTCAATCACGTCGTCTGGTCCTATACGAACGGCGGCACATTAGCTTTTGACCAAACCTACACCAGCGTGGACGAGTTTCACTTGCCCGCTCAAGCAAACATCGCCGCCCGATTCCCAGGCTATAGCGTCGACGGGACTATCACGTTCGGCGGTTACAAGCCGAACGCAACGGTCTCGCCTTCGGTGTTTACGGCCTCGCAATAACTATCCAGGATATTTGTATCGCATCACCTTTTGTAGATTGATTCCACGGATGATTCCGTTGGTGTGATAGGTCAGTCCCCAGGAATCGATCGACGACATGTCGGGAAAAATGCACGCCTCCAGCGTTTGGTCGATGGAATTCTTCTTGAACCAACCGCCGCCGTTGCCGCTCGTGCCGCCGAACTGATCGGAGCCGCCCAGCAACGAACAGTAACAGGACGCAGGATTGCCCTGGCAC
Organism: Candidatus Cybelea sp.; assembly: GCA_049696515.1. Classification (GTDB taxonomy): domain Bacteria; phylum Vulcanimicrobiota; class Vulcanimicrobiia; order Vulcanimicrobiales; family Vulcanimicrobiaceae; genus Cybelea. The sequence goes on along the minus strand of JBAVTZ010000169.1, from coordinate 17,391 downwards.
GATCCACTCGGCGGTTTCAGGATGTACGCGAGCGCCGCTAATGAGGGCTTAGTAGAGTAGAGCGTCTCAAGCAAAATGTGGATGCGCGACCCATCTTTCTTGTTTGTGTATTGGCAGAAGCTCCGGACGCCCGCGAGCCGCAGGGGGTTCGATCCGTTCGTGCCATAAACGGGATAGCGGACTTCCACCTTACCGTGGGTCTGTTTGCAGTAAGCCGCCGCCGTGGAGTCCTCCGGATCGAGCTTAGCCGGCGTCGCATCGGTAAACGCCGGCGCCGCTGCCATAGCGGTACCCGCGCCATTCGCTGCAGGCGCGCTGCTGAAGGCGTTGCCGCCGCATCCGGCCGCCAAGAGAGTGCAGAGAACCGCCCCGAGTCTGCGTGATAACTTCATTGTTGACCTCCCAGAATTACGCAACAGAGTCCGTGAAATGGACCAGGCCCGCATGCTACCGTCTACGCTGCCGGTAAACCTGCACCGAATCCGGACCGCGTTGCAACCGTGCTAACAACCGCTGCGCGTTACCGCGAGCGGTAAGAACCGAGTCAGCACGCTCAGGTTTTGAATACTCTTCTTCGGACTACTGGGGATAGGCGTCGCGGCAACCCGCTTCAAGTAGCTGCCCGGCTACGATCCTCTTATCCCGTTGATCCCGGTCATCGTTCGCGAGAGGGGAAAGCGCGTTGCCGAGGCAAGTCATGAACACCCAAGCAGGAAGGAATGGTCCATGCATCTCCGCGGCGCGAGCCTTTTATTTCTCGTTCTTATGACCAGTGCCGGCATCGCCGCATGCGCCGGGAGCAACTTCGCCGGCGGTTCGCCGGGTGGGCCGCTCCCGCCCGCGCTCGTGCAAAAGGGTACCACACCGATTTCCCATGTCGTGATCGTGATTCAGGAGAATCGCAGTTTCGACAATTTCTTCGCGACTTTTCCCGGCGCCGATGGGACGACGAGCGGAAAAGCGGCTGCCATGCCTGCGTCGCTGGCGAGCGCCTGCGCTGCTGCTTCTATGCCGCCGATTACCAAGCCGACCAGCGTGCCGCTGACCGAAGTCGATCTACTCGGTCACGGATTTCCCGGGAATTATGGATATGGCTGGGATCTTTCGCACATGTCGGGCGGCTTCAAGGCGGAGTGGGATCACAACCAGATGGACGGTTTCGACCTGGTGGGACTTGGCACGCTCGGCTCGGGGATTCCAGCGTGCACGTATGCATATCAGTACGTCAATCCGGCGGACATAGCCCCATACTGGGATTTAGCCAAGCAGTACGTTTTGGCGGATCACACCTTTCAAGATCAGGGCAGCGGCAGTTTTACCGCGCATCAGGACCTTATTGCCGGCGGAACTCAAATCACGCCGGACGAAGCGCTGATCGACACACCCTCCTACTTTCCGTGGGGCTGCGACGGGAATCCCAAAAGCGAGGTGACCGCTATTATCAAACGCGGCGGGAAGATCTATCCATACGGCGGCCCGTTTCCATGTCTGGAGTACACGACGATTCGCGACTTGCTCGACGCGAAGTCGGTTTCGTGGAAGTTTTATGCTGAGGCGGTCTATCCATACACAAAATGCCCGAAATGCAACGGTCCGGGAATATGGAGCGCCTTCGACGCCATTAAGGCCGTGCGGTACAGCCCCGAGTGGAAGGCCAATGTTACCCGCAACAACCGCCAGATTTTTAGCGACATTTCTGCCAAGAAGCTTCCCGCGGTGGCTTGGGTGACACCCGATGGAACGGACTCCGACCATCTGGGGGTTGGAAAGGACACCGGACCGTCCTGGGTAGCGTCGATCGTCAACGCGATCGGGAAGAGCTCGTATTGGAATTCGACCGCCATCGTTATTGTGTGGGATGATTGGGGCGGACTCTACGATCACCTAGACCCGCCGAAGACGCGCAACTGGCAGGGCGGTCCAGGCTTGCGCGTGCCGATGCTGATCGTTTCTCCCTATGTCAAACCGCACGTCGATCACACCGTGTACGAGTTCGGCAGCATCCTGCAGTTCGTCGAAAACAACTGGGACCTGGGAACGCTGGGCAGGGGCGACGAGCACTCCACCAGCATACGTAACGCCTTCGACTTCAATATGGCTCCGCGCAAATTCACCGTGATACCGGCGAAATATTCGCTAGACTTTTTCTTGCGTAAGAAACCCTCGGGTCTGCCCCCTGATACGGAGTAGCCGAGCCTCGACGGCGGTCGCACGGCGCCGTGAATCTACGAACAGGCCCGCGGTGGCGAGCCTGTTTCATTATGTTCCGAGGATGTTGATCGCTCGTGCCGCGACCGTAATCACCGTCACCAGCGAGATGCAGCTTTGCACCATCATCAGCATTTTCGCTCGTGGCGTGAGCGGCAGCACGTCGGTGGGGCTGAAAGCCGACGAAGTGTTGAACGCCAGCGCCAAATAATCCGCGAAGATCGGCTGCCAGTCTTCCGGAAAGCCCTCCGAGGCATCTCCTCGCGGAAAAGAAAAATCCGCCCGGCCCTGCCAGCCCGTAGCCCGTCCGGCCGGGCCGCCGCGGTCAAGCATCCAATATCCGATCGCGAAGATCAGAAGGTTGATCGCCCAAATCGTGACGGAGGTCGTCAGGAGCGAGAGGCCGCTGATTCCGGAGTGGCCACTGATCATGTCGCGAAGGAGGACTGCGAGCAGCGCTGCCTGGAGCAATGCGGCTAACGGAAGCACGATGATTGCCGCATAGCGCTCGAGGCGCGCCCAGCGCGGATCTCCGGGCGCAAACCCCGCGAGAAGCATCGGAATCGCCAGAGTTAACGAAGCCAAGAACGGGACGCCTTCGGGGGTCAACCGGTACCGCCCGGGCAGAAGCCCTAAGACTACGGCCAGCCCTATGACGACTAGCGCGGGGAAGATGGGCGATTCGCTTCGCGTATTAGTTGCCATTCGTTAGCTAAGTCTTTTGCTTTGGGTTGACCGTTACCCGGTAAATTGACCCATCGACGAGCCGTAATACGTCAAGGAGGGCCGAACGCGGCGACAGAAGCGCCATGCTTTGTCTCCTTCTGCGTTCGCGACGAGCGGGAGGTATCGTTCATGGCAATGGCATCACGCGCCCTGGCGGCCGCTTCAATTCTAGCAATGTTGGCCGCCTGTTCAGGCGGCAACAACGCCAAGGCATGGCCGGATTCAGCTACCCTGCTTCACGCTAGCTCCGACGACGCCAACTGGGTCGTTCCGGGGAAGACGTTCGGCGGGAACCGTGTGGTCGGGCTCAACGAGATTACGCCTTCAAACGTGGCGCAACTCAAGAAAGCCTGGATTACGACCGTCAAAGACGCGGGCGAGGAAGAGGCCTCGCCGATCGTTTGGAACGGTACGGTCTACGTTTCGACCTCCCACGACAACGTGCTGGCATTTGACGGCAAGACCGGCGCGTTGCGCTGGGCTTTTGGCTACAATCCGGCTTACGAGTTGCAGTATGCGGTCAACCGCGGTGTCGGTCTGGCGAACGGGCGCCTCTACATTGTCACCCAAGATTGCCGTTTGGTCGCAATTGATGCGGCGACCGGAAAGCAAGTCTTCAACGTACCGGCCTGCCACGATACAAGCAACACCTGGTACTCAACCGCCGCGTACGTTTACAAGAACAAAGTCATCGTCGGCACGTCCGGCGGCGATCTCGGCGGCAGCGGCTTGATCAGCGCATTTAGCGCGCAAGACGGCTCTCGTCTTTGGGATTGGCACACCGTTGCACAGCCCGGTCAGCCGGGGCATGAAAGCTGGCCCGGTAACTCCTTCATACACGGCGGGGCTGCGGTCTGGTCGGGCCTGTCGATCGATCCCGCAACCGACACGCTCTATGCCGGACCGGGTAATCCCGGACCGAACCTTACCGATTACGGGCGGAAAGGAGCAAATCTCTACGCCGATACGGTCGTCGCCCTCGACATATCGGGTGCCAAACCGCGTCTCAAGTGGTATTACAAGGTTTCTCCAAACGACTTACACGATAACGACCCGTCGATGCCGCCGGTGCTCTTTACCGGAAAGGTTGCCGGCGCCGCCCGGCAGCTGTTAGCCGAAGGCGACAAAGCCGGCGACTTTGTGATACTCGACCGGACGAGTGGCAAGCCCGTAGCCCGCCTTGTTGTGGGCAATCAACGAGGTATCTTCACCACCGCCCCAACGCTGACTGGAACCTTTGCCTGTCCGAACCACGGCGGGGGCATCGAGTGGAACGGCGGCTCATACGACGATGCCACCAATCTATTCTTTATTCCCAGCACGCAAGAGTGTGCAACTTGGAAGATCATCTATCCAGCGGCCGTTCCATACATTGCGGGACAGCCATACTCGGCTGGTCCGTTGCCCAAGCGCCGGGCGGCGACCGGTCTTTTAACGGCCGTCGACGTTGGAACCGGCAGGGCCGCATGGAAGAAGCCGCTACCCTATTCGGGACAAGGCGGGGTCCTCGTAACCCGGAACGGCTTGATCTTCACCAGCGATTTGAGCGGTCGTCTTTATGCACTCGACCCAAAGACCGGCCGCGAGCTGTGGCATGACGACGTCGGCGCGGCAATCGTCGCCCCGATCTCCGCCTACCGCGGCAGCGACGGCCACGAATATCTCGTCGTCGAGGCAGGTGAAGCCGGAAATCAGCAGACGCCGAATCTACCCAAGTCGCAGGGCGCTCGTGTCGTCGCCTACCGCTTGAGTCCGGAACAAACGGTTATGAACGATGCGAGCGGACAGCCGGCGGTGACCCTCCCGGTCGCCGCGGCAGGCGGATCCGCTCCGTCGGCAACCGTAAGCGCGCCCTATACGATGGCGCAGGCCTCGGCCGGATCGGTCGTCTACGCGCAGCATTGTCTCACGTGCCACGGTGCGCACCTGCAAGGAGTCTCGGGACCGGCGCTCACCGGGGCCGGATTCGCTCATTCAAATCTCAACGTCGCTCAGCTCTACGGGATCGTCACCCAACAAATGCCGCTCACGGCGCCCGGATCGCTCTCAAAAAACGACTATGCGGCAGTGATGGCGTATATACTGGCGTACGATTGCGTGAAACCCGCGGCCGGCGGCAAACCCTTCCCGACCTCTGCCACGCCTGAGCTCTCGACGATCAAAACTGGCGGACAGAGCTGCCCGCCGCACTAGCGTACACGCACGACGATTACTTTGACTCCGGAGGTTTAACGACGTGAGAACTATCGGGCTGCTTCTAACGACGCTTTTCGTCCTAAGTGGACAAACACCGTCGACGGCGCCGGCCGCGGTGCGCCACCTTGTCTATGAGTTTGGTTACAATACCAAGGCTGCGAGTTCGGGAAACGGAACCGGGACTACGACCATCGCCATTTCCGGGCCTCTGCCGGACGGTAGCGTGATGATCAGCGGAACCGATTACTGGTGGAACACGGCACGTCCGCGCGCCACCAACACCTGCGAGGTTCACCCAAACGGCGGCGTGTCGTGCACGCAACGTCCCTATGCGATCTCGCCGATACAGCTCACGTTGTTTCCGCTCCTTGCGGCCCACTATTTCAATGGCTTGTCGCCCGGCGGAAAATCCAGCTGGAAACAAACCTACAAGGTGAAGGGAGCAATTATTCCGGGAGCAACCGGATTCGCGGGTCAACTCTACACCTGGAATTGTACCTTCGATCTGCAAGGAAAGGGACCGATCCCCAAAGCTGGGGCGGCGGTCCTCGTAGAGACAAACGGGACGCTCGTGCAACAAGGTGGACGCTATCTGCAGGCGACGTCCAAGCAAAGAATTGCATACGACACCGCAGCGAACGTGCCGGTAGCCGTTAGCGACGTGCGCACGCATCTGCCCCAAACGAACGTTTACAACAAGGACCTCGTGGATCTGAAGCTGACGAAGGACTCAGAGAAGCATTAACCAAGGGCACGAGGCCCTCGTGGTAGATAGATCGCAATGAACCGGCTGGCACGAAACTTGTGGCTCGTGCTCGCGGCAATCGTCGCGCTGATCGCTTGGGTCTTGACGCTCTGGATTACGCACGTCGACCACACGCCTGGACGCGTTATAACGATAACGTTTAATCAGCAGCCGCCGCTTCATTTTGAACGCGCGCCGGGGGCTTTGCTCATCATGCTCCTACGACCGGCGCATCTCCCGTTTCCCGGAGTTGCGCTTACCAGCCCGTCGAGCATACTCTTCATGCCCACCCCGGCGACGCAATCGATCGTGGTGAGGGGAGGAAAGATAAGCGACCTTTCCTGCAGTTCGGTAGATATAAAGAACGGCGGCGTCACTGCGCTCCTGGCGGACTCAGGTAAGGGCGACGTGACTGCTCCGATCGCAGTCGAGCAGCACAATCAAGACATTCTCATACCGATTCCTCCACAGCTCAGTCGAGCTTTCCGACAAATGCCCAACGGGCTGGGTGCAATTCAGTGCAAGTTCTCGCGCTCGCAGAGCGCCAACCCGACGTTTACCGAGCGCGCGGTGACCGTCCAAGCGAATACACAAACGTCCGGAGCCCTTTTGGTCGACGTTTCGGCACTCGAAGATATTGACGACCTGCGCTTCTCAGGTGGCCTGGAAATACCGTTCGGAGGTGAGCGCGCGCGGCTGCTTTACGGGAACGACAAGGCGGTCTCTTTAGAATGGAGCGACGTAAACGCGCAACAGAAACGGGATATCGTGCTCGTGATCGTGGGAGCGCTGTCCGCAATCGCGGCCGCGATGGTGATCGAAGTACTTCGGCCCGCGGTCGAGTCCAAAGCGAAGTCACGCGACTAAGCGCCGGTGCTCAAGACGATTCTCCCCGGTGGATGGCGCGCGTCGGCGAGCATGGCATGGGCTTCGCATGCCTTCTCCATGGGGAGCGTTTCGCCGACACGCGGTTTGAGTATCCCCGCTTCGAAGAGCGGGGTGAGCGCGTCGAGCCGGCGCGTGGTGACGCTTACGATGAAAAATGCGGTGCGGGCGTTGGCTCGCTTTGCCTCTTCTTCAGCAGGCTCGGCAACCGAAGAAACGACGATTCCCCCCGGTCGTACGACGCTGAACGACCGCGACAGAGTCGCGCCGCCGACGGTATCGATGACGATGTCCACGCCGCTAACGACGTCCTCAAACCGCTCGGCGCGAAAGTCGATAACCGCAGCGCCGAGCCCTTCGAGATAGTCGCGATCCGACGCGGAGGCCGTTGTGACGACTTTTGCTCCGGAAATCTTCGCGAGCGCAACGGCGTAGGCGCCAACGTTGCCGCCCCCTCCTTGGACCAGGACCGACTCCCGGGCCGAGACCTTCGCGAACTCGAAGAGCATCTGCCACGCGGTAACGGCGACGACCGGGGCGGATGCCGCTTCAACGAAGTTGAGCGCCGCCGGTTTGCGAGCGATCATTCCGGCATCGCACAATGCGACCTCGGCATACGCGCCGGTGAAGCGCGGGTTGGTTGCGCCGTAAACTAGCTCGCCAGGCCGAAATCCACCGGCCGAAGCCCCCACAGCAGCAACCGTTCCGGCGAGATCGGCGCCGGGAATGAGCGGAAGGGTTTGTCCGAGTCCACTCTTCCCTTCGCGTACAAGCGCGTCCCAGTTTCCAACGCCGGCTGCATGCACGCGCACCGTCACCTCACCAGGGCCAGGTTCCGGCGCCGGTGCGTCCTCGTACCGCAAGACCTCGGGGCCTCCGAAGCTATGAGCAACAACTGCCTTCATGCGTTTGGCTCCTGTTCGAACGTTTCAAGGATTACGTCACGAGCGGCGTTGCCTTCGGGTAGCGCAGGAGAATGTAGGCAAACATCAGCCCGATGACCGGCAGCATAAAATAGCTCGCCTCGGTTCCGAGCGGACCTCCGTTCGCCCACGCGGGACCCGGAAATGTTGTATTGATGAGGTGACCGATCGGCTCGGCACCGCCATTGCGCGTTCCGATGACGAAAAACTGCATGAAGTCGAAGCTGAAGTGAAACCCAGCGGCAAGCCATAGCGAGCCGGTGCGTTGCAGCATCAAACAGGTCAACAAGCCCAACAGGACAATATTGGCGATGTCGATCGCGTTCTCGTCGGGCTTGGTCAGATGGGCGGCACCGAAGAGCAACGATAGCAACACGGCGGCGGGCCAAAACCCCATGCCTCGCGCCAGCGCCTGGAGCGGATACCCGCGAAACATGTACTCCTCGTTGAGCCCCACGAGCACCATCACCACGAGCCATAGCACAGTCTCGATTATCAGCATATTGCCGCGCAATGCGAACCCGTGCACGACCATCGAACCCGTTGCGATCATCGCAATACCGACCAGCCCGGCGCTCAACACGCCGATCGAGGTACCCTCCCAAAAGCGGGCGCCAAATGCCAACCGTACGGGCAGACCGTAAGCATCAATGCGACGGCGCTCGAAGGCCGCGAGAACGCCGGTTGCGACGAGCACGGCAAAGCCCTCAGCGATCTCTATAACCAGGAGTGCCGGCGCACCGACGCCCTGGTCGTGAATATTGAGCCCATCCAGCACGTGCGGCACCACAAAGTTCTCGAGCGCCTGATCGAGCAGGATAAGAAGCGCCGCATAAGCCAGGAAGCGCCATCCGGCGCGTATCCCGTTCGGACCGACGAAGATGCTACTCAGGATCGCAAAATCCCATCCACCGGCTGATACCTTGACTCGTCATCTGCGTTGCTCCCTTGGCACGAATGAAATCAGCGCCCCGGAACGTTCTGCTCGTACAATGGAAGGGCCCCCGCCTAATTTCAGCTTAAAGCGAGCCACGGAAACCTGAGCCAGATGTTCCGCAGCTCTAATTGCACCCCAGGGAAACGACATCAATTTTGTGAACCCGTTTTGCCTCCTTTACCACGGAGATCAAGCAAGCTTACGAAAGGGCACGCGATAATGCCTGACAAGAAACCCAATATCCTCATACTCTGGGGCGACGACATCGGCATCTGGAATATCAGCAAATTCAGCAACGGCATGATGGGATACCGGACCCCGAACATCGACCGGGTGGCCAACGAAGGCGCCCTCTTCACCGACTATTACTCGCAGCAGAGCTGCACAGCCGGCCGCGCCTGTTTCATCGCCGGTCAGAATCCGGTTCGCACGGGTCTCACCAAGGTCGGCATGCCCGGTGCCAGCGTTGGTCTTCAGCCCGAAGACCCGACCATCGCCGAGCTGCTGAAGCCGCAGGGCTATGCTACCGGCCAGTTCGGTAAGAACCACTTGGGCGACCGCAATGAGTTCTTACCGACTGTCCACGGTTTCGATGAGTTCTTCGGCAACCTCTACCACCTCAACGCCGAGGAAGAACCCGAACTGCCGGACTATCCGAAGGACCCCAAGTTCAAGGAGATGTTTGGGCCGCGCGGCGTGCTGGATTGCAAAGCGACCGACGTTGACGACCCAACCGTCGACCCTCGCTTTGGACGGGTCGGCAAACAGACGATCAAAGATACCGGTCCGCTCACCAAGAAGCGCATGGAAACCATCGACGAGGAGATCACGGCCCGCGCACTCACGTGGATGGAGAAGCAGGCCAAGGCCAATCAGCCGTTCTTCCTCTGGTACAACTCCACGGCCATGCACTTTCGGACGCACGTCGCGGAAAAAAACCTCGGCAAGAGCGGCCAGGATCCGTATAGCGACCGCATGGTCGTACACGACGAGCAGATCGGCATGATGCTCGACAAGGTTGACGAACTGGGAATCGCCGATAACACCATCGTCATGTACTCCACCGATAACGGTCCGGAGAACGACACCTGGCCCGACGGAGCCAACACCCCGTTCCGCGGGCAGAAGGACTCAAACTGGGAAGGTGGCTGGCGAGTGCCGTGCTTCATCCGCTGGCCCGGCACGATCAAGCCCGGTTCGGTCTTCAACGGCATCGTCTCGCACATCGACATGTTCCCGACGCTCCTAGCCGCCGCCGGCAATCCGGACGTCACCAAACAACTCCTCGATGGCAGCACGGTGGGCGGCAAGAAGTTCAACGTCCATCTCGACGGCTTCAATATGATCCCCTATTTCAGCGGGCAGGTGGCGGCAAGTCCGAGACCGGGCCTTATGTACTTTAGCGACGACGGCGACGTCGTCGCAGTACGGATCGGCGATTGGAAGATGAACTTGTCGTTACAACGCGCCAACCAAATGAATCAGTGGGCTGAGCCGTTCGATAAGCTCCGGCTACCGCATATCATGAGCTTGCGTCGCGACCCCTTCGAGCGGGCCGACTTTAACTCGAACACCTATTGGGACTGGTTGGTCGATCACGCGCCACAACTGTACTTAATGCAGGCATTTGTAGCGCAGCAGGTCGCAGACTTCGAAAAGTTCCCGCCGCGACAAAAACCCGCCTCGTTCAATCTCGACTCCGTAATGGAACAAATAAAGACCCCGCACGGTTAACATGTCGCGTTCCAAGGCGGCGGACGCCGTTGCTGCGCAGGTGGGTGACTTTTACGAAAGTCACCCATACCCGCCGCCCGTGGACGACCTCGAGGCGTATCGCCAGACCTGGGACGACGCGCGCCGGCGCGCCGAATCCTATCACTTCTGGCCGGCCGAGCCCTATCGCGACAACCGCAGCATACTCGTTGCCGGCTGCGGCACGACGCAGGCTGCACACTACGCGCTGCGTTGGCCGCGCGCCCGGGTCGTCGGAATCGACGTCAGTGCAAACAGCATCGCCTTTACGCAAGAGTTAAAAGAGAAGTACGGGCTCGCAAATCTCGAAGTGCGCCGGCTTCCCGTCGAGCACGCGGGCGATCTGGGCGAAATCTTCGAGCACGTGGTCACCACCGGCGTGCTGCACCACCTGCCCGACCCCGATGCAGGTCTGCGTGCGTTGCATGATGTGCTCGAACCAAACGGCGCTATTCACCTGATGGTTTACGCGCCTTACGGCCGCGCGGGTGTATACATGCTCCAGGATTATTGCCGGCGTCTCGGCATCGGCTGGACGCCTGACGAGATTCGCGACCTGGCTGCAAGCCTCAAAGCCCTTCCAACAGATCATCCGATTGCAACCCTATTGCGCAAGTCGCCGGACTTTGCCAACAAAGCCGGACTGGCCGACGCGCTGCTCCATCCTGCGGACCGAGCCTACTCGGTCCCACAACTAATGGACCTCCTCGAGCGAGGCGATTTCGCGTTCGGGCGCTGGGTTCGTCAAGCATCGTATCTACCGTGGTGCGGCGCACTCGCATCGGCACCACACCACTCGCTTCTGATTGAGCTACCGCCCGCGGCGCAATATGCTGCGATCGAGTTGTTCCGCGGAACGATGGTTCGTCACGCGGCCGTGGCTTACAAAAATGGCGACTCCGCCCAGGCTCATGCAATCGAGTTCGACAGCGATCGTTGGCTTGACTACATCCCCGTCCGGCTACCTGACACCATCGCGGTGCGCGACCGATTGCCGCCGGGAGCGTCAGCGGTGCTGATCAATCGCAATCACACGTATACGGATCTATATCTTCCCATCGATGCACCACAAGAGCATTTGCTGAACGCGATTGACGGCAAACGCACGATCGTGCAGATTTGCGGCGAGCGCGCCGATTGGAACTCCGCACGCGATTTCTTCCAGCAACTCTGGCGTTGGGACCAAGTCGTATTTAACACGTCGCGATGAATGCGAGCACCCGGCAATTTACGCAATATAGGAGGAAGGCGGCGCTTTCCTACCGCCTTCCTCTCTGCCTATAACTGGTGCGTCAGGAGCTTTTAGAACGCACCGATTCCGTTAGGTGTGCCCCACCCCGTTGGACCGCCATAACCTCGATATTCGTGCGTTCCATCGGTACAGAAGTAGGTGGGCGAACACACGCCGTTGTGGCCCTTGGTGACGTCGTTGAGGTCGCTCGACTTTTCGTGGCGCTTTTCCCAAAAGGCCTGGGCGGCATTCTGTGATGACGCGTTGGCGGCCAATCCAAATACGCCCGCGAGGAGCGGAGCTGCCGTGCTCGTTCCGCCACCGACAAGCCAGCCTTTGAGACCGTCATAACCGTACCTCCTCTACCGCCTATCCTACGCCTTGGGCGGTGCCGGCCCCACAAACAACTGCACAACTAACCTGCACACTTAGGCGCCGTTGGGCAACGTGGAATCCATACAGACGATCATCGGTGGCTAGTACCGGGCTAGCGTTGCCCGTCGTGGGGATTGCCGTGCGCTAAGACTAACCCCCGGTTCTGATGCATGGTTGGGGAGCCTGGGGTGCGAGCTGGACGTGGAGTCTCGTGCTGGTCGCGGTTACGATCGCCCTCCACGTGATCGCTGTCGTTTTAATCGGGGGTGGGATTGAAAAGGTTCGCGGCTGGCTCCTGCATCGGGGGAGTACCTATCCAGACGGCATGACCGGTTCGATAATCGTGATCGTCGCGATCGCTCTATTGTTAGCTTTCATGCACGCCGTTGAGTGTATGATTTGGGCAGTGGTCTACCTGCGGCTCGGCGCGCTGCCCTCTCCAGCCGATGCGGTGTTATACTCGGTCGACTCGATGACGACACGTGGCGCTTCCGGATTGGTGCTGGCAGAACAATGGCGGCTGATGGGCGCGGCCGAGGCCGGCGACGGGATGCTGCTCTTCGGTATCAGCACCGCCTTCTTGTTCTACGTAATGCTCCGACTGTGGAAAACCGACGTACGGCTCGACGGCTGACGGGATCCAGCGCAACGTTCACGGCTCTGGCTCGATGAGTGCAGTATCCGCCGGCACCGGCTCGATGAGCGGCTGATGGTAGAGCGAGCCGCTGGGTTCGCGGATATCATCAAACGCGATCGCCGCATCGCGAACTACACGGCGGTGCGCGAGGTAGAGCGGGTCGGCGGTACTCTCGCGCGTTACGAAAGGCGCGCCATTGATGATCGAAAAATCCACGGTCCAAGGCACGTCGACGAGTGGAGCAAGCGTAAAGTTTCCGGCGATGACGGCCTTTCTGGGCAGATAATCATGGTGCCTACCCAGAGCTCGCGCAAACGGTTTGCTTTCGGATTTCGCACCGGGCTAAGGCCGAGATGATAGGTTGGCATCCCGTCAATCGCGGGCGTGTCGATCAATGCGACTCGGTAGTCCGGTGCCTGCGCCGAAACGATCGCAATGGTCCGCAACGAACTCGAGCCGCGCAATTGCATTGGGCTGCGCCCTGCAGGCCGATAGCGGATCCCAAACATGTACGTCGGCTCCAACAACGGTTCGCCGAACAGATCTTGCACCGGTGGCGGATGGCCAACCGGTATCCGGATGGCCGCGCACGAGCCAAGGCAGATTCCGATGTTAAAGCTGACGTCTACGCCCCGCGGGACGCTCCACTATCTGGATCGCAGCTGGCGCGAAAGTGATCGTTGGAAGGCTTGCTGCCATCGATCCCCGTAACCGCGATCGTGTAATCGATGCGGCGCGGATACCGCGCGCTCGTTACCGCCGATCGGGTCTGCAGCCAGATCGAATAGGCATTTTCATTGCCGGCGACCTGCACCATCTTCAGCCCTCGCCTCGAGGATACGGTTAAATCCCCATTAGCTCTCGACCTGTGGAACGTGAACGCGATGTAAGGTCCACGACCGGTCGGTTGGTTTGGTCGACCGGTTATGCAGAAGGACTCTGAGCTTCACAGAGAAAGCCGCCGGAGGATTCACGTTGCGCCTCCCACTGTTATGGAAGGACCCTCACTTAATGCGCCGATTTTTGACCGGGATGTTGTCGACGGCCTTGGTCATAACCGTGGGGTGCTCCTCCTCGCCGTCGGGGGAGGCGGGTGGAGTTTCTACGGGCATGCCGCCCGTCCGAGCCGCGCCGGTTTCCGGGGCATCGCTTCACAAGTTGCTGGGTAGCGCCGTAATTCAGCATATCGTCGTCATCGTTCAAGAAAACCGCACTGTGGACAACTTGTTCAACGGATTCCCCAATGCGAATACCGTGCCGTATGGTAAAAATGTTTTCGGCCAGACTGTCCAGTTGGAGCCGGAATCGTTGACCGCCCCCTACGATCTCTCGCACAAGCACACCGCGTGGCTCTCGGATTACAATAATGGAAACATGAATGGTTTCAGCTCGGAGCCCGAGGTTTGCTTCGCGAAGCACAACTCCGATTGCCCCAAACGCGCCGTCGCGGCTTATGGCTACGTCCCGAAAAATGAAACGGAACCGTACTGGAACATGGCGGAGACCTACACTTTCGCCGACAACCTATTTCAGACCAATCAAGGTCCGAGTTTTCCGGCGCACCAGTACATCGTGAGCGGCACCTCGACGATCAGCAATGGCTCGTCGCTCAAAGCAGCGGAGAACCCGAAAAGCCCGCAGGACAAAGGGCACCAAGGCGGTTGCAACTCCTTGCCCGGGACCACGGTGGCAACGATCGATGCGAATGGCAACGAGGGGAAGAGCGTCTATCCCTGCTTTGAGCGCACTTCGATCATGGACCTGATGAATTCCCAGGGGGTCAGTTGGCACTATTATCAGGAGTTCGGCGGTTCCGGCGAGTGGCATGCAGTCGATGCGATCAAGCAAATTTGGGAAGGGCACAGCTACGAAAATGTGATTTGGCCATCGGCACAAGTATTGAAGGACATCCGGAACCGCGAACTGCCGGAGGTTACGTTTGTGACGCCGAGTGCGGCTGAATCCGACCATGCCGGTCAAAACGACGGTACCGGGCCGTCGTGGGTTGCGTCAATCGTAAATACGATCGGTGGGTCCTCGTATTGGAGCCATACGGCAATTATCGTGACCTGGGACGACTGGGGTGGTTGGTACGATCACGTTGGCCCCGAAATCTACAACTCGTACGAGTTGGGATTCCGCGTGCCGATGATCGTAGTCTCCCCGTATGCAAAACAAGGTTACGTTTCGCATGTGCCCTACGAGTTCGGGAGCATACTCAAGTTCATCGAGGAAACCTTCGACCTCGGCTCACTCGGCACGACGGACGTCCGCGCTAACGACTTATCCGATTGCTTTAACTTTGATCGTCCCGCCCGGGCGTTTAAATCCATCGCCGCACCGTACTCGGCCCGCTATTTCGAGCGCCTGCCGATTAGCTACAAAAGCCCCGACGACGACAACTAACGTCGGATAAGGGGTTCGTTTTGACCCGGAAGTAGTTCCTCAAACTTCGCGAGCCACACGCTTTGGGTCCTCAAACAGCCGCGCGAAGAACGCCCCGAAGAGCAGCCCGCCAACGTGTGCCAAGTAGGCGACGCCGCCAGTCTGGGCCGTGGCGACCGTACCGGCGTTCCAAACCTGCAGAAGAAACCAGAAGCCGATCAACGCGGCAGCCGTAATGTAGGTAACGCGCACAAAAACAAAAATGACCAAAAGCGAACGAATTCGATCGCTAGGGAATGTCACTAAGAATCCGCCCATTACTGCTGCGATTGCTCCGCTCGCGCCAAGGTTCGGAATGGTCGAATGCGGGGCAAATGCGACCTGGGCGAGTGCCGCGGCAATCCCTCCCAGGAGATAGAAGATAGAATAGCGCGTAGGCCCCATGGCGTCTTCGATTTCCGGGCCGAACGCCCACAAGAACACCATGTTACCGATGATGTGCGACCAGCTAGCGTGCATGAACATCGCTGTGAGGATCGTGACCAGGTGATGCCCCGAAGAGATATCCGCCGGAATTAGCGACCATTTGGCCACAAAGGCATCGCCTTTTATAAGCTCCAACACAAAGACGATCACGTTAATAACGATGATCGAAAGTGTAACGATCGGAAAATGAGTCGGGCGCCGTGACGCATCGGTCAGAGGAATCATCTCTCTGCTCCTTCGCCTACGACTTCTCAGTAGGCAGAGATCTTTTTATAGGCAGACATTTCTTACCCCTCGAATGGTGAGTGAACTGCTCACTACTTGGTCGGGATGTCAACCACGGCGATGCGAGCGAACAGGATCGCCAAAAGCGCATGAATAGCGACTGCGGGCCATAGTAACAGCCCCACGAATTCGCCGCGTACTCCTACGTACAAGAAAAGAACGGCTGCAAGCGCATTATAGGTTAAAAGGCCGCGAGTGGCTGCGCTGTTGCGGCTTACGGGCTCACGGCTGGGCCAGCAGGCCAGGCCCAACGCAAGGAGCGCGATGCCCGCCAGGCGGCCAACGACGTGGCCGGCGGCAGCCAAATCGGCGCCGAGCAAAAGCCACACGACCACTGACGGGTTGACGATCAAAAGAACGCCGACGACCGCCTCGAAGGCGGCGGCGAGTGCGGTCAGCTTCATTGGCATTTTTCCTCGCGCCGCTACTGATGCGACGCTTAGGGGGCTCGTTTGAGCGATTGCGAATGATTCCCTTTCCATGGACCACCCGCCGGTTACGCTGCACGTTTTAACCGTCGATGAATGGCCGCTCTTTCGCGAGGTGCGCTTGCAGGCGCTAAGCGAAGCGCCCTACGCGTTTGGCTCGACCCTTGATTATTGGCTAGGGGAAGGAGACACCGAACAGCGCTGGCGGCAACGGCTTAGCGAAGTGCCGTTCAACGCAGTCGCCCGCCTTGAGGAAACTCCTGCGGGAATGGCCAGTGCGACCAAACCCAACTCCGACGGTGTAACGGAGTTGATCTCGATGTGGGTCGCACCGCTTGCGCGCGGCAAAGGTGTGGCCGATCTTCTCGTCGAGGCGGTGATCTGCTGGGCGAGGGAACAGCACCTCACCGAGATAGGCTTGGAGGTCATGGAAGACAACGGTCGGGCCCGAGCCTTCTATCGACGCCACGGCTTCGTGGATCAAGGGAGCGTCGAAACGCCGCCGGGCACGCGCCAAGAGCGCCGAATGCTGCGGCCTGCCTAGCTAAACCATGTATGTTTTCGGCGGCGCTTCCATTTGGAGAATCGGGCGATCGATTTCGAAGTCCTTCACCCCTGATTGCGTGCCACCGTCGAGAGCAAGGTCGCTGAGAATGCGACCGATGACGCCTGCAAACTTGAATGCGTGTCCCGCGCCGATTGCGATGCTGACGTTGGGATGTTCCGGCAGCGTGTCGATAACGAAGTCCCGATCCGGCGGGAGCGAGTAAAGGCAAGTTTTCACAAGCTGTGCGGGTCCCAGGGCACCGGGGAGATATCGTGCGAGAAAGCCCGCAACGCGCGCGGTGATCTCGGGATCTTCCTCGAACCCGCGGGTGTCCGGGTCGACCGGTTTACCGCCTGCGTCCTGGGTGATCTTTATTGCCCCCGGTTCGCCAAAAACCGGAAACCCATAGAACGATGGATCGTCCATCCATATCCAAATCGGAAATGCACCGAACGCAAAGCTCGCAAGATCGGCCGCCTGGAAATACGTGACCTGCTCTTTGGTGACCTCGAGCGGGATGCGAACGCCAAAATGCGCCAGCGCGTGGGCACTCCACGGACCGGCCGCGATAACGAGCCGGGCGGCGCGAAAGCGGTTGCCGCCGGCTTCGACGACGATTTCGCCACCGGCGGCGCGGATTTCCGT
>JBAVTZ010000168.1:0-3454 GCA_049696515.1 Candidatus Cybelea sp. | reverse complement strand
CATACCGGGTGTGGGCGACGCTTGTCAAGAAATCGCGCACGCGCGCAGCCCACAAGTGCAGCGGCGCGGTCCGTCGGCTTTCAACGGGGCCTGGCTATCCCCTCTTACCACTTCGGAGAACGCCTTTCCAAAAAGGCCGCGATGCCTTCACGCGCATCGGCTGCCAACGCGTTCGCGGTCATGACATCCTTGGTATACTCGTAAGCGCTGGATTGATCCAGATCGATCTGCGCGTAGAATGCGGCTTTACCGAGACCAACCACACTTCCGCTCGAGGATGCGATTTTTCGCGCCAGCGCGAGCGTCTCGGCTCGAAGCCGATCCACCGGCACGACGCGATTGACCAAGCCCCAGGCCAACGCGGTTTGCGCGTCGATCGCCTCGCCGGTGAGCAACATCTCCATCGAGCGCTTTCGCCCGATTGCACGGGACACCGCAACCATCGGCGTGCTGCAGAAGAGCCCAATGCGCACCCCCGGCGTGGCAAAAGTCGCTTCGCTCGATGCGATGGCGAGATCGCAGGCCGCCACTAGCTGGCAGCCGGCTGCGGTCGCAACCCGCGCGACCTCGGCGATCACGGGCTGCGGAATCGTTTGAATCCTTGCCATCAAGTCCACGCAGGTGGCGAAGATGGTACGGTAGGTTTCGACGTCGCGGTCGAGGAGCTCGCGAAGATCGTGCCCGGCGGAAAATGCCGGTCCTACTCCGCTCAAAACCACCGCGCGAATACCTTGGTCTTCCCCAGCCGAGGCGAAGGCGGCGTCGAGCTCACGCATCATCTGCAGCGAAAGCGCGTTGCGCTTCTCGGGCCGATTCATCGAGATTATCGCGACCTCGCCGTCGCGCTCGACCCGGATTTCCGTATGAGCCGCTACACTCTTCATTAAAATACCCGCTTGGTAAGGTCCCCAAAATAACATCGAGACATGGGCGATGACGGGCTCGAACCGCCGACTTCCTCCTTGTAAGGGAGGCGCTCTCCCAGCTGAGCTAATCGCCCAACGCGCATTTGCAAGGCTCCCCAAAACTTCGGGGCTTCCTTCCTCGTTCTTTTAATGGGCTCTACCGGCCGGCCTCGCGCCGGCGCGGCAAATGTTTAAAAAAGCCTGGGAACCGGGAAGGTTCCAAAGAGACCCATCGACATTGAACGCACAATCGTTGAACACGCACTACCGCGCTGCCTTTACAAGCGAGATCCAAAATGTGGCCCTCGCGCGTCATGGCATTGCCGGCTTCGCGCGCGCCTGCGGATTCTCTGAAAGCGACATTGCGGATATTCGCCTGGCCGCCGGAGAAGCGTTGAGCAATGCGGTCGAGCACGGACGAGGAGCGCCGTCGATTGGATTCACGGTCGAATGCACGTTCAATGGAGCCGAGCTAGCGATTGAAATCCAGGACAGTGGGCGCGGCTTCCCGGCGCCGTGCGATCAATCCACCGTCGAGCCGGATCACCGCGGACGCGGCTTTGGCATCTTTCTGATGCGGCGGTTGATGGACGACGTCTCGTTCGCTCGCAACGGAACGATCGTGCGGCTGGTTCGCCGCCGCCCTACCACAGCCGGGCTTCCTTAGTTTTTATCGGCGATCTTTTTCTGTAAAAGCGCAATTGCGGCCCGCAGCTGCGCGTCCTTGTCAACCTCGCCAAAATGAGCGTCGCGGTTTTCGTCCACGGCGACATCGGGGTTAATGCCCCGCAGATTGATATCGCGGCGGTTCGGCGTTAGGTAGTGTGCCGTCGTGATCTTGATCGCAGCGCCGTCAGGAAGCGGCGTCAGCGTCTGCATCACGCCTTTGCCAAACGTCTTGGCGCCGACCAAGACGCCGATACCGTCGTCTTGCAGCGCACCTGCGGCAATCTCGGAAGCCGAGGCCGTATACTGATTTACCAGCACCGTCACCGGCAGCGTAATTGAAGGGTCGCCGTCAGCATCGATTGTGGTGGCGTGCTGGCCGCGCTCTTCGACCGTAACCAGCGCCTTGTTGGCGATAAAACGCGAGCTGATGTCGAGGGCCGAGTTAACGTATCCGCCCCCGTCGTTGCGCAAGTCGAGCACGAGCGCTTTCGTACCAAGCTGGCTGAGACGGGTCATCGCGGTGTCAAACTCCGCCGGCGTAGCCCGGCCGAATGCCAAGACCCAGACATAGCCGATACCATCGGGAAGCATCTTAAAGATGACGGTGGGCGGTTGAACCTCCTCGCGCGTTATCGAAACCACCGAAGGCGCGCCGGAACGCTGCACGTTCACCGCCACCACGGTGCCGGCTTTGCCGCGCAACATCGAGCTGACGGCTTCGACACTGAGACCCTTGGTCGGTGATCCATTGATTGCGTTCAGGACATCTCCCACCTGAAGCCCGGCCCGCTCGGCGGGGGTACCCGGCAGAACGTACGAGATGCGCACTGAGGTCGAAGCCGGGTCGGGCTCGATCATGATGCCGATGCCGCCGATCTTCTTCGGGTCGAGGGCTTCGTTAAATGCCGCGAACTCGGCAGGGGTGAAGAACTGGGTGTAGCGATCGTTAACGGCTTTGGTCATGGCGTCAATCGCGGTGTAAGCAAAATCACTCGGCTCCGCGTTTGCCGCACGCGCGGCAGCAACGATCGCTCCGTCGAGTTCGTTCGCAGTCGCGTCATGCTCGGCTTCAACGTGCAGCGCCGGCGGCGCGATGGTAACGCCGTGCTTGCGAGCGGCGCCGGCGAGCGCGTCGCTTGCCGCCGCGAGTAATGCTTGTGGATCGACCGGATCGTAGTAGGTAGTCGTCAACAATCGATAGCTCTCGGCAACGTCGCCGGCGACTTGATAGGGCAGCGGGGCATCGGCGTGCGCCGCTCCTAAGCTCAGAATAAGTAGAATCGCACAGGCGGACGACGCGCGTCCAAAGAGCTGAGATCTCGGCATCATGATCCTTTCTTCGGTTCCTACCGCCAAAACGCATGGCGAGCGGGATATGTTTCAGCGACCGGCGGCGGCACGGCGCAGCCGGTCCATCATTGCCAGGCCAAGTCCTTGCTCGGTCATAGGCTGTGCGTCGATCCGTACGAGGTCGAGCGCGTCGAGCTCGTGTAGTGCCTCGAAGAAGCCGGCGGCCGCTTCGCGGAGATCGCCTCGATGCGAGAGCAATCGTGTTGCCGCATAGCCGCTGACCGTCTCACTCAGCGTCAGCGCGCCAGCGCCCGCGCGCTGGTCCTTGCGAACTTGGCGTGGGTCGATCAAGCGAAGGGGCGTCCGCGGAGCATAGTGCTGAGGGAGCTGCCCGGGTGCCACCGGTGCACCCGCGAAGGGCTCGCGCGCAAGCGGCCCTATCGCCGCTTCGATCGCCTCAAGTGCGACCGCGCCCGGACGGAGCAACGCCGGTAACTGCCCGAACCCGACGATCGTCGACTCGATCCCATGCTCGCTTGGGCCGCCATCCAAAATCATCTCGACGCGGCCTCCGAACGCCTCGGCAACGT
>JBAVTZ010000167.1:0-15568 GCA_049696515.1 Candidatus Cybelea sp. | reverse complement strand
CCTCCACTCTTAGGTGACCTCCGAGCGTACTAGTACGCTTTGATGCCGTTGGGCGTGCCCCAGCCGGCTGGGCCGGAGTAGGTCTTGAACTGCTTCGTTCCGGCTTCGCAGAGATAGCTGCCGCCGCACGAACCATCCGAACCCGAAGTGATGGCATGCAGGTCTTTCTTGAGTTTTCTGCCCTTGAGGCTCCAGAATTTCTTTCCGGCATCCTGGCTGCTGGCATTGCCGGCCAGAGCGAAGATTCCGGCGTTCATCGGCGACGCGACGCTCGTGCCGCCAACTTCAAACCAGCCTCCGTCGAGTTCGTCGTACTCGGCGACGCAAATGCAAGCGACCGCCGAAACATCCGAGTCGGTGCGAGACGTGCAGCCCGGATCGTGCTGCCACGTGGGCTTGGTGACACCGGTCGCGCATCCGCCGCCGGCGCCGTTCCACACGGTTTCCGTATATCCCGTGCCGTTCCTAACGAGCGTGGTTCCCCCGACGGAAACGACGCTTGCGAGCGCTTCCGGGGCACCGTTCTGGTTATATCCCTCATCGCCAGAAGAGGCCAGATAGAGGACGCCCTTGGTGTTGAAGAAGTTTCCGAAGTTTGAGTCGCCACAGTTGTTGCTGCCATAGCAGATCCAGCTGTTGCTGACGATATGCGCGCCGAGCGTGGCCGCTTCCGTTTGGGCCTGTTCCAAGCTGGAGATGCTGTTTTCGGCTTCAATCAGGTCGATCGTGCACTTGGGACATACAGCGGAGACCATCTCGATGTCGAGCATTATTTCGACGCACGATCCGTACTCCGTGCAGCTCGACGGGTAGCCGCTCTGCTTTCCTTCTGCATTGTACTTGGTGAAATTGGCCGTCCCGAGGCTGAACTCGTTACGATAGGTTGCCAGGTCGGCGGTGGCGTCCGGGTCGTCGCCCCAGTCAATGATGGCCACCGTCTGTCCCGAACCCTTAGTATTCGACGGCAGATTGTAGCGCTTCTGGAAATCGGCGGGCGCCAAGCCAGAGACGAGCTGGCCGGGTTTGCTCTGGGTGCTGACGAGCACGAGGCACGTCGGCTTTCCGATGACTTGCGGACATGCCGGCCGTGCTTGGTGCTGAGCTTGCCAATCCGGGACATGAAGCGGGACAACGGGTTGACCGAACCGCGAAGAGTCGCTCAGCGAAGTGCCGCTCATTCCGGGTACGTTCGAAGAACCGCCTGCATTACAGGCGGCGATTGCGAGTGCCGCAACAAGCGGCACCGCAAGTTTAATGGGTCCGTTCACAAAAGCTCCTTTGCTTTTCGCTGGGTAGTCTGGGAACCTCATGAGTTACCTTCGGAGGGTTTCCCTACCTCCCGGTTCAGGCGGTCCCAAGGAGGGGCACGGGACCCTCAGTTCTCAGAACGCGCCGATTCCGTTGGGGGTGCCCCAGCCGGTTGGCCCGGAGTACGTGCCAAACTGGCCGGTACCGGCCGTGCAGAGGTAACTTCCGTTCAGGCTGCCGGGGCAACCGTCGGTACCCTTGCTGATAACGTGAAGCTCCTTAACCAGCAGCCGTTTCTTCAGCGTCCAGAACCTCTTACCGCCGTTTTGCGAGCGGGCGTTTCCGGCAAGGCCGTAGACCCCCGCAAGCAGCGGTGAGGAGATGCTCGTACCGCCGGCGACCATCCATCCGCCGAAGCCGTAGGTGTCATATTCGGCGACGCTGGTGGCGACCGCCGCCACGTCGTTGCCGGTTCGATGCGAGCATCCCGGATCGTGCTGCCACGCCGGCTTAGATACCGCCGAACAGCCACCGCCCGTGCCGCGCCAGACCGACTCGCTGTACTTGGAACCGTTCTGCCGCAGAACCGTGCCGCCGACCGAGACGACGCGCTCGTAACTCGCCGGTTGCTGCATGCCATAGCCCGAGTCGCCGGCACTGGCAAGATAGGTAACTCCCGGAGTTTCGAACGAGCTGCCGGTCAGATCGCCGCCGTGTCCGCCCCAACTGTTGCTCACGACGCGAGCACCCAGCTTCACCGCTTCGGCCTCCGCGATCTTGAGGGTCGCGAATCGGTTGTTGTCGGCCTCGATGAGATAGATCGTGCACAGCGGGCAACTGGCCGAAACCATCTCGACGTCAAGATCGATCTCGCCGCCCCAATAGTGATTGCCGCGAGGGTAGTTGCTCTGTAGCCCCTCCTGGTTGTACTTGAAGAAGCTTGCGCTCCCCAGACCATACTGTAAGCGGTAAGCGGCAAGGTCTGACGCGACGTTGGGATTATCGTAAGCGTCGACGATAGCCACGATCTGCCCCGAGCCCTTACTGCTCGTGGGTAAATCGTACGCTTGCTGCAGATTGGAGGGCCCCCAGCCTCCAACTTCAGGATTTGCCTGAGTCGACTCGATCATCAAGTCGCATTGCGCCTGACCCTGTCGGCTGCCTCGGCAAACCGGCCGAGCGTGTGCCGTCCACCACTGACGCACGAAGTCGGCACGTTCTGCAGACTGAGCGGGCAGAACCGGTACGCCGGGAGAAGCGTTGCTGCACGCGGCGATCGCAAGCGCCGCGGTAAGTGCCGCTGCAAGCTTCGTAGCTTCTTTCACTCGCGCTGCCTTTGCGGGATCGCCTTTGCCGTCCTTGAAAAACTCCCGGTGTATGGTAAAGCGGCTCTTGCTCGCAGGATTGGTCGTTTCACTCACGGCCTGTTCGATCGCGTCGAACTCCGGCGCGATGCCCTCTGCCCCAGGCGCCGGCATTTTTCGAATCTCCCCGGTGACTGGGAGCGGCAAGATCGAGCACGTCATCTACATCGTGCAAGAGAACCGAAGCTTTGACGACCTGTTCCATGGTTATCCGGGAGCAGACACGGTGTCGCAGGGTAAAAACTCCCAAGGCCAAACGGTCAAACTTCAGCCGGTCAGCCTGGCGACGACCTACGAGATCGATCACTCCGCCGGAGCAATGTTTCTCGCCTGCAACGGTACCGGCGAGTTGCCCGGCACGAAGTGCAGGATGAACGGATTCAACAGAGAGATCGAGTATGGCGGCCCCTTGAACGGGCAGTACGTCTACGTTCCTTCTAGGGAAACCAGACCGTACTTCGAGATGGCGCACGAATGGGTTTTGGCCGACCGGATGTTCCAGTCACAGCTCGATGAGAGCTTCGTCGCGCACCAGTATATCATTGCGGCGCAGGCCCAATCGAGCGTTGACGTCCCGTTCTACGATTGGGGATGTGGCGGGCAGCCCGACAACGAGGTGCAGACGATCAGCCGCGAGCGCACCTACGGTAAACCTCAACGACCCTGCTTCAACTACCAAACGCTCGGGGACGAACTCGACGCCGCTGGCCTCGAGTGGCGCTTTTACACGAGCAAGTACACGCAACCACTGGGCGGCTATTGGTCGGGCTATCAAGCCGTACGTCACATCTTCAAAGGATCCGACTGGGGCAAAGACATCATCACGCCGCAGAAACGATTTCTCACCGATGTCGCGGCCGGAAAGCTCGCGCGCTTCACCTGGATCACGCCGCTCTGCCCCGATTCCGATCACCTCGCCTGCGGCGGCGGCTTCGGGCCGTCGTGGGTCAGCGCCCTCGTCAATGCGGTCGGCGAGAGCAAGTTCTGGAAGACCACGGCGATCTTCGTGCAGTGGGATGATTGGGGCGGTCTCTACGATCACGTTGCGCCGCCTCACCTGGGTTATGACGGCGTCGGCTTCCGGGTTCCGCTGCTCGTGATCTCGCCGTACGCCAAGGCGAACTACGTGTCGCACGTGCAGTACGAAACCGCAAGTGTGCTGCGTTTTGCCGAGGATTTATTCGGTCTCGATCAGCTAGCTGCGGCCGACCGCCGCGCGACCTCGCCGGCGGCCGATTGTTTCGATTTCTCGCAGAAGGCGCGGCCCTTCGTGCCGATCAAGGCGCCCAGGGGCCCCGGCTTCTTCTTACATCAGGCTAACGATGGCCGCATTCCGGACGAGCAATAAATGAAACTTCAATCGCTTTCCTTCGGTTTGGTTTGCATTCTCGCCGGATGTTCGTTCGGCTCGCGAGCGCCGTTGCCGTCCATGCAGAGTGATGCGGTTTTTCGGGCGATGGCATCCAATGGGACCGGCAAGATCGAGCACATCGTCTACATCGTGCAGGAGAATCGGAGCTTCAACAACCTCTTTGAGGGCTACCCGGGCGCGGATACCGTTTCTCGCGGCAAGGATTCGAAAGGGAAAACGATCGAGCTCCGGCCGGTAAGCCTGGCAACCGAATACGACATCGATCATTCGGCCAGCGCGATGTTCGCCGCTTGTGACGGAACCGGAAAGCTGCCCGGGACAAAATGCCGGATGGATGGATTCGACCGCGAGGGCAGCTATGGGGGACCGACCAATCCCGAATACGTCTACGTGCCCCACAAGGAAACGAAACCGTACTTCGACATGGCGCACGAAGGGGTGTTAGCCGACCGGATGTTCCAGTCACAGCTCGACGAGAGCTTCGTCGCGCATCAATACATCATTGCCGCGCAGGCGCACTCGAGTGTTAACGTTCCCTGGCTGGCGTGGGGCTGCGAAGGCGGCCCGGGAGACACCGTTCGGACGATTACGCATCAGCGTACCATGGCCGCGTCTCAACCGGCATGCTTCGACTACCAAACGCTCGGGGACGAATTCGACGCCGCCGGGCTCGAGTGGCGCTTTTACACCAGCAAGTATACCCAACCGCTGGGTGGCTATTGGTCAGGCTATCAAGCCGTACGCCATATCTTCAAAGGCCCCGACTGGCGCAAAGACATCGTCACGCCGCAGAAACGATTCCTCACCGACGTTGCCGCCGGAAAACTCGCAAGCTTCACGTGGATTACACCGACCTGTCCCGATTCCGATCACCTTGCCTGCGGCGGCGGTTTCGGGCCGTCGTGGGTCGCTTCGGTGGTCAACGCGGTCGGCGAGAGCAAGTTCTGGAAGAACACGGCGATCTTCGTGCAGTGGGACGATTGGGGCGGCCTCTACGATCCGGTAGCGCCGCCCTATCGTGGATACGACGGCGTCGGCTTCCGAGTTCCACTGATGGTGCTCTCGCCGTACGCAAAAGCCAACTACGTGTCGCACGTGCAGTACGAAACCGCAAGTGTGCTGCGGTTTGCCGAAGATTTATTCGGTCTCGGTCAGCTGGCTGCGGCCGACCGGCGCGCGACCTCGCCGGCGGCCGATTGTTTTGATTTCTCGCAGAAGGCGCGGGCCTTCGTGCCGATCAAGGCGCCGCGGGGCCCTGGTTTCTTCCTGCAGCAGGCAGTGGACCCGCGCATTCCCGACAACGAGTAGCTACTCGGTATCCGGTGGAATCCCCGAAGGCTTTTGATGCAGGAAGAAGTCCAGCGGATACTTCGCCGGGATCTTCTTGAACGGGCGCGGCGGCATGTTGAAATCGAAGGCGTTTCCGATGCTCGCCGAGTGCGCGTCGTTTCTTCCCAACGATCCTAAGCTCCACACATCTTCGACGAACTTCAGGATGCTGCCGAACTGGTAGACCGTGTGATCCACGTGCGGTTTGACGTACGGCGACACGATGAGCATCGGCACGCGGAAGCCCGGGCCGCCCTGCCAGTTGCGCGGTAACGGCGGCGGTACGTGATCGTAGTATCCGCCCCAGTCGTCCCACAGGATAACGACCGCCGTGGACTTCCAGTAAGGGCTTTCACCAATCGCGTTAACGATCGAGGCAACCCACGAAGGACCGGTGTCGACGGGCTCCTGTCTCATGGAGAACTCGCCCGGATGATCCGAGTTCGCGCCGTCGGGCGTCACCCAGGAGACGGCCGGGAGGCGGCGGTTCTTGATGTCGTTGAAGATATCCAGACTGCTGCGCGTGACGTTGTTGTGCCATTCGGGGCTATAGCGCACCGCTTTGATCGCGTCAAACGCGCTCCAGATGCCGCCGGTGTCTCCTTTCTGCGGGCCGCTCTCTTTTTGCACGGCCTGGGCGTAAAACTTCCACGACACGCTCTTGGCGTCGAGCAGATCGCGCAACGTCGTGTAGTTAAAACACGGGAAGGGGCCGCCGAATTCGTAGACCTTGCCGCCGGGCTTGATGATCGCGGTTACGACCGATTTGTTCGCGTCGCAACCCCACGGAAAAAAAGACGCGTTGTCGATCAGCGCTTCGTTTGGAGTTATCAGCGTCCCGCCCGCGATCAGCTCCTGATGTGCGGTGAAACTGCCGCTGCCTTGCTGTTGAAACGTGTGATCGGCCAGCACGTACTGCTTGGCCATGTCCCAGTACGGCGCGATCTGCGCCGGATTAACGTACTGGTAGCTATAGCGGCAAGTCGGGCCGCCTAGCCCGGACGAACCGTAGAAGCTTAGGTCGAAACCGTCCATTTTGCCGCCATCGTAATCGATCTTGAAGCCGCGATAAAGATGATCGAGATCTTGCCAGGTAGCGCTCGGGCCGGGCGTCGGGGCGAGGTCGACTTCTTTGAGCGGAATGGTGGTGGGCCGTTCGATCGGCTCGTTGCAGCTTTCGGCGATCGAGCGAGGCATTGCGGCGGCTTTCCCCGTTCGCGTGCCGTCCGCGCCGGGAAACGTCGCGAAGAAATTGTCGAAGCTGCGGTTCTCCTGGATCACGATGACAACGTGCTGGATCTTTTCCTTGATCGCCGCATCTTGGAAGTTTGGGGAAAGGACCGGCGGGAGACCGGTGCTCTTGCCGGCACAGGCGACGATTCCCGCCACCATCGCAAGGAAGGCGAACGAAGGCGCAAGGCGACGCGATCGCATGTTATTCGGTATCCACCGGCAGCCCGGATGGCGCCTGACGAAGGAAGAACGAGCGCGAATACTTCGAGGGAATCGAGTGAAACGGACGCGGCGACTTTTTAAAGTCGAACATGTTGGCGATGCTCGTGCAGGTTTGGTCGGTCGTTCCGAGCCTGCCGAGGCTCAGCTTGTCCTCGATGAACCTTAGAATGCTGCCGAACTCGTAGACGGTGTTGGAGATCTTGTTTTGCGGTACGTAGGGTGAGACGACGATCATTGGCACGCGGAAGCCGGGCCCGCCCTGATGGTCGAGCTTCGGCGGCTTCACCGGGTCGTAGAAACCGCCCCAATCGTCCCAAAGTATGATGATCACGGTCGAGTTCCAGTAAGAGCTTTGACCGATTGCGTTGACGACGCTGGCGACCCACGAGGGACCGGTATCCGATGCGTAGGCCGGGTGATCGGAGTTGACCCCGTCGGGGATCACCCACGACATGGCGGGCAGCGAGCCGCCGGAGATGTCGTTGAAAATGTTCGTCTCGGGTTGCGAGATGTGCGCGCTCCATTCGGTCGCATTGTTATACACGGAGGAAATCGCCAGAAACGCATTCCACAGCCCGCCGGTATTCCCGCGCCACGCGGGCGTGTAATATTTCCACGAGATGGATTTGGCGTCGAGCCGCTTCTGCAGCGTGTCATATGCGACACACGGAGGCGGTCCCGCCCCGCGCTGGTATACGCCACTGGTCGTTATTAACGAGGTTACCGTCCCGGGCGGAGCCGGACATCCCCAGGGCTTCTTGGTCGGATCGTCGATGAGGCTGTGCGTCGCGTTGATCGCGGTAGCGCCCGCGATCAGGTCTTGATGGGCGGTGAAGCTTCCGCTGCCCTGCGTTTGGAACATCTTGTCGGAGAGCCCGTATTGTTTGGCCAACGTCCAGTAGGGCTGAATCTGGTTCGGATTCACGTACTGGTACGGCGCCTTGCCCTCTTCCTGGCCGTCCACTTCGTAGGTGATTAAGTTAAACGCGTCCATCGCGCCGCCGCGATAGGCGATACGGTAGGCCGGGTAGGTGTGGCGCAGCTCATTCGTGGCTTCCAGATTGACCTCGCTCAACTCAATCGATTCGGTCTTCGCGTTTGGTCCATCTCCGGTGCGGATCTTACCGGTAGTCGTTCCGATCGCACCGGGAAAGGTGGCGAACAGGTCGTTGAAGGTACGGTTCTCCTGCACCATGACGACGATATGCGTGATCGGAGCCGGCGTACTCGTCCCTTCCATGCTGGGCGGCATCGCCGGCGCAGCTGGGTTCGAGGCTCCGCCGCCGCAGGCGCTGACGGCGGCGCCGGCAGCGAGTGCGCAGATCCAAAACCAAATCCGGTTAATGGTCACTTCGCGCTCCATTCTAATCCGTGTCGGGCGCTTCGCCCGAAGGTTTCTGGTGCAGAAAATACTCCCGCGAATACTTGGCGGGGATCATCTTGAACTTACGCGGTGACATACTGAAATCGAAAGCGTTGCCGATGCTCTGCGAAGCTGCATCGTTGTTTCCGAGCGATCCCAAGTTCCAGGTACTTTCAACGAACTTCAGGATGCTGCCGAACTCGTAGACGGTGTGATCGACGTGGGGCTTCACGTAGGGCGAAACAATGAGCATCGGGACGCGAAAACCCGGACCTCCTTGCCAGTTACGTGGACGCGGCGGCGGCACATGGTCGTAAAAGCCGCCCCAGTCATCCCACACGACCACGAGCGCAGTCGAGTTCCAGTAGGAGCTCTTTCCAATCGCGTTGACCAGCGATGCAATCCAGGAAGGGCCGGTGTCACGCGCCTGACCCCCGCCTTCGCAGGGCGGATGCTTGGTCGTGCCGGGATGGTCGGAGTTGAGCGAGTCCGGCGTGATCCACGCGACGGCCGGCAGCCGGTGCTTACTGAGGTCGCTGAAGAAGTCGAGATTCGTGCGCGTGACGTTCGTCTGCCACTCGGGGCTGTGACGGACGGCTTTGATGGCGTCGAAAGCGCTCCAGATACCCGCGGTATTGCCGTGCTCGCAGCCGCTCTCTTTTTGCACCGACATCGCGTAGAACTTCCACGAGACTCCCTTGGCGTCGAGCAGATCGCGAAGCGTCGCGTAGGAAAGACAGGGGAAGGGACCGCCATAGCGATAGACCTTGTTGCTGCCCTTCTTGATAAGTGCGGTGCGGACCGGCGGGTTTGCGTCGCAACCCCAAGGGAAGAAGGTGGGCGTGTCGATGAGGGCGCTGTTCGCCGAGATCTGCGTGCCGCCGGCGATCAGGTCCTGATGTGCGGTGAAGCTCCCGCTGCCTTGGGTTTGAAAGGTGTGATCGGCGAGGACGTACTGCCGCGCGATCTCCCAGTACGGTTCGATCTGCTGCGGGTTGACGTATTGATACTCGTACGTGCATGAGGGCGGCCCTTCGCCGCCTGCGCCGATACGCGTACGGTCGAAACCATCCATTGCTCCGTTATTCCAGGACTGATCGAACGCTTCGTGGTTGTGATTGAGGTCCTGTCCGTTTCCGACGAGCGGAACTTCTTTCAAGGGAACCATCGTCGGCTTGGTTATCGGCGACGAGCAGCTTTCGGCAATCGAGGGCGGCATAGGGGCGGCCTTTCCGACGGTCGTGCCGTCGGCGCCCGGGAAGGTTGCGAAGAAGTCATCGAAGCTGCGGTTTTCCTGGATCGCGATGACGACGTGCCGGATCGGGTTTGCGCTCAAGGGCGCGCCATGAAATGCGGCCGGGAGAGCCGGGATTCCGCTCGACGCCCCGTTGCAGGCGACGATTCCAGCGCTCATCGCAATGAGTCCTAGAAAGAGCGTGGCGCTGCGACTGCGCATCCTACTCCGTGTCGGGCGGGATACCCGACGGCTTCTGATGGAGGAAGAACTGCAGCGATTCGGCAGAGGGAATCTTCTGGAACTTGCGCGGCTTCCGCGTGAAGTCGAAGGCGTTGCCGATGCTGGTGGCGCGCTTGTCGGTCGTTCCGAGCGAGCCGAGATTCCAGTTATTCTCGATGAACTTTAGGATGCTGCCGTACTCGTACTGGGTATGCTCGACGTGGGCTTGCACGTAAGGCGAGACGATCAGCATCGGCACCCGAAAGCCGAGCCCGCCGGCGTCGTCGTAGAACGGCGGCGGCACGTGATCGTAGAAGCCGCCCCAATCGTCCCAAAGAACGATGATCGCGCTGCTCTTCCAGTACTTGCTTTCCCCGATCGCGTTGACGACCGAAGCCACCCACGAAGGACCGTGGTCACACTTGCACCCCTCCTGCGGGTGGTCGGAATTGGCAGCGTCTGGCGTGAGCCAGGCCACAGCCGGGAGCCGTCCGTCCTTGACGTCCGCGAAGATCTTCATATCGGTGTACGTAACCTTCGTTCCCCATTCTTTGCTGTGCCGCACCGCCGAGATCGCATCGAATGCGCTCCAGATACCTGGCGTGTCGCCCTTGTCTTTGCCATACCACGGGTATACGCGGAAGGAGTAGTACTTCCAAGGAACGCTTTTGGCGTCCAGCAGATCGCGCATCGTTTCGTAAGTGAAGCAAGGGTAGGGGCCCTTGTCCAAGAGATACTGGCCGTAGGTTGTGATGAGCGAGGTCACCGCACCCGGAGCGCTGGGACCAGGCGTGCGCGAGTCGCACCCCCACGGAAACCCGGTCGGGTTGTCGATGACGCTGTCATCGTTACTTCCGCTCAGGACGGTGCCGCCGGCGATCAAATCCTGGTGCGCGGTGAACGTGCCGCTGCCTTGTGTCTGAAAGGTGTTGTCGGCGAGCACGTAATCCTTGGCCAGATCCCAATAGGGCTGAATCTGTTGCGGATCGACGTACTGGTAGGTATACAGACAGGTGGCCTGCGGGCCTTCACCGTTAGGACCGGAGTAAGTGAGATCGGCGCCGTCCATCTTACACGGGTTCGATGCGCTGGGATGCGACCAGTCGGCAGAGTTGCACTCTGCCAGATAGCCGCTCGGATAGACGTGCGGCAGATCCCATTCCTTACCGAAGTTGCCCGGGAACCCAACGCCTACAAGAGTCACTTTTGTTAAGGGAACCGTCGTGGGTTTGGTGATTACTGGCTGACCTTCAGCCGCGCAGGCACTGGCGACCGGAGCGGGCATGGCGGCGGCCAGACCGGTTGTCGTTCCATTCGCGCCCGGAAACGTAGCGAAAAGGTTGTCGAAGCTGCGATTCTCTTGGATGATGATCACGACGTGCTTGATCGGGGTGCTACCGGTCGTACCGGCACCCGGCAGTAGCCCATTAGCTGATGGCTCCCCGGACTGGGACCCGCCGGCACACGCAGCAATGGCGGCGCCGATGAAGAGTGCGAGAGCCCAGTGCCGAGAGTTCATCGCGGTACCTCCATTGGCTGCAGCCGTAGCGATCGGTTACGCGGAACTTGATGCCGGCGCGGATGCGCCAACTCGCTGCGCGATGGCGGCGACGTCATATCCGAACTGCTTGGCCACGTCGCTGGTCGCGGCCGTGATCTCGGCGAGTTCTCCGGCGTCGAATGCCGGCTTGTAGTAGTCGGGAAACGAGAGCTTTTGCCCGTACTTAGCGCGCGCGGCGGCGAAGCTCTCCGGGGCGAGACCGGTGTGGTCGATAATGCGGTCGATAGTAGCCAGCGAGTCGGAGCACAGATCCTCGTACCGAACGATGCAGACCTGACGCGCCAACTCGGGATCGTCCTGGAGTTGCTTGGCTACGAAGCCGTACGCGTAGGCCCAGTAGCGAGCGCGCGATTGCGCGCCACGACCCTCGTCGAACAGGCGGCGAATCTCGCGCAGCTCCTCGGGACGTCCAACGTTCGCCATCACTTGGTGAGGACCGAACTCGTGGTGCCCGGTCAGCTCGATGATTTCGATTTGCCGCGGGTCGTCGCGTTCCAACTCGGCCCAGATGCGATCTTGTTTAATTAGCGACGCGACGTGGTCGATCGGGTTGCGCACGTAGAGGAGGAATCGGGCATCGGGAAAGAGGCGGCGAAGATACTGCATGCGCACGACGCACATGATCGCCTTGCTGACGTACCGCGTCCGTCCTCGTACTAAGGCCAGCTTGAGGAGATGTTCGGTATAGAAGCGTTCGAAGGCCGGATTCGAAGTTGTGGCATCGAGGACGCTGTACTGATTCTCGTCGTGAATATGCGGAAAGAAGTGCTCCCACAGAATCTCTTCCCCCATCTCGGCACTATCGCGGGTCACCTCGATGCGGTCGCGATGGATTCGCGGAACCGGTTTGCGCATGGCATCCACCGGTATGCGAGGAAAGACGTTGTTCCACACCCAGGGCATGTACGGCATAAGAAAGTCGGCGTACTTATGGGTCACCACGTCGGGATGCTCGCTCAGCATCTGCAGGGTGATCGTGGTGCCGGCTCGGGGAAGGCCGCAAATGTAGACCGGCCGATCTACCGACTGCGCCGAGAGCCGGCTCGCCAACATCCGGGACTCTAGATTCCCGAGTGCGACAAAAAGCGGAGCGGCCGCATGCACGCCCCGCACGCTCCAATAAAAGGGACTTGGCACGGAGAATCTCTGCGGTGTCGTACTATCGGCTGGCATCGGGGCTATACTTTCTCGAAGAGCGCCCCTATTACTGTCAGGCCCGGTCCGAATGCCATGCTGAGGATCTTCGCACCGCGGGGAATCTCCGGAGATTCCAGGATCAGTTGCCAGATGTGCGGTGCGGTGGCCGAAGCCATGTTTCCGTGCTCGTACAAGACCTTTCGGCTCAGCGCGATTTGGGACTCCTCGATTCCGAGCTTGGCGCGAATCTGGTTGAGGATCGCTGGGCCGCCCGGATGAATCGCGAACACCATTCGGTCTTTCTCGGCAGCGAAGTCCAGACCAACCTGTCCGCAGATCGACGTGACGAAGTCGGTAATAGAATCGCGAATCATGAACGGTACGCGCTTGGAGAGCGACATGTCGAACTGCAGTGGCCCAGGGCGCAGCGTCATCTCAGGGAGCGAATCCGGCAGAATGTATTCGTCGATTGCCAGGACCTTGAGACCGCTTCGCCCGGTTTTTTCGAACTCCCATTCCGGATAGGCCGAGTACTTGATGAAGCCGTCGGCAAAAAGCGTCGAGGTCACGAAGTTGTCGGGCTCGTCACCGAGCAGATCGAAGTGGAGCGAGAGAAACTCCGTGTGAACGAGGTCGACGCGGCGACTAGGTTTCGGGAGCGAGACGTACGACGACCCGACCAAGCCTAAGGCCGTGCGTACGGCGGGAAATGCGCCGTAGCAGCCCATGTGATATGAATGAGTAACGCCAACGTTCAGCCATCCGCGCCGCGATAGGAAACTTTGGACGGGACTCGGCGAAACATATCCCGAGCAGCTGACGTGCACCACGTCGTTCGGCGGCTGCTCGTCTCGGTCGCGATAGACGCGCTCGAAAACGTCGCACGCAATCTCCTCGAAGAGATTCATTCGTTCGTCGAGGGTTTCGCCGGTTGCGCTTCGCAGGTCCCCGTAACGCCGAACCGGCTCCGACGCGCTGTCAGAATCGGGCTTTACGAAGCGGGACGTCAAGACGCTGACCTGCCTGCGCGCTATGTGATCGGAAGAGGCGCCATAACGCGCCATGCGATCTTGCAATGTATGCGCGAGCTGCTGGCGCTCGTCCGAGGACGTCAATCGCTTCGCCGCACTCTGCGCTAGCGTCATGAAGTGCGCTTGAATCAACTTGAGCTCGTCCTGGGCTCGCGGCTTGGTGACTTCGATCGTTTCGAAATCCGATAAGACGACTGGGACCGCGGTGCGGCGCAGCCCGGGAACCACGCTCCCGGCTGACGTCGCCGTGCGCGTAGATGCCGAATCTGTAAACGTTTCCAAGGTACGCATATGAACTACTACCCGACTTCGCCGTCTGTGTTGCTCTTCCATTCGACCGGCCACGGATGGTTCGTTGATTTTAGAATGATCGGTAATCCTGGTTATTTTTACTGGCTAATTCGGGTAACCTTACTCATCGTCTACCGGGTGGTTCGAGGGTCGCTGCTCTAAGAAGTACGCTTTTGAGTACTCCGCCGCGACTGGCGCGAACTGCCGCGGTTTTTGCGCGAAGTCGAAAAAATCGCCGACGAAATCTCCCGAGGTCGCGTCCGTCGTTCCGAGACGCGGCAACTCCCAGTTGTCTTCGACGAATCGCACGATGCTTCCCAGCTCGTACTGATTATGCGAAATGTATCCGGCTTTTGCGTACGGCGAAACGACGATCATGGGGACGCGAAAGCCGAGCCCGCCGAACCGGCGCGGCCCGGGCGGCCGCACGTGATCGTACCAACCACCCCAGTCATCCCAGACGATCACGATCGCGGTACTCTTCCACGCCGGACTCTGACCGATTGCATTGACGACTTGGGCGACCCACGATGGTCCGGTATCCGAATTGTCGCCGGGATGATCGGAGTTCTGATAATCGGGAACGACCCACGAAACGTCCGGCAGCGTGTCCCGGGAAATGTCGGTGAAGACCTTCGTTTCGGGGGATGCCTGATTCGTCGACCATTCGGGTCCGTAACGCACCGCCTTGATCGCATCGAACGCATTCCACAGGTTCCCGCCGAAGTCGCTTCCGATGGAAGGAGAATAGTAGCGCCACGTAAGCTGCTGGGCATCGAGCGTGTCGCGCAGCGTGCGATAGGTAAGGCACGGAAACGGACCCTGATTGACGCCCTGCCTCCATTGGTTGTTTTCAGTGATGAGTGATGTGACGGTTCCGGCCGGCGAGTCGCAGCCCCAGGGTGCCTCGGTGGGAAAATTAATCAGGCTTTGCGACGGATTGATATCGGTTCCGCCTCTGATTAGATCTTGATGCGCGGTGAAGCTGCCGCTGCCGTCGGTCTGAAAGGTGTGATCCGCCAGTACGTATTGCTTCGCGAGAATCCAGTAAGGTTGGATCTGCGACGGCTTGACGTATTGATAGACGTAGGCACCGGAGACTCTGCCGATCGGAACGCGATCGAACCCGTTCATGTGTCCGCCGTTGTAATCGGCCAGCCATGCTTGATAGCCGTTACCCGGAGAGATGGGGCTCTCGAGATCGCTCTCGCGCAACCGCAGCGTGCCGTTGTGCGTCTTTCCGACGGTCGTCCCGTCGGCGCCCGGAAAAGTTGCGAAGAGGTTGTCGAAGGTGCGGTTTTCTTGAATCATGATGACGATGTGGGTGAAATACTTACCCTTCTTGGCCGGCGGGAGCGGGAGGAAGGGCGCCGCGACCGACCCACCCGAGCCGCCGCATCCGCCTAGCACTGCCGGAAGAAGCCCAGCCAAAACGCACGCGCCAAGAGGCCACAGCGAGACCCAGTCACGTTTACGTTGCATGGGAGCACCTTATGCCGGGGGGCGGCGCCCATCCCTCCCCTTTCAAGCGGCCGCTCTCCGGGGGTTCGGCCGGACTACAGGCAATGAGGAGGGGTGCCGTTGGTGCCAGCTACGCCGCAGAATATCATCGCCGCAGCGACCCTGCTGCGCGCCGGTGGCGTCGTTGCCTTCCCGACCGAGACGGTCTACGGACTCGGTGCGGCTGCATTGGAGGCGTCCGCGGTAGCGCGCATCTTTGAAATTAAGTCCCGCCCATCGTTCGATCCGTTGATCGTTCACGTGCTCGATCGCGAAATGTTGGCGCAGGTGGTAGCGGAGGTTCCGCCACTAGCCGAGGTGCTCATCGAGCGATTTTGGCCGGGCGCGCTGACGCTCGTGCTGCCCAAGCGACCGGTCGTACCGGCGCTGGTGACCGCCGGAATGGATACGGTCGCGGTGCGCATGCCCTCCGATCCGGTCGCGCGTTCGCTCCTTGAAAG
>JBAVTZ010000166.1:0-15672 GCA_049696515.1 Candidatus Cybelea sp. | reverse complement strand
CAATAGCACACGTGATTCCGGGATTTCCCACCCTGGCAAAGCTGCTCGACTTCGCCGTTTCGTTCGCGATGGTCACGGCACTCTTCGCGCTTCTTTTCGAATATCTACCAGAACGTCAAATCGCCTGGCGCGACGTTTGGCTGGGGGCTACGGTCTCCGCGCTTCTCTTCGTTGTCGGCCAATTTTTGCTAGGATGGTATCTGGGTCGAGCGGGCGTGTCGTCGGGATACGGAGCGTTTGGCGGCCTTATCGTATTTTTAATCTGGACTTACTATTCTGCACAGATCATGTTACTCGGCGCAGAATTTACGCACGTTTACGCCCGTCGCTTTGGGTCGCTGCGGTCGCAGCCCAGCGACGAGCCCGTTGGGACTCAAGGCGCGTTTGCCTTGTAAGTCCCATCGAGGCGCGTCCAGTTTTTGTAGCCTTACGTCTTGGAACTCGCTTTTTGCGGAGGCTTTGACGCTACGTTGGGATTTGCCGGCGGTAAGTCGGGGTTGCCTCCATGCGGCTCGCCCGCCATCGGGCTGAATTCCCAGAGCTTTTGCGAAGTCAGCAGCTTATACCCTGGCGAACTCGATGTCCCGTTGCCTGCCGCGGTTTCGTCCGATGAAGTATGGAAGAACTCGTGGGCAAACTCGTCTAAAACGATATTGCCCGGTGGGAAGTTGTCCTGAATCGCCGAAAGCGCCGATTCAAACATCTTCTGGTGCGCAACTTCTCGCTGCATGAGGAACGTCAACGTTTCGCGCGCACCGGCATCATCGCTCTGTTTGATCAAACGCTCGTAAACGATCTTGGCTCTTGCCTCGGCCGCAATGTCGGAGCGCAGGTCTGCGGTGGGATTTCCGATCGTGTCGACCCAATCGGTCGTGAACGAGTTCCCCATCGAATCCGTAAAACGCGGCCCCGGGCCGCCTAGGACCGTTTGGGAGCTGTTAAGGGCCATTTCTGTGTAGTGATCGTGCTTTTGATCGAGCAAGTCGCCGAGGTATCCAGCTTCGACCTGATCGACCAGGGCACCGGGTGAACCTTTGAGGAGCATGGTCAGCATTTGGCCGACCATTTCGAGATGCGATAGCTCTTCAGTCGCGATATTTAGCAGTAAGTCGCGACGCTTTGCGTCGGATTCCGCCCACCCCTGGCCGAAGTATCGCAAAGCTGCGCCGAGCTCGCCGTTTGGCCCCCCGAACTGCTCGAGCAGCATTTTCGCAAACCGCGGATTGGGCTGATCGACGCGCACCGTGTACATCATTTTCTTGTTGTGTAGGAACATAATTTCTCCGATTTGCCAGATGGCTAACGTCTGCAGGTAGTAAAGTCACTACCGGCTCACTTAAGCCGGTAAGTAGAAGGATTTGCAAACCGTACTGTGGCTTTACTTGGCTAAACCTATACCCAGGAGCGACGACATCTAAGCTCCTCAAAACGTCCATCGTTGCTCCCGGCGATCGCTTCCAAGCGGCGACTATCGCTGACCGTAGAGCGACTGGTGGCTTGTCGGAACGAATTCGAAATTAGTCGCGTTTCTGCGTGTCTGGCCATGGGGATACTCTCCCGGCGAACTCTCAAGATTGGAGCGATGAGAACTCTGCATGAACACTCGGACAGCAGATACTCTTTTTGTAGCCGCCGCCCAGCGGTTCGTCCGCTTCTTTAGGATTCTGGGACCAGGGCTCGTCACTGGCGCGGCTGACGATAACCCATCGGGTATCTCGACGTATTCGGTCGCCGGCGCGACGACCGGCTTTTCCATGCTAGGGCTGACATTGATATCGACCCCCATGATGGCTGTCATCCAAGGCATGTGCGCGCGGATTTCAATGCTGACCGGCGAGGGGCTTGCGGCCCTAATGCGCAGGCGCCTTCCGTTGCCGATGGCCTATTCGCTGGCTGCGCTGGTGATCGTCGCCAACACGTTCAACGTCGGAGCCGATCTGGGTGGAATGGCCGACGCGGCACACCTCGTGCTTCCGCTGCCGGTCGATGCATGGGTCTTCTTTTTTATTGGCCTTATCGGGGCTCAGGTCTGGCTGTCGTACGCTCTAATTGCGCGCTTCTTCAAATGGTTAACGTTGTCGCTCTTCGCATACATCGTCACCGCTTTCGTCGTCCACCCCCTCATGGCCGCTCCTGCTTCGCCAGTTCGTCACGCCTCAATTCCATTTCGATTCTGGTTGGCTTTCAACGATGGTCGGCGTCCTAGGCACGACTATCACCCCGTATCTCTTCTTTATGGCAAGCGTCCTTGATGGTCGAGGAAGAGAAGCAGTCTGGAAATACGACGTTGGCGTCCCGACGCGGCACCGATGAGTCGGCGGTCAAAGATATGCATGCAGACGTGAATGCGGGGATGATTTTCTCCAACCTGGTCGCCTTTTTTTCTCCATGAACCTGCTTCGAATCGATGCAATTAAAGCATTGTTCTGGTCGGCAGTGATCAATGGCGTTGCCGCCGTTCCCCTTCTCGCAGTCATCGTCTGGCTGGCTTCGAAGTCGTCGATTATGGGCCAGTGGAAAAGTTCGCTGCTCGCGCGCGCCTGGGGTTGGGGAACCGTCGCACTCATGGGCGCCGCAACGGTCGGTATGTTCTATTTCATGGTCAAGGGTTCCTGATAGCGCACCTGAACACAAGCGTGACGGCGGGACGATACTATCGGTTGGCGTCCACGCAGGCCTTGCAGACCGCGATCTGCTTGCCGCTCGGATCCGGATCTGCAAGGGTCCAGCCTTCGGCGGAATCCGTGAAGACCTCATACGGTGGTGACGTATCGAAACCGCCCACCCGCGTCGCGCTCATACATACTGTCTTGCCCTTATGCGGCTCGGCTGGGCAGTTCGCGTTTGAGCAGGTACAGCTAAGCATTGGCATGTTGTGAGAAACCCTTCCTGGCGGCACTCGTACGGCCATAGCTGGACACCTTCATTTCGCCGCCACCCATCCGTTACCCAAATCGACCTCGGCTCAACGAAGACAACGATACAGCCACGATCGTTTGTGACGATCCTCGGCGAACTCGCAAAGTGCGCCGCCGCCTTGGGAGATTAGCGAGTCGCGCGGAAACCGATCCCTGCTCGGGTAGAATAGGTCTTATGGAACATAATGACAGAAACGCGTATACGGCAAGGCTCGCCGAACGCAGTCTCGAAATACATTCGTTTGACGGACGTACTCTAACGCGTCGCTACAATCCGGGAGCGGATAGCCTTATTGACCTTGGACAAGGCGCTGACGAGAGCGAACTGGTGGAGTATGCACGGAACTCGATGACAGACCTACCGCAGGCGACGCTGATGTTTCCTGGACTCGACCGGATCGTCGTTGATTTCGCGGCACTCTAGGACTCAGGTCTTGTGCTGGATCCGTGCGGACACTTGCCCGGTATCCGCTCCGCCGACCGCCGAAGCAGAGTTTGTGATCACACGCGGGCACCTCTGCCCGTCAGCAGATTAACCACGACAAGGACGACAACAATCAACAGGATAATATGGATGAGGCCGCCGCCTAAATGCAGCAGAAAGCCCAATAGCCATAAGACGAATAGTACAGAAATGATGGTCCAAAGGATGCCGGCCATGCGATACCTTTCGTTAACTTTTTTACTTTATACCCACCTTACTGCATCTTCAACCGCTCGCATCTAGCTGGCGGCGTACACGGCGGTCAGGAGATAGTTGAAAAAGAACGCGTCGTCTCGAGCTGCCGGCACGCTGCATATGGCGCGCCCGGTAAGAAGCCCGCAATTGTCGCGAAGGTATCTGAGTTCTAGGCTACTCTCGCTCCGGACGCGACAGCGGCGACGGATTGACACGCATGCAACGCAAAAGCTCTTCCGCATATGGAATGGCGATCGAAACGGTCATCAGTGCGAGCAGTCCGGCGACGTAAGCGGGGGGCGGCGGTTCTGCTTTGAGACGCAGGGTAAAGTCCGGCTTTTCATCGGTGAAGCCCAGGATAGCCAGCATTTGGTCAGCACGAAGACAGAACAAGAATGAGAGCGTCGCGAACGGCAATACTTCCAAAAAGCTATGAAGATGCTGTTCGGTGAGGCTTACGTGGCGGCGCGGCGCGGCGTACGCGACATCCCAGACCGCGACCAGCTCGTGGAAAATCAAGGCGCCCGCAGCCACAACTAGCGTTAACGCGTTTGTCTCGAATAACAATGCCTGAAGTGCAGGAACTGCGATCGACGCCATCATCAGCGAGTGCGTGATCGACTCCTGCGTTCCACTCGTCGCCTCGATCTTCGCGCGCCGATGGCACAGGTAGTCGCCGAATCCTGGAAGTGTCCAGAGCGGCATAAGCACGTAGAGCAAATATGCTTGCATGGCGCGCGCGGTGAGACGCTCTCGGTCGCTCCGCTGCCGATCGTCCAGTTTCTTGGAACGGCTTATGGCGGTACTGAAGTTCAACGTAGCCGCCAGCCTCTTCAAAACGCGTTTAAGGCTGGTTCCGGAAGGCGCCATAAAGCAGCGTTAGCCTTTCCTTCGAGCGGCTTTCTTCGCTCGGCTGTTAGTCTTGCGTGGCTTATCCGATGCTTTGCGACCTCGGCTTTCAACCTCAGCTGCGAAATTCTCGGCGGATTCACCCCCGGCCTCGACCAGGTTCCCGATAGTGCTAACAATGCGGCCTAGTTTCTGAGCCCCGGTGGCAAGTTTCTTCGTGCTACGGGTGACCCTTGATGCGGTTGCGGTCGCTTTTTTGGCCAGACTCTTTCCGCCACGCGCAACCTTTTTTGCGGTTTTCTTCGCTGGAGTCACTGCGCGTCTTCCACCGGCCTTCGTAGTCGACTTTTTGCGCGCGGTTTTTTTAACAGCCATAAATGTTTACGTTACCTCCAAGAGTCGCCAATAAGAATCGGCGCCTATTATTCCCCCAACTTACCGCTAAGCAAACCTTAGCTGCTCACATGTTCTAATTCTGCGAGATGGGCGTACTGCTCGAACATCATCGAGTGTCGGCACGGCCACGACTGTTGCGATCGCGAGTCAATCTTCGCCGGCTCGATGAGCAGCCAGCCGGCTGCGTTCCGCGGCAATATCCCTTGCTAACGATGGATATCAGAGAGCATTTGGTCGCCGTCTCGGCGCGTGGGATCGCTCCAGTCCTGGCGAGCTTGTCCTGTGCCGATGTCGTTTGGGGCAAGGTGCCGTCGGTGAGCGTTCTCTGAAACCTCGCTCGCGAGCGAATCGCTGTTTACCCTTGACCTGAGTGCAGGCAACCGCACGAGCATGACTGCCCCTGGTTGCTTTTCGTCGCCTTAACGCCTGTGATTCTCTATGGTATTGCATCTGGGTTGCGTTATGGTATTATGCCCGTAATTTAGGAGGTGGCATGTCTTCGTCGGGGCAGTTTGAGAGCGAACAAAGCGGCAGTCTAACGGCGACTGAAGCGCACGAACAAGCCATGGGCCTGCCCTTGGGGGCCGTTGTTGCGCAGTTGGTGGATTTGCTCGGCGCCACTACTGTCGCATCGGTTGCGGGAGTGAGAGAGACACGAGCGGTACAGCAATGGATGACCGCGGAGCGTGAACCCCAGCGGCCGCACGTGTTGCGATTTGCCATGCAGCTCGCCCTGATGATTTGCGACGTTGCCAGACGAGACATGGCCCGAGCTTGGTTTCATGGCTCCAATCCGCAGCTTGATGACGAAGTGCCGATCGTGCTGCTGCGTGACCACCCTTTGGATTCGGTGCAAGTGCCCCTCATGGCCGCCGCTCGGTCCTTTGCTGCTCGAAACGGAAACCGATAACAGGTCGTTTGCGTTAGCGATTCCCGATCGGGAGTCCGCCGCATTGTGAGCGCCGAATCACGTCTTGTTTCTCATAACAAGGGTGACTTACTATTGAAGCAACCTCGCTCAACCCAACGAGGGCTCATAATAGTGAATAAACCCCTTTACTTCGATTTCCCAACACTGCACGAGCAAATCCATCCGATTCTGCCGCGCGTCGCGCCAGAGAAGGTGGTCATGGTCTTTGGCGGCGAGTATGACCTTGCTTGCAAGGAGCATCTAAGATCCGATCTGGCGCGCATTGCGGATAGTCCGGATGTGGTGCTGGAGTTTACCGACGTCACCTACGTTGACTCAACCGTTATTATTGAGCTCCTGCGGCTGCATCGGGGCCGCGCTACAAAGGGGTACTCGCCACTTACGATCGTGCTCCAAAACCCTCAGCTCCTAAAGCTCTTTGCTCTGCTGCACTTAGAGAAGAAGTTTCACCTCGTCGACGACCTCTGCAAGATTATTCCGACGATGCAGGGAGCCATCGACCTCGAATATACCTCCTCCGGTACGCACGCCTCATGCGCGAGTCATGGGAAAATAGTGTGACTATTTCCAAAGACGTTGCTCTACAAATTGTCGGCGCGGTTTAATTGAGGCAACGCGTGTGACTTTCTTAGAATTCGCTGACGAGCGCAGTTCGGTAGCATCGTGATCGCCGCGTCGGCCACAGTATGCGTAACCGGTGATGAGCTTCGCGAGGCCCTGGGGAGATTCGCTACTTCGCTCGAACATCCGAGCGTTGGCAGGCGTGTCTTTTTCCCCGACATCCTTCACCGCGTACTTGGGAGGGTCGCGGCCTACCAGTCGCGTCAGCCGTTACTGCGCTTCTGCTACAGCGTGAAAACGAACCCAAGGGCGGGCCTTCTTCGCGAGGTAAAAGGCGCGGCGCTCCTGGCAGAGGTTATCAGTCCCGACGAGTTCGAGCACGCAATTGAGTGCGGATTCTCACCTGACGAAATCGTGTACAACGGGCCCCATCCCGCTCAGTATTGCGCGCGACCGCCCGGCTACGTTTTCGCCGATTCGATTGAAGCGTACCTCAGCGCGGCACGAGGTTCCGGGCAAACGATCGTTGGAATACGTCTGCGGCCGCCGCACGTCGAATCGCACTTCGGCCTTCCTGCCGGGCGACTTCACGAGTTTGTCCGCGCCGTTCGCAGCTGCGGTCGCGGTGATATCGGCGTTTCCTT
The DNA here is from genome assembly GCA_049696515.1 of Candidatus Cybelea sp. Classification (GTDB taxonomy): domain Bacteria; phylum Vulcanimicrobiota; class Vulcanimicrobiia; order Vulcanimicrobiales; family Vulcanimicrobiaceae; genus Cybelea. Next base: position 8,694 of record JBAVTZ010000166.1, on the reverse strand, counting down.
TCACGTACGTCCCGAGGATTACGGAGCACACAACTTTCGCACGCTAGCGGAAGCGGTGGTCGCGTCGGCCTGCGAAATCGAGAGGAGCAGTGGCGCGCGGGTCGTCGTAGTCGACGTTGGTGGTGGGAAGCAACCCGCAGAGTTCGACGATGCCATTCGAGAGGGCGACTTGGAATGGCTTCAGCAATACGTCGCTGATCGTCTGCCACAGGTCGCTTCAATCTTTATCGAACCAGGTCAAGCCCTGGTTACGGCATGTGAGGCTGTAGTCGCCCCGATTCTTGAGGTGAGGCTGTGCGGCACAGAAGTCGCTGAAATCGTGGTAGATGCGGGGTACCCGGAGCTATCCCAAATCGGATCCTTCGCGCATCGCTTCTTCCTGTTGTCAGACGCCGGTGTTCAGCCGCTCGGAGACGGCAGGGGACGAATCATCGGGCGAACCTGCCTGGAGTACGATATACTCTCGGCGCATGCCGAACTGCGCGCCTGTCGCGTCGGCGATGCGATCGCGGTGGCCGATGCGGGCGCTTATGACGCCAGCATGTCTTTCGCCTTCGGCCAGGGGGAGCGTCGCACGTGACCGCTAGCTATATCGTACCCATTCGTTTGCAAACGGCCGATGGAGTTGAGGACCTCGCCGCCTACCTAGCATCACTCGAGGACGTAGAAGTGCTCGTCATCGACGGGTCGGGCCCCGAAATCTTCGCAAAAGTTCATGATGCGGTGCGAGAATTCACGACGCACGTGCCACCGAGTGTAGCGGGGAAGAACGGCAAAGCACGCGGTGTTTTGTCAGGTCTATTGCTGGCAACCCATGAGAAGATCGTCGTGGCCGACGACGACGTTCATTACGATCATGCGTCGTTGCGCGAAGTGCTGCGAAGGCTCGATATCGCCGATGTCGTGCGCCCGCAGAACTATTTTTCCCCGGCTCCGTGGCACGCCGTGCTCGACTCGGCCAGATCCCTGGTCAATCGCGCTTTCGACGGAGATTGGCCCGGCACGCTGGCATTTCGCCGCTCTTCCGTGCCGAAGGGTTACAACGCCGACGTGCTCTTCGAAAACCTTGAGCTGGTTCGCACGATTCGGGCTCGTGGGGGCAGCGAGCTCGTTGCTCGAGACCTCTTCGTCGCTCGCCGCCCGGCGACGTTCCAACACTTTCTTAGTCAACGCGTGCGGCAAGCCTACGACGAGTTCGCGCGACCGGCGAGGTTCGCTGCGGCCTTAGCAGTGCTGCCGGCAATCGCGCTGGGATCTGTGCTCGTGGGCCCTCCCATCCTCGCAGTATTTGCCTTGCTCGCGATTGCTTGCGCGATGATAGGCTGGCTTCGGGACGGCGCGCATCGCTACTTTAGCTTCCTAGGAGTGGCGGCTGCCCCCATCTGGCTGCTCGAGCGCGCCGCATGTGCATGGCTGGCGCTCTACGAGCGTTTTCGTTTCGGAGGGGTTCGCTATGGGGATACCATAATTCGGGCCGCTGCTTCGGCACCGGACGAGTTGAGGCAATGGGCATCTTAACCGCCCAACAGGCGCTCTCGCTCTACGGCAGCGGCAATCCGTTCAATTCGGCGCCCGCCTTGCGCTTCAGCAACTATTCCGCTTACATTGATGGATCGCTCGTGCGTCTGCTCGACTGGCGCCAACCAAGTCCGCAGGCACTCCTTGCGGACCGCGCCATGCGGGGATTCATTTCGAGTCCCGCATTTTCGTGCGTGGCCGCCAAGGCGGCCATTTCTTCAGGCGGCTACCGCTTTGGCTACTACCCCGGGTTCGGCGATCTTCGCACGACACAAGGGCTCGCGCGCGATCTCGCCGCGTTTGCTGCCGAGCGCGCGTCGATGCGCGTTCCGTACGCCACGTTCGTTGCTACCTTCGACCAGACAGGCGTGGAGAGCGAACGCGGGTTCGAGAGACACCTCTGGCGGTTACTGCAGCGGTTGGCCGATCTTGGGTCGCCGCACTATCCTTGGGACGAGACCGTGTCGAACGATGCCGCGGATTCGAACTTCGCCTTTAGCTTCGGGGGGGAAGCCTTCTTCGTCGTGGGCATGCATCCTAATAGTTCGCGATTGTCCCGGCGCTTTTTCTTGCCGGCGGTCGCGTTTAACGCTCACCGGCAATTTGTCGATGCTCGCCGCAACGGTCGTTACGGACGTATTCAACGGCTGGTGCGCGAGCAGGAATTTATACTGCAAGGGTCCATCAATCCGGAGCTTCGCGAGTTTGGAACCCGCAGCGAGGCGCGGCAGTATTCCGGCCGGGCGACGGAGGAAAGCTGGAGATGCCCGTTTCGATCCCAATCGTAGAGGTTGTCGCGCAAACCGGTACCGCCATGCTTTTGCATCCGGGTGATGTGCTGCGAGTCGTCGATCCACGCGGCAAGCAAGTGGCAGATCTCGCCCTGTATTGCAGCGACAACCTAACCGATTCGTTCTCGCCCGGCCGTACCATCGACTACAACCAATCTATTCGAATCTCATGCGGCGACGTGCTCTATTCAAATGAAAGCACGGCCCTTGCACGGGTGATCGATGACACGGTGGGCGTGCACGACATGCTGCTCTCCCCTTGCAGTACCGAGATGTTTGCGCGGCGGGGCGAATTTGCGCACCCGAGCTGCCACGCCAATCTTTCAACAGCACTACGGCCATTCGGAATTAAAGGCAGGATGGTGACGGCAACTCTCAATGTTTTTATGGACGTGCGGGTTGATGCTGAGGGCCGGATTCGGGTCCATCCGCCTGCCTCGAATGCGGGGGATGCATTTGCGATCGTCGCGCTGCGGGAGCTGCTTATCGGCCTCGCGGCCTGTGCTTCGGAAAAAACCAACGACGGGTCGTGCAAGGCGATCGCTTACGAGCTCCAGCGGATGCCACTGCCAAAGAAACCCGTGGAGGGCGAAGCCGAGCTCGGTGCCCGCTCTGCTAGCCGATGCGAAAGAAAGAATCGCACCATTTCACGACTTGCATCAGGTCCCGACGGGTCCGTGTAGGATCCCGCCACGCTTCCTCCCGACCATGCGTGACCGGCGCCGTGAACGCTCCACTGCTCGAGCACGCTGCGCCCGCTCGCATCAATATAGACCGTTTGCGTGTAAGCGTGGCCGCCTGGCGCGCGTCCTTCTTCTACTCGTTTCGCGTACCCGGGAGTCGAAAACTCTTCAGCAAAGCGATCGCCGTTACGCTTGTTGACGGTCACATCGCGATCGCCGTGAAAGACGATCGTCGCGATCGGCCCGTCATGGCCACTGAAGCGTCGCGTCTTGTCGGCGCGGCGCGCGCCCTCGCCGCTTTTCATCACGGCAAACGCTGACCCGACGTCGTGCGCGAGACCGCATGCCAAGCCCGAATGCACGCCGACCGCTGCGTAGATATCGGGATACGCGGCTCCAAGAACTGCGGCGGCCGCAGCCCCGGCCGACATGCCGGCTATATAGACGCGTCTGCGATCGATCGTATATTCGCCCATGATTTGGCGCGTAATTCCTGCGACAAGCGACGGCTCTCCAGAATCTCGCTGCTGGTCCGAGCGCTTAAACCAATTCCAGCACTTCTGCGGATTAGCCGATGCGGACTGCTCTGGATAGGCAACGAGAAACGCCCCTTCTTCTGCAAGTTCGTTCATGCGCGTACCAGCCGCAAAGTCGTCGGGCGATTGCGTGCATCCGTGCATCATTACGATCAGCGGGCACGCCTGACCGTTGTAGCTGCCCGGGACGTAGAGTTTGTAAGTCCGCGCGCCGGTCGCGCTTCGATACACTCGAGCGATGAATCGCCCCCGCACTTGCCCTTTTGGCGCAACTTTTGGCGCGATGACGTCGGGTGCACCGTCATCTCCCGGTACGATCGCACCGGTAACCGCTGCCTGCAGCAACTTAGTCGCCTTCATAAGACTTCCAGCACGCGTCAGATCCGTCGCGGTCACCACATCGTGGTAGCGTAATGTTTTCACAATAAGACTTTCCGGCGCTCACAGAATAAGCGCGCAAAGATCGACTAAAAAGAGCCGCTAAGAGAAGCGGTCCGACAGAGCGGCCTTGACCGAGGGACTGGCTTGAAACGCGCCCAGGACGGCGACCGATGCAACGGTCGAGCGAGCGAGCTCGGCGCTGACGTCATCCGCAATCCGAGCGAGTCCGATGACGTGGATGCTTACGGTTTGGCCCGATTGCTCCAACTGTTCAAGAAACTTGCGGCTATAGTCGTGTAATCCTAAATCGAAGTGTTTTCGCTCGACCGACTTCGCGAGCGAATCGCTATGTTTGTCAAGATGGTTGCGAATGGCCGTGCGAATAAAATCGGTCCGATTGGCATAAAAACCATCCGCAACGATCAGATCGATTTGTCCCAAATCGACAAATCCAAGATTGATCGTGATTTTCTCGGACTCGCCGGCGCGTGACTGCTTGGCCCTCTCTTTCACCATCCACGTGGATGGTACCTGGATGGTGAACCGAAGTCAAGCCCCGCGGTAGCAGCCCGAGCCAGAGGTGGGATCGGGCAACCGTATCCTAAAGGCGGTGAGCCGTCAAACGATCGCGGGTTTACTACCCTGTCGCAGTCGCCGTTATCCTTAAGCCTTGCTCGACAAAACCGTCACGCTAATGCCTTGGACGCCGAGTCACACCTTTGGAAGAGGGCCGGCAGGCCGGTAGGTGTTGAAAAGAACGCCCTTGGGCGTACTTCGCGTCGCAATCAGAGAGAAACCACGTGGCGTAACGCCATTCTCGAATAGCCGCCTTCCTTCGCCGAGCACTACTGGAAAGACCCAGAGGCGATATTCGTCGACGAGGTCCGCGGCGGTCAGCGTCTGAAGCAATTCTCCGCTGCCCCAGATATGCACCACCGGCCCATCCGATGCGCTCAGGCGGCGAACCCCGTCAACGACATCACCGCCTATGCGCTGCGAGTTCTTCCAGTCGAGTTGGTCGAGGCTGCGCGTAACGACGTATTTCGTCGCCTTGTTGAACGCCTTCGCAATCGGGTTGTCGCCCTGGTTGGGCCAGTAGGAGGCGAAGATCTCGTACGTCCGGCGTCCCAAAAGCATGTCGAACTCACCGGCGATGGTCTCGTTAATGACCTGGCTCGCGGTGTCGTCAAAGAAGAGCATGGCCCAGCCTCCGTGGGTGAACCCGTTCCTCGGATCCTCCTCGCGGCCACCGGGCGACTGCATGACGCCGTCCAGCGTGACTTGTGTGATGGCAATGATCTTTCTCACCGGCCCATCTTTCAACACAACCCGGCGAGAATCCAGGATCAGACCTGCCTTGAACTAACACCGCTCTCTAAGCAGCATATGGCGCAGCCTTTCGAACTCGGTCTGGATACATTTGGCGACGTTACCGCGGATGCGGCCGGCCGGTTGTTGCCGCATGCTCAGGTGATACGGAACGTCGTTGACGAGGGCGTGCTGGCGGACGAGTTGGGCGTCGATTTTATGGGCGTCGGCGAGCATCATCGCGGTGATTTTGCGATATCGTCGCCCGAGGTCGTCCTCGCAGGGATCGCTGGGCGCACGAATCGGATTCGCCTCGGCTCCGCCGTGACCGTGCTCAGTTCGGACGATCCCGTTCGGGTCTTCCAGCGCTTCGCAACGCTCGACGCCATCTCGCACGGACGAGCCGAGGTCATTCTGGGGCGCGGCTCGTTCACCGAGTCTTTTCCGTTGTTCGGATACGATCTCAGTCAATATGAGGAGCTGTTTGCCGAGAAGCTCGATCTTTTCGCAGCCTTGATCACGCAGGAACCCGTCACGTGGCATGGGAGAACGCGTGCGGCCTTGACAACCCAACGCGTCTTTCCCACGATCGAGTCGGGCTCTCTCAAGACGTGGATCGGCGTCGGGGGAAGCCCCGAGTCCGTCGTCCGCGCGGCACGCTACGGCATGCCCATGATGTTAGCAATCATCGGCGGCGACCCGAAGCGATTCCGGCCGTACGTCGACCTTTACCACCGCACGCTCGAGCAGCTAGGCAAATCTCCCCTGCCGATCGGCGTCCACTCGCCGGGGCACATCGCGCAAACCGATGCGCAGGCCAAGGACGAGCTCTGGCCCGCCTTCAAAGTCATGCGCGATCGGATCGGAGCCGAGCGCGGTTGGGCGCCGATAAGCCGTGCCGAGTTCGACCAGGAAGCCGATCGAGGCTCGCTCTATTGCGGCTCGCCCGAAACGGTCGCGCGGAGGATCGCCGCAACCGCAAGGGACCTCGGCATCGCTCGTTTCGACCTGAAGTATAGCGCCGGCCCGTTAGCGCACGATCTGCTGATGCAAAGCATCGAGCTGTATGGCAGCAGAGTTATTCCGCTCGTTCGCGAAATTCTCGCATAAATCTCGCGTCGATTCCGATCAAGACCCGGCCCAGGCCCCGCTAACGCGTGAATCATGATTCTCTCACGACCGATCGTTGCGAAGCCGTTGCTCGACATCGAGCTTACCGATGGGGTCAGCATCGGCAAGATCCTCGTTATGGTCGCGGCTCTCGTTTCGCTGTTCGTGGATCAGTCATTCGGCGGCGTGTACCAGTCGATTCAAGGTTACGTGGGCGGCACGCTCGGCGCCGGCGCCGATGAGCTGCCCTGGACATCGATCGGGTACAATGTCTTTTATTACGTCCTGATTCTGCTGACGCCGTGGCTCGTCGACCGCTTCGGGCGAAAGGCGGTCTTTGGCCTCGGCCACGTAACCTTCGGGGTCGTCTCACTCTACCTCGCCATGACGGCGTCGCTAGACGGCTTCGCAATCGGACGCTGCTTTCAAGGGCTCGCTCAGGGAACGTTTTTCGTCTGTTCCGTGATCACCGTGCTCACGCTCTTCCCCCTAAGGCTGCGTGGTATCGCATTTTCGATTTTTTCCGTGACCTCTCTTTCAGCCGCCGCCTCCGGCGCGTTCATCGGCGGATGGTTTATCGACCACGCCTACTGGCGTGGGGCGTTCGTTTTATATGCGATGTTCGCCACCTTCGCGGGGCTCGTCATCGTCATGCTGCTGGAAGCACCGGGCCCTAAAAAAACCGCGCGATTCGACCTTCCCGGCATCCTGTTCGTCGTTCCCGCCTTCTTGGGTTTTCATTATGTCTTGTCGTTCGGGGAACGCCGGGATTGGATTTGGAGCCCAGACATCGTCATTTTCGGTATGATTGCCATCGCCGGCTTTGCCGGCTTCATTTGGCGCGAGCTGTGCGAAGACCGCTGCGGCTTTATTCAGCTGCGCTTGTTCAACATTCGAAATCTCGCCGTCGCTAGCGTTCTCGGGTTTGGACTCGGCGTACCTTTGTTCGGTGCCAATCTTTTCGTTGAGTACTCACAAACGATACTGGGCTTTCCACCCTCCACTGCCGGGGTGCTTCTTCTGCTTCGCATCCCGGCTATCGTGTTGGTAGCACCAATCGCCGTGCTGCTCGTGAACGCCGACAAACTCGATGTGAGGGTGCCCGTAGCGATCGGGTTCGTGCTCGTCCCAGTCGCTTACGCTATGCTCGCCCTGCAGATCACATTCGAGTCCCACCTCGCGACATTCGCACTTGCACTCGCGATTTCAGGCGCCGGTTTCGCTTGCCTGTTCTCGCCGATCGCAAACGTGATGGTTCGCTCGCTGCCCGAAGACGTCCGCGCCGAGGGCATCGCAATTTTCAAGATCGTGTTACTGCTCGGCGGATCAGTCGCTACCGCTGCCCTTTCCGTTGCTTATGACCATAGTTTAGCTGCATTCCAGACGGTGCTCGCGGGAGAGACCACGTTACGCCACCTCTTGGAGGCCGGCATTGCGCAACCAAATGCAGCGGTATTATCGGCGACCGTCGCGCAACAGGCCGCCGTCCTTGCATATGCGGAGAATGCAAAAGTCGTCGCGCTCACCACGCTGTTCTATCTGCCCCTCGCCTCGCTACTGAGGAAACCCACACCGCCGGCGACCGCGCCAGTGCCATCCAATTAGTACTATGGCCGCGCCGGTGGATAGACAGCCACGGCAACGGCCCACAAGTGGTCTGCGAGTTTGCTGACGTAGGAGCCTTTCGGATACGTGTATAGCGCAGCATACAATTTATCCGCAGCAAAATCGGCTGTTCGCACTAGTTTACCATTTTCTTCCATCGCGAAGGTCACCGGAGTCTCTGCACCGGCGAGCGTGGTAACGAGGGTCGGAGACCCGAGGGATCCACCAGAAGGCGGCGCATAAGTGTAGATTGCCTGCTTGTTCACATCGCCGATGAGAATGCTTCCATCAGACACCTGGACACCGCCCGGCCGCGAGATTGTGTTTCCGACGCTCAGCGTCGTAATCGAGCTCGCCTTGCAGCCTCCGGACACTTCGCCGACGAGTGTCGCGCCGGCCAGACTTTGCCCATCAATGAACAGATTCCCCGATGCGTCGAACGCATCGTTGAAAAAATATACCCAGTTGGGATCTTGAACGACGCTGCATGGCTGCGTCGCATTCTTCGCGAAAAAGCTCACACTTCCGGGCATGAGGGAGGTCGTTAAGTAATTTGTGACTCCTACGAGGCCCTTTTTGTCTACCGCAACGTCTTCCGTGTCCTCCCCTGCATCGTTCAACGTCGCTTTTATCGAGGTATACGGCTTCGCATAGACGATGACGTTGCTGAAGGCTAGGTTCGCGACGTACAGGTTCTGCGCTGCATCCGTGGCCAGGCCCTGAGGATCTGCGTTTATGCCATCGAAAAGTATTGCATTGAGC
>JBAVTZ010000165.1:0-14660 GCA_049696515.1 Candidatus Cybelea sp. | reverse complement strand
CTCCGACGCCGGGGCCGCGATCGTCGCGGCAAATCCCATCGTCATCAAGGCGGATATCAGGCGTACTGGCATCATGGTTCGCACTCCCTCCATCCGCTCTTTACCCAACCTAGCGAGGGCTGAGCCTTCCCCCACGGCAAATTTTCCGCTCGCGAGGACGACATGCGGAAAACGGCCTGTTTAGTGGGCCTGCAGTGCGCCCTGGATGCTGTCCTGCAGATTGGTAAATGCGTAAGGCTCGGATCCATAAGCGTAAGCGTTGCTGTTGACCAAGAACGCATAGTTGATTCCGTCGTACATTTGCGTGGCGAAGGTGTTGGCTCCGGGCATTTCGCCTTCGCGGGCAGCCCCCATCCCCAAAGGCGGCGGTGTGCCGACGCCCCAGATAATGTATCGATTCATCAGCGCGAGCATCGAGTCCGCGTTTGTTGCCAATCCGCCCGCCCCGGCTACGACCTCGTCGAGCATCCCGTCTCCCGAGTAGGGCCACGGATACTTTTTCTTCGAGGTAACGTAAAGCGCGGAGCGTCCAAAATAAGGGTTATAATAGTTCGCGACTTCATCGGGTAGGCGCGCCCCGACCGTGGGCGAGATCAGGACATTCTTCACGCCGACTTCTCGACCCAGAATTTTCGTAACGTACTGCTGATAGCTCATGCCGGATGCCTTGGCCACCACCATGCCCAGCACGGTGTAGCAGAAGTTGCAGTATGCATAGGTCGTGCCAGGCTTCTCTTGCAATGGCTGGTGCAGTTGATAGCGCACCTCCTGGGTTTGGTCGATCGCATGCTTCAGCCCAAGAGCCAACGCCGTCTTTCGCATCGAAAACGTTGGGTCGTAGTGACTAATCGAATCGTCCCAACCGGACTTGTGCGCAATCATGTCCTGGATCGTTATGTCGTACACACGAGGATCGACGTGCGCGCCGACCGGCAGCGGCTTCGTAATGCCGAGATAACGGAAAACCTTCCAATTCAGTTCGATCTTATGCGTTGAAAGGAGATCGTAGAGCGCCGCGCTCGTCCAAGCTTTGGAAAGGCTCGCCAGCCGTATTATCGTCGTGCGCGTAGTCGTCGATTTTGCCAATCCTCGATAAGTGTACGCATGTGAAAACGTGATCCTCCCCGCTTTGTAGACGGCCAGCTCCGCGTTGGCAACCTTGCTTTGCACCATGAAGGCGACGACGAGTCGGTCGAGGGACGCGTTTTTTCCGATTCCCCTGATGGCTATCGCCTTGGCCTGACTCTCAACGGCGCCCGCGTCAGGCACTCCGGCGAACGGTATGCCTCCGCCGCCCTGTTCGCTGCACGCAGCAACGCATGCGATGAATCCTGCAAAGAATGCAATACGCCGAAGTTTAAAGCCCGACATCGTAATCTCTCCGTGCGGCGCTGACTGAGCTGCGCAAGTCTTAGGTTCGCGTCGAAGCGCTCCCTGCGAACGTGACGCATCAGTTTAAAAGATAAAAGATCTTAAAATCGTAGGCCTCTCTACGCGTCCGGTTTAGGCGGGCGCGACTTACCGGCGACGACAATTTTAAGTTTCAAACAGGGCTAGGACTCGAAAGGGGCATATCTATCGATCACTCACCATGCCGTCGGATCGAGAGTAAGAAAAGAAGCGTGGCGATGCGCCTGCCGGCCGAAGGCGTCACGGACGAGCGCGGGGTCTTCTACTTTGGACCATTCATGCTCGACGTCGCGCAACGCCGCCTTTTCCGTCGAGGAATCCCCCTGCGCGTCACCAGCAAGGCCTTGCAGCTTCTGCACCTCCTGGTTCGCAATCCGGGCGTGACGCTTAGGGTCGACGCGATCATGGCGACGGTTTGGGACGATAACGAAGACGTCACCGACGCCACTCTGCGACAACACGTGCTGATGCTGAGGCACGCTCTCGAAGAAAATTTGACGGAGCGCTACATCGCCACCGACTACGGACGGGGTTACCGATTCGTTGGCGAGGTTACCGAGCGTCCGCCGCCCTTTATGGTCAGCTTGGTGGAGCAGTATTGTGCCGCGGGCGCGGAGTTCCGTAACTCCGCCAGCCCGGCCGCATTGATCGCAGCCCTCAACCTTTACGAGCGTGCGCTGGCGATCGACGGCGCCAGCGCGCTCGCTCTAGCCGGAGCGGCATTGACCCGCGTGCTCATCGCCGACTTTCAATACGATCTTCCGAGAGAGCAGCTCCAACTGGCCCAATCCCAGTCCGAAGCTGCATTAAACAGGACTCCCCGCTGCGTGGATGCGCTCATGGCGCACTGCAAGGTCCGACTCGACTATTGTTGGGACTTCTCAGGCGCCACAGCAATCGCGCGGAACGCGCTCGAGTTCGAACCCAGGCATCGAATCGCTGCCTTCATGAACGCTTGGATCTTAGCGCTGTCGTCCCGTTTTGCCGAATCGCTGGCATTCATCGATTCGCTGCCGGCCGAGCTTTCGAATATGAACATTATCGAGACCTGCCGTGGGGTTACGATTTTGTTTTCCGGAGACTATTCGACGGCCAAAGCGGAGCTCGGAGCCACCTGCACGCGATGGCCCGACTATTGGTTTGCTCGTACGTTTCTAGGTCTTGCCCTGTTGCTCTCCGGCAACGACGAGGAGGCCCTTGCGCATTTCGATGGAGTTAGGCTGTCGGCTTACGATCCGCTGGTAGATCTTCAGATGAACGCTCGTTATTTCGCGGAAGGATATGCTCTTTACGCGCGCTTCCGCATGGGCGACACCGCCAACGCGCAAGCAGCGCTTGCACGCTTAGCGCGACTCGCCAAATCGCAGTTTGTCCCCGCTATGTGCTTTGCGCTGGCGGAAATCGGCCGTCGAAACCACGAGGGTGCCTTGCGTTACATCGAGCTCTGTGGCCAGAACCGCGAATGCTGGTACACCCACCTTGGCGTCGATCCTCTTGTGAAAGAGCTCACCCTGGATATCTCGAAGCTGTACGCTCATTCTTAACCATCGAAGGAGCCATGTAGTGCAAGCTTTAGTTTTATTACCACGGGCGCTCGGCGCGATTGCTGCGGCTGGGCTGCTCGCAGGATGCGCCGCGAGCCCGACATCCACCGCCCCACCGAGCGAACTTTTCGCCCCGACTCAAGTCAGCGGCCAGACGTCGCTTTCGATGAACCCCGCTGTCAAGCGCTCGAAGGGCGGCCTAATCTACGTTGCCGACGACACCAACTCCGAAATCCACATCTACCCTCTTCGCGGGAGAAACCAGAAAGAGATCGGTTCCATCACGGGCGTACAGGTTGTGGAGTACCTCAACGTCGACCGCTGGCACAATCTCTACGTGGTGGAGTTTACCGCCGGTAAAGTGCTGGTCTACCCGAAAGGCAAGACGCAACCATCGCTCACTCTGACGGTGGATCCAAGCGGCGCTTTTCCAAACGCGGTTGCAATTTCGCACAGCGGCGACGTTGCGGTAGGGCAGTTTCAAACCAACGGCATCAACTTCTACCACAAGGGCGCGACGACACCGTACAACGTCGTGCCGCCTCCATCTGGTTTTTCTGCGGGCTTCTGTGCCTATGACGCTTCGGGCAACTTGTACGTGATCTTGAGCCGCGCCAGCGGGGCCTCACACATCGGCGAGATCGTGGGTGGCGGCAGCGGCAAGAGCACGACCGATCTTGGAGTCAATACCGGAATCACTAACGCCAAGGGCATCCAAGTCGACAAGAAGGGGAATGTTGGGGTGATTGGCGACGACGGTACGCTCAATGTCTACGCGGCGGCCTCAAACACCCTCCTGAGCACCGCGCAGCTCTTGGATCCCCCCAACGATGGACCGAGTCCAAACGGTGGCTTTTCGCTTCTAAGGTCGGGCAACAGCCTCTATGTCGCGAGCGGCATCCTCGACGGGAGCCTTGGGCAAGCATATAAGTACGCATATCCCGCGGGCGGTAATATTCTCAACACAATTACCGTCGAACCGCCCGTTAACGGAAGCAGCGAGACTGCGGTGACTGGGGTTGCGGTCGATCCTCCGGAGCACCCTTAAGCACACTCTACCGAGGATTGTTCGAGCATGACGGCAAGACGGTCGTAACGGGCGGCGACGCCGTGTTCCATACCGGACTCGAGGGCAGCGTCGCGTGCGACCGTCTTGCTTAGTAAAGCTGGTCGTCCGGCGCGGCCAACTCGGCGACCGACGCTTCGCCGGTCGCCAAATGCGCCAAAATCGCCCGTCGTGTCGGATCGGCAAGGGCCAAAAAGGTAGCGTCAAGACGATCGCTTGCCCCATTTCCACCTCACGGGGCCGTCAAGCCGGCTGTCACAAAACTTCGGCCTTCCCGGTCTCTAGCTGTGAAATGTCTCAGATGAACGACCCGCCCCCCGCGCGCAAGCGATCCGATCGCGCTGGCGACGTTCGACCAGCATCGCGCGCTCTTGTTTTCAATCGCTTATCGCATGCTCGGCACCGTGGCGGATGCAGAGGATATGCTGCAGGAAGCTTTTATTCGCTGGCAACTCGCCTCGAATGAAGAGGTTCGTTCCGCCAAAGCCTTTTTGGTGACCGTCATCACTCGTCTCTGCGTAAACCATCTACAATCGGCACGCGTAAGGCGAGAGCAGTACGTCGGCCAATGGCTGCCCGAGCCGATCGTTACCGATCCGCAATCCGATCCGCTCGGCGTCATACGAGCCGACGAGTCGCTCGATGGCGCTGCTCGTCCTCTTAGAACGCTTGACCGCGGTCGAGCGGGCGGCTTCCTTCTGCACGAAGTCTTCCGCTTCAAGTACGCTGAGATCGCCGCCATGCTCGGTCAAAGTGAAGCCAATTGCCGCCAAGTTCTTCGTCGTGCACGTCAGCACGTCGGAGCAGTACGTCAACGCTTCAAAACGAATTCGCGCGAACATCGCAAGCTGTTCGGCCGGTTTCTCGAAGCCGCTCGCAACGGCGACATGGAAGGCCTGATCGCGCTACTTTCTACCGACGTTGCTCTCCACGTTGACGGTGGCGGCCGAGGCGTGGTCCCGAATGTGATTCACGGCGCAGACAAAGTTGCTCGTGGCCTGCTCGGCGGGGTGCGGCGACTACCGGACAACCTCGTCATACGCAAGAGCATGCTCAACGGACAGCCGGGTGCCATCAGTTATCTCGACGGGAAGCCGTATTCCGTACTGGTCCTCGACGTCGCCGACGGCCGGGTCCGCACGGTCTATATTGTGAGCAATCCGCAGAAGCTTTCGCACCTGCCCGATTTGACTGAGGCTCCCTAACGACGAAGCTTTTAGGAGAAAGAAAAAAGATGGAAACCTTCCTCGCACCCATCGAGAATCCGCAAGGGCTGATCATGCGGTTGGTATACGCGATGACACGGCGCCAGTTCGGCAAAGTGCTCACACCCTTAAAAGTATTCAGCGTGCGCTTGCCGCTCGCGTTTGGATTGTTCTATGGGAAGGTGAGTGGGCTGGACAAAAAGCTGTCGCTCGAGCGTGGGCTGATCTTGCTCGTTCGCGAACAGGTGGCCCGGATCAACATCTGCCTGTTCTGCATGGACATCGGGCGCTCGTTCGTCGTCAAGAGTTCGATGATCGAAGCGAAGTTCGACGCGCTGGGCGAGTATCGCACCAGCCCACTTTTTACCGATGCCGAGCGTGCAGCATTAGACTACGTGACCGAGTTGACGCAAAACAAAGAGGTGAATCCGCGTACCTTTGCGCGTCTTGCTTCGTACTATTCCGAGCGGGAAATCTGCGAGATCGTCTGGCTGGTGGCAAGCGAGCATCTCTACAACATGACGAACATCGGCCTAAACATCCATTCGGACATGCTCTGCGGCGTCAGCCGTAAGCAGGCTAGGTCGCACTTCGCCGATACGGCGAAGTGCGATTACCAGAAAACGTAAACCGGAGACTAATGCGAGGGGGTGCTTGCCATCGAGGCTTTTAGTGACGCCTTGAATTTGGCTTGCTGATCGGGGGTCAATACGCCGTAGATATTTTTGATCAGCGCTTCCTGCGCGGACTTCTTGGTCGCCGCATCCGCACCGGCGGTCTGCGACTGATACCCCTGGACCATCGGTTTGATCTGCATCATCTGCTTCGGCGTCAGGTTGACGCTCTGCAGCGCGCTTTTTACCGCAGCCGCAACGGCAGACGGATTCGCTGCGCTCGACATCGCGCCGGCCTGCTGCGCAACGGCGGCTCCCGGAAGCGCAAGCGCTAGCGCGACCGGCAATACCAAACTCGTAATGAATCGTGAAATAGACATAATGCTCCTTAGTAGGACGAAAGGGCAAAAGAAATTTCGGCCCCTTAACAGAGCCGTACACGCTTTGCCGGTCGAGCTCCTGCGTCGCCCAAGTAAGCGGCTGGACGCTCCACCCGATTCGCTGAGGGCTTGCGCGGAGAGAAGGCAAATCGAATCGGCCGGCGCGAACAGCAACCCAGGCTTTCGTTTGAGGAGCAGTCGATGAAATGGGTCTTTGAGCCCGGGCATAGCGCGGCCGAGTTTCGCGCACGGCACATGATGGTTACTTGGGTGCGCGGCTCGTTCAAAAACGTTCGCGGTCAGCTTGAATTCGATCCGGCGCATCCACGGCAGTTAGTCGTCGAAGCGACAATCGACGCGTCGACCTGCTGGACCGGCGTGCAGGCCCGCGACGATCATCTTCGCAGTCCAGACTTTCTGAATTGCGAACGTTTTCCCCAAATTCGCTTCACCAGCACCGGCGTGGTCGAGATTGGGCCGGTCGACTACCAGGTGACCGGCAATCTTACCATTCGCGGCGTGACGCATCCGGCCACCTTGGACGTGCGCTATCTCGGGACGTGGGAAACGCCATGGTGGGAAGACGGCGTCGACAAGGGTCCTAAGACGCGCGCCGGATTTACGGCGCGAACGCGCATCGACCGGTACAATTTTGGCGTTAACTGGAACGACGACATGGCCAACGGCGGGGTCGTCGTCAGCCCGCAAATCGACATCGTCCTCGACGTTGAAGCCATCAAGGAAGGGTAACCAACGTTTGGGTCGCGTCGAGCGCGACCGCTAAGTCGGCGATCAAGTCCTCGATTTCTTCGATTCCGACTGAAAGCCGCAATAAATCGCCGGTGATGCCGAGCGCCTCGCGCTGCTCCGGGGTGAGCGATCCATGGGTCATCTTTGCCGGGCTGCAGATCAGCGATTCAACGCCGCCCAACGATACCGCTAAGCTGAAGACGGCGGTGGACTTTGCGATTGCGTGGGCGCGCTCCACCCCGCCCTTTGGACGGAACGAAACGATGCCTCCGAACCCGCGCATCTGTCGCCGGGCGAGTTCGTGTTGCGGGTGGGTCGGGAGGCCGGGATAGTAAACCTCGGCGACATCGTCGCGGTCGGCTAAATATTCGGCGACGGTCTGCGCGTTGCGCGCGTGCGCGCCCATCCGCAGCGCCAGCGTCTTAGCTCCGCGAAGTGTGAGATATGCGTCCCAAGGTCCGGGGACGGCGCCTACGCAATTTTGATGGTAAGCGATCCGCTGCGCGATCTCGCGATCGTTCGTAATCACGACCCCGCCGACGACGTCGCTGTGGCCGCCGATGTATTTCGTGGTGGAATGCACCACGAGATCGGCACCGAGGCGAAGCGGTTGCTGCAGGAAGGGCGATGCAAATGTGTTGTCAACTGCGATCAGCACTCCGGGCACCTTCAACTGGGCGAATGCCGCGATGTCGCAGAGCTTTAAGGTCGGATTACTCGGCGTCTCGAGCCAAAGGAGCCGGGTATTCGGCCTCGCCTCACGCCAAGCCGCGGCTGCATCACCGGTGTCTACAAAGGTCACGCCAATCCCGTAGCGTGTCAGCACCTCCGTGAAGAGCCGGTGCGTTCCGCCGTAGATGTCGCGGGTGGCAAGGATGTGATCGCCGGCGGAGAGCAGCGAGGCTGCGCCGGCGACGGCAGCCATGCCGGAGGCGAAGGCGCTGGCAAAGGCGCCATCTTCGAGCGCGGCCAGCTGTCGCTCCATCGCTAGACGGGTTGGATTGATCGTCCGCGAATAGTCGAACCCGCGGGTCGTGCCGATCTCAGGCAACGTAAAAGTCGCCGTTTGATAGACCGGAACGATCGTTGCTCCCGTCGTGGGGCACGCGTCTTGTCCGCTCCAGATCGCACGCGTCGAAAAGCCCGAGCGCTTTCTTCGAGATCGAACGCCGGCGGTCATCATCGTGCGCACTCACGGGACGAAGCGGCAACGAGCGGCTCCAAAAGTCTTCGCAGCGCGTCCGGTTCGGCTAAGAATGCGTCGTGACCGTGGCGCGACTTCAACTCGAGGTACCGCGCCTCGTATCCCCATAGCGCGAAACGTCGAGCCGCCGCCCGCACATCTTGCGGACGGAAGAGCCAGTCGGAGGTGATCCCAACGAAGACGAGCTCCGGCAGTCCGGCAGTACCTTCGCGCAGCGCTCTCTCACCGGGCGTACCACCGTCGCGCACGTCGAAGGAATCCATCGCATGTGTTAGTGCGGCATAGCTGCCCGCATCCATCCGTGCTTCGATGAGGTCGGCCTGGTGCTCTAAATAACCCTCGACGTCGAAGCAGTCTCTTCCATAGCGATCGGGGCGCCGATCGTGGCGCTGATTCAAGAGGTCATCGCTCTTATACGTCAGCATGGCGATCTTGCGTGCTAGCCGTACTCCGCGCACCGGATCCAGCGCCAACGCCTCACGTTGCAACGCGTTGAGCGCGATACCCATTGCGC
The DNA here is from genome assembly GCA_049696515.1 of Candidatus Cybelea sp. Classification (GTDB taxonomy): domain Bacteria; phylum Vulcanimicrobiota; class Vulcanimicrobiia; order Vulcanimicrobiales; family Vulcanimicrobiaceae; genus Cybelea. Next base: position 5,973 of record JBAVTZ010000165.1, on the reverse strand, counting down.
TGTGATGATCGTGCGCGCCGACCATTATGGCGCCGCCTACTCGGTTTGGCGCGGCGACCGCCCACTGCAGAGCCTGCATTCCGCCAAGCGAGCCGCCGGCGACCCATGCAATGCGTGCAATCCCGAGCCGGTCGAGCGCCCGCATCTCGGCGCGAACGATATCGCGCACGGAAATCCTCGCAACCGGTCCCGTCGACCCATAGCAGCTTCCCAACGCGTTGACGCCGATTGCGCACCAATCACGAAGATCGAAGAGGCTCCCCTCGCCGACGATGCCGGGCCACCACTCCGCGACACGGCTCGACCCGGTCAATGCATGAGCGACGAGCACGACGTTGCTGCCGTCGGGTGCCGGCGTGCCATAAATCGTTACCCGCTGCTCGACGGCAGGCAGCGTGGTTCCGCAGTCGAGCGGAAGCGATCCGATCGCGACCGTCTCTTCGTACATTACGCGTTCGCCAGCGCTTGGAGCGGAACGCTCGTTACGCTATCGTCCCAAATCGGATAGTTGGGCAGTTCGGCGGCGCGGGCGAAACGCGAAAAGAACGGCTCGACCTCGATCGCCGGATCGAGTGGATTCGCGCGGCCACGCAAGGTGGGATCGCGACGCTCTCCCAACGCGCGCAAGACCGTGACGACGTCGCCGAGCACAGCCGAAGCGGTAGCCACGCCTCCCGCACCAGGGCCGCGCAGGGTAAGCCGGCCCGCATCGCGCGCCGCCACATGGACGACATTCTCCGCCCCGGTCGTGCGTGCGAACTCGTGGTCCTGCGGAATTAGCAGCGGGGCGACCTCGGCGAAGATCCCGCCGGTAGTGCGCGCCGTCATCGCGACCAGGCGAATGCGCAACCCCATCATCCGGGCGCGCGCGATATCGCGTTGCGTCACCAGTGTAATTCCGGTACGGCGAATGCGCGGGGAGATAACGGCCAGACGAAAACCCAGTTGAGCAATTAATGCGAGCTTGTGCGCCGCATCGGTTCCGTCGACGTCGTTCGCCGGATTGGCTTCGGCATAGCCGAGCTGCTGCGCACGTGCCAACGCTTCGTGGAACTCAACCCCTTGCTCCATCGTCGAGAGAATCGAGGTGCACGTGCCATTGACGACGCCCGCTACGGAAAGTACCTCATCCCCGGCCAGTGCCTCGTCGAGCGTTCGCAGGATCGGAATCGCGCCGGCGACCGCCGCCTCGAAACGGAGCGCCGTGTGGCGCGAAGTCGCCAGCGCCTGCAGCCGCGGTCCCTGCAAGGCGAGTAGATCCTTGTTCGCAGTAACCACGTGGCGCCCGCGATCCAGAGCGCGCTCGACGAGCTCGGCGGCGTCGGTGACTCCGCCGACCAGCTCGATGATGAGATCCACCTGCGGATCGTCGATGACGCGGCGGGCATCTCGGGTGAACAGGTGCCGTTCGATCGATTCCGGGCGCTCTTTGTGCGGATCGCGAATCGCAATTGCGCGAAGCTCGTAACGAGTGCCGCTGCGGCGTTCGATTGCATCGCGCTCGCGTTGGAGCCGATCGGCCACGTTGGCGCCGACGGTTCCACACCCGAGCAATCCGACCCCGACGGTCAGTTTCATAACTCCCAGCCTCCTGTTGCGATGGGAAAGCGAGGAAACAACGCGCCCCCCGCCGTGTGCGGCGAGGGGCGCGAGAAGCTTTTGCGGTTTAGAGTTACCCTATGCGCTTCACGACGGCCCCGCCGCATGCATTGGCATGCAGCCCATTGAGAACATCATGCTGGTAGCGTTTTGGGACATGGTCCGAACGATAACACGCGCGCAGGCGTGAGTCAACCCTTTGCCCGTGTATTACGCGTGCCCGTGTATTACGCCGCACTGACAATCGTTGCATCGCCGGCGAGCGCGCAAGCAATCGCGTTCGGCTTGGCCGCACAGATGTAGGCCGCTCCGGCGCCGTCTCGCGCGGCAGTCCCCGCGGCCAGCAACTTTGGTTTCATGCTCGAACGGCAGGCTTCGCTTGAGGCAAACCGCAGCGCCTCCTCCGACTTTAAGCGTTCGATCCCCGAAGTTGGATCGTCGTAATCGCGAAGCACGCGCGCCACGTTCGTGACAACCACGAAGGCACTTGCCTCGAGTGCGGCCGCCAGCGCACCGGCCGCCAGATCAGCGTTGACATTGTAACCGTGCGACGCGTCGCGCGCCACGGCGAGCGGCGCAACCACCGGAAGAAATCGAGCCTCCAGCAGCGTGCGGATGAGCCGCACCTCGACGGCGTCGATCGAACCGACATACCCGAGATCCGCCCCACTGACCGCAAGCGCGCGCGCGGCCACGAGCATCCCTGCGTCCTGACCGCTAATGCCAACGGCCGGTAAGCCGAGCGCCAGGCAGGCGCGCACGATTCGCTTGTTGACGCTCCCGCAGAGTACCGCCTCGGTGATTTCGAGCGCCTGGGCGTCGGTAACGCGCATCCCATCGAGCCGCTCGCTAGCGACCCCGCGAGCCAAAAGTGCGCGGTCGATTTCGGGCCCTCCGCCGTGAACCAGGACGACCGGATTGCCGCGGCGCCAGAGTCTGGAAATCTCGCTCAGGATCTGGTCGGCCTCACCGGCCGGCTGCTGGGTCATCGCGTTCCCACCGTACTTGACGACCAGGGGTCTTGCATATCTATGCGTCATATGCATAAATATACAAAACATGCATGCCACGGCGCCAGCCCCCACCAGCTCGCCTGGCCTTCTGGGCCGCCATTTCCTGCGAGTGAGCAACCTGTCGAGCCAGGAGCTCGCGGGAGTTTTGCGCCTGGCGCACTTCCTTAAAGGAAGGCCGGCCAACGAGCAGCGTGCTCTGTTGCGCGGGCGCACCGTGGCGCTGTTTTTCGAAAAACCGAGCCTTCGCACGCGCGTCTCGTTCGAAGTCGCGGTCGGCAGCCTGGGCGGAACGACGCTTTTCGCGCACGGCTCCGAGTTCATGGTGGGCTCGCGCGAAACGCCCGAGGATGCCGCGCGCGTGCTCTCCCGCTATATCGATGCCGTCGTGGTCCGTACCCACGCGCACGCGCCGCTCGAGCGGTTTGCCGCGGCGGCCGGGGTGCCGGTGATCAACGGCCTCTCCGCCGACGGCCATCCATGCCAAGCCCTAGCCGACGTGCTTACGATCGGCGAACGCTTCGGCGCGATGGCCGGCTTGCGAATTGCCTACCTAGGCGACGCGCGCAATAACGTCGCTGCCTCCCTTGCCGAAGCCGTGGTCATGCTCGGTGCGACGATTCACTTTGGCGCCCCCGTAACGCATCGCCCACCGGAGCGCTTCCTCGCCCACCTCGCGCAGCTGGGCAGACCGGCCGGCGGCTACGCTCGCGCGTTCTCCAACCCGGTGCGCGCGGTACGCGGTGTCGACGTCGTGTACACCGACGTTTGGACGTCGATGGGAGAGGAGCGTTACCGCGAGCGCAACGACGCCATGCTGCGCCCGTACGGCGTAACCAAGGAGCTCATGGCTTATGCCGCACCGCATGCAAACTTCTTTCATTGCCTTCCGGCGCACCGCGGCGAAGAGGTAAGTGCCGAGGTGATCGACGGCCCGCAAAGCGCGGTCTTCGACCAAGCCGAGAATCGAATGCACGCGCAAAAAGCGCTGCTGGTTGCGCTGCTGACTGAATGCAAAGGAATTCCATTATGAAGAATCGTCGTCAACGCGCCATCCTGACGCTGGTTGCGACGCGTCCAATACACTCGCAGGAGGAACTGGTTGCGCTGCTGCAGCGTCAGGGCTTCGAAGTGACCCAAGCGACGGTCTCCCGCGACATCAAGGAGCTCGGCCTCGCCAAGGTTCCAATCAAATCGGGGCGGCGCGACGAGATCTTCAAGTACGTGGTTCCCAGCGCGGTCACGAGTTACGTCAGCCGGCTGCACCGCGCGATGGCCGAGCTCGTAATTACGATCGCCGGCAGCGACAACCTCATCGTCATGCACACGCCGCCCGGCAGCGCGATGATGGTCGCGTCGTCAGTCGACGAAGCCGCCTGGCCAGAGGTACTCGGCACCATCGGCGGTGACGACACTATCCTGGTGATCGTCGGCTCGGCTGAAGCGATGCCATACGTCAAGCAGCGGTTCCTCGATTTGAAGGGGCAAAACGCCGCATGAGTCGCATCGTCCTCGCCTATTCGGGTGGGCTCGACACGTCCGTGCTCCTCAAGCGCCTGATTCTGGAAGGGCATGAAGTCGTCGCAATGACGGTGGACTTGGGAGAGAGCGACGCGGTGGCGGGCGCCGGTGCGGTTGCCGCCGTCGACGCGGTACGTTCCAAGGCGCTCGCGCTTGGGGCATACGACGCGGTGCTGATCGACGCGCGACAGCGCTTCATCGCCGAGTACGCGATGCCGGCGCTGCGCGCCAACGCCTTATATCAAGACGTCTATCCCCTCTCGGCAGCGCTCTCGCGCCCGCTTATCGCCGCACTGCTCGTGCAGACTGCCCACGAGTACGGTGCGGCGGTCGTGGCGCACGGCTGCACAGGAAAAGGAAACGATCAAGTGCGTATCGAGCTGGCGGTTCGCGCCCTCGATCCCGCTTTGGTCTGCCGCGCGCCGCTTCGCGAGCATCCGCTTTCGCGGCCCGATGCGATTGCATTTGCTCGCGAACACGGCGTCCCGGTCGCGCATACGGTTGAAAAGCCCTACTCGATTGACGCCAATTTGTGGGGCCGTTCCATCGAAGCCGGCGTTTTGGAAGATCCGTGGAACGCGCCGCCGGAGGACGCGTTCACGTGGACCGCTCCGCCCATGGCCCGTCCGATCCTTCCCGAGGAAGCAATCCTTGCATTCGACCAGGGCGAACCCAGCCTCGACGGGAGGACCAACGCCGAACTCGTTGCCGCGCTCAACTTGCTCGGGGGTAAGCACGGCGTCGGTCGCATCGATCTGCTCGAGGATCGGGTGGTCGGGGTGAAGTCGCGCGAAGTTTACGAATGTCCGGCCGCTACGATATTGATCGGCGCGCACCGTGCGCTCGAACGGCTCGTGCTTACGCGCGACGAACTGCGCTTCAAAGCCCTGTCCGATCGACGGTACGCAGAACTGGTATATGACGGTCTGTGGATGCAACCGCTGCGCGCTGCTTTGGACTCGTTTAATGCGAGCTTCGCCCCGCGGATGACCGGCGAGGTGCGGCTGCAGCTGCATCAAGGCAACTCCTTCGTTACCGGAATGCGCTCGCGCAACGCGCTCTATCGGCAGCATCTGGCCACCTACGGGGCCGGGGACGAGTTCGATCACCAAGCAGCGGGCGGCTTCATCGCGTTGCACGCGCTGCCGCTCGAAGCGTACGCGAGCGCCGTGAAAGCAGAAGCGCTCACCTCGTGACCAGCAACGCTCTCCAGTGGGGCGGCCGTTTCGCAAATGCACCCGATGCCGCGCTGTTACGCTTCGGTTCGTCATTGGAGGAGGATTTCGCGCTCGCGGCTTTCGATGTCGCGTGCTCGCTCGGTCACGTCGAAGCGTTGCAGGGCGGTGGAGTTCTCGACGAGCGGCAAGCGGCGGCATTGACCGAGGCGCTGCGAACGGTCCGAGCGGAGATTGCCGAAGGCGCATTTGTCGCTTATGCCCGTGCGATGCATGCCGAGGACGTGCACGGTGCGATCGACGCACGCGTTCGGGAGATCGCCGGCGTCACCGGCGAGTGGCTCCATGCGGGGCGCAGCCGCAACGATCAGGTCGCAACCACGCTGCTGCTCTACGTGCGGGACCGTGCGCAAGTTGCGGCCAAAGCCTCGCAGGCAGTTGCCGCTTCGTTGGTGCGGCGCGCGCGCGAAGAGTTGAAACTGCAGACGCTCGTGGCCGGCTGCACGCATCGGCAACCCGCGCAACCGGTGCTGCTCGCCTTTATACTCGCAGCCTGGAGCGAGCCTTTCGTTCGATCGGCCAAACGCTTCATCGGCGTAGCCGGCGATGCGGCGGCTTCTTCCCCGCTTGGAAGCGCCGCTTTCGCCGGCTCAAACTTGCCGCTCGAC
>JBAVTZ010000164.1:0-28373 GCA_049696515.1 Candidatus Cybelea sp. | reverse complement strand
CCCTTGGTTGGTCGATGTCAGTTACTGTCATAACGGAGTATACCACTGATGTCAACTACTGTCATCACCGTGATATAATCCCGTAATGGGTCGATGGAAGCCCGATGCGCGGGCGCGTCTGGAGAAGGCGGCGCTCGCACTCTATCGAGAGCACGGTTTTGCGCAAACGACCGTGGCGGAGATCGCCGAGCGCGCCGGACTTACCGAGCGAACGTTCTTCCGCTATTTTGCCGACAAGCGGGAAGTGCTTTTCTCGGGCGCCGACGTTTTGCGACAGCAACTCGTTAGCGCACTCGACAATGCACCGAGTTCGCTCGCCCCAATCGACGCCGTGGGCAGGGCCGTTGAGGCCACAGCCGACCTCTTCCAACTGCGCCGCGATTTCGCTCGCAAACGTCAAGCCGTGATCTCTGAAAACGCAGAGCTGCAAGAGCGCGAGCACAACAAGCTGGCATCGTTGGCGTCGGCGCTCGCGGGTGGGTTGCGTCGACGCGGTGTCGGCGATCCGGCAGCGAGCCTGGCTGCAGAGATGGGGGTTACTGTTTTACGAATTGCATTCGAGCGATGGATCAATCAGGAGAACGACCGTTCCCTTGCGCAGATTATCAGGGAATTGCTAGACGAGCTGAAGCTCGTGACTGCGGGGAAATGAGTCACGCGGATCAGGGTTTACTTATCAGCTGATGCGTGCGCGGACGTCACCGCGAGATCGATAGAGGTCCCAAAACTTACCCGCGACGACCGTTGGATCGATGCCGCCATCCGTCGCGGGACCTTTGACCGTGCCGTAGATCGTGACCTCGCCGACATAGACGCCGTCGCTCTTCAGTCTCTGCGCAAGCAAACCCACCAACTTCTCCTTAGCCGCGTTCGCGAGCGCAATCCCCATCACGTTATGGGCAGTAGAAAACTCATCCACCTGCGGCGATAAGTCGCCGAATCCACCGTTTGTTACGAGAATCGCGCCGTCGCCGGCGCTTTTGAGGTCCGGGAGCGCTTCGCCGGCAGCGGCGAGAAGACCAAACACGGCCACATCGAAAATCCCGCGCACCGCGGCGGCATCGGCGGTGAGAAGATCGCCCGCATCGGTGCCTCCGTAGGCGTTCCAGTGAATAACGGTGATAGGGCCAAGCTGGGCGCGCGCGCTGCGGATTGCCGCACGAATCGACGCGGGGTCCGCGGCGTCGGCCGGGAATGCCGCTGCGGCGATCCCTGCGGATTTGAGGGCTGAAACTCCCGCGGCGAGGCGCTCTTCGTTCCGGCCTAAAAGTCCTACGGAGAAACCTTCCCTGCCGAACTTCTCAGCCACAGCAGCCCCATTGCCCGGTCCAAAACCCACTACAAGAATGTTTTTTGCCATGGTTCTCCTTTCGAATGAGAGTGTTAGGTCAGCCGCTGCAGCGGCGAGAAGCGGGACGGACCGATGGCGTCGCGCGACGCAGGCTTCGCAGGTTTCGGGAAGCGCTAGATCCGGTACCTTCGAAGGACACGCTATCGAATCTGACGGGCGAGAAGCGCCCGACGCGCGAAGCCATCGTCTATGGCACGATGGATAGCTGCGATTCTCATGATAGCCGCGCTTGGCGCATGTTCCGGCGCCCTCGCGCCGTTTTCCCGGCCGCCCGCAAGCGCCCCGGCCGCGAGGTTCGAAGGTGTGCTGACGTGGCATAACGATCTCGCTCGGACCGGCCAGAACCGAGACGAGACGGTGCTCACGCCGGCCAATGTGCGTGGGGGCTCGTTCGGAAAACGCTTCGCGCGGCCGGTCGACGGAATGATCTACGCGCAGCCGCTCTACGTCCCCCGCGTGAACGTCGCGGGCGCCGGGATGGTCGATGTCGTGATTGTTGCGACGGAGCACGACAGCGTATACGCGTTCGATGCGAGCGGCAAACGCGTGCGGCCGTTATGGCACGCGAGATTCATCGATCCGGGGCGGGGGATCACCACGGTACCGTGTACGAATGCGCGCCAGCCCGAGTGCGACCCAACGATTCTCGCTCCCGAGCACGGAATCACCGGGACGCCCGTGATTGATCCCTCGACGGAGACGCTCTTTGTGTACGCGAAGACACTGGATCGCGGTAAATACTTCTGGCACTTGCACGCGCTCGACATTAGAACCGGTGTAGAACGCCCGGACAGCCCAGTTGCGATTGAAGCCTCGGCGCCCGGTTATCCCGGCGTACGATTCGACCCGGAGCGCGGGTTTGGGCGATCCGGTCTTGCACTGTCGCGCGGCACGGTCTACGTCGCATTTGCGTCAAATGATGACGCGCCCGGCTGGCTGCTCGGGTACGACGCGTCCACGCTCGCACAGACCTTCGCGCTCTGCGCCGCGCCGAGGGGCAACCTCGGTGGCATCTGGATGTCGGGCGCAGCCCCCGCGATCGATGAGGCTGGAAACCTGTACGCTACGACCGGGAACGGCTCGTTCGACGCCGACCGCGGCGGCCCGGACTTCGGAATGTCGTTGCTGCGCGTGACGCATTCGCTCACCGTTACCGACTACTTCGCGCCGTTCAACGAACACGTTGAGTCGGGGCGCGATCTCGACTTCTCGTCAACCGGCGTCATGCTGCTCCCGGAAACTGACGGGCCTCACCCGCACGAAGCGGTAAGCGCCGATAAACACGGTTTGATCTTCGTCGTGGATCGCGACCATCTCGGCCGCTTTCATCAGCATAGTAACGATATTGTCGAGCAGCTAGACGGCAACCTCGGCGGCGAACAGATGTACAGCAACCCGGCCTATTTCGGAGGCGCCGTCTACTACGCGCCGCCCGAGGAGCCTCTGCGCCGTTACGCGGTCCGCGACGGCTCCCTGTCCCGGCAACCGGTGTCACAGAGCCGCGATGCGTTCAACTATCCCGGTGCGACGCCGGCAATCTCGTCGAACGGCGATGGCAACGGTATCGTGTGGACGGTCGCCGTTAGCGGCCGCGTGCGGGGCGGGCCGCCGGCCCAGCTGCGCGCGTACGACGCGCGCAACGTTTCGGTCGAACTTTTTGACAGCGGCCACGCCGGGAGTCGCAATCAAGCCGCCGCCGGCACCAAGTTCTCGGTTCCGACCGTCGCTAACGGCATGGTCTACTTCGGAACTCAGACCGAGCTGGAGGCGTACGGCCTTGCTCGATAGCCCACTGCTAGCCTCGCTTCAACGCGGCTCGCAGGATAAAGTGATACGGAAAACGCGCATCCTGGATCCACTCGACGCATTCTAAGCCGTTGCGAACGAGTCGATCCTGAGCTTCATGAGGAGTGTGTGCGTGTTCGGCCGGTGGCCCCGTGGGGCGATCGATGGTTGCATCCCAGTCGACGATCAGGGTGTTGCCCCCGTGCTTCAAGAGTGACGCGAGGCGACGGAGCGCATCGTTATCGATCTCGTGAAGCACGTTGAGCGCCAAGACGCGGTTGTATGGTGCTTGACGTAGAGCACCCGCCCGGTCCGCGATTTGAAAATTTTCTCTCCGTAAGCCGTCCATATGGCGACGAGCCATCTCCAGCATTTCGGGTTGCACGTCAAAGCCGACGACAAGCAGATCGGGTCGAGCCTTAGCGAGCGCAAGCCCATAGCGTCCAGTCCCGGTCCCGAAATCGAGAACACGCCCGCCCTTTGGGGCGTCGAGCAACTCGATAAGCGCGGCGGTCGGAAGCCAGCCTTCTCGTTCCGGCTCGTCCAGCCAAGCGGCGCGCTCGTGGGAAAATATGTGCGGCTGCTTTGCTCCCACGCCGGGCTTATGTTCCATAACGCTTCCTTTCGTCCAAGTGCATAGCCTCGGCCGCGCTTCGCCTGAGCAAACTCATTCGCCGCAGCACATGAGGGTTTTGTCACTCCCGGAGCAACACGTCGTATCGGTATCGTCGCGCTCTTCTGCCTCGCCGTGGACGGTGTAGATTTCCCAACGACGACCGTCCGGGTCGATGGTCCAAACTTTTGTTTGATTGGCGTAGCAGCACGTTTCTTCGCGCTCGATAGATGAGGCGAGACTCGCCCGCTCCAGCCGCGCGATCGCGCGCTCCACGTCCTCCTCACTCTCGACGTACACGCCGTAATGCGCGTCGCGAGTTGGCGAAACCTCATTCGTTAGAGCCAGGGCAAGCTCGAGTCCGGGCTGATCCGTGATGAACAACGCGTAGTCGCCGAAGAGCTTCGCCGGTTTTGCGGCGAGCAAGGTCGAGTAGAACTTCACGCTCTCGGCGAGATCCACAGTAGCGAAATTAAGGTGTGTCCTCACGCAAGCACTTTCTGCTGGAAGATGGAGGCCAGCGCATCGCCGAGCAGGTCTTGCGCGCGTGGCGCGAGGCGGTAGTAGACCCAGGTGCCGCGGCGTTCGCACGTGACCAGCCCGGCTTCCCGCAGGATGCGGAGGTGATGCGAAACGGTTGGCTGATTGAGCGGCAAGCCGTCGGTGAAGTCGCAGACGCAAATCTCGCCGTCGACGCGAGCGAGCGTTGCCAGGATGGTTAGACGGTGGGCGTCAGCCAGGGCCTTGAAAAGTATCGCCTCCAATATCAGGTCCACCTCGGGTAGTGGCAGGGGCGGGCAGCAACGCTGTATCGACATACATCAATACTAAGCTATGCATCGATGATCGTCAATATAGGGATTGTGCCAAGACGCCGCTTAGGGCGCACAGGTGGCCAAGAACGAATCAGAGCCCGAGTTCGGTAAGTCCGGGATGGTCATCGGGTCGGCGCGTTCCATTCCAGCGATAGAGACGATCCGACTCTGCGATTGGGATGTCGTTGATGCTCGCCTCGCGCCGGCTCATGAGCCCCTCTGGAGTGAACTCCCACACCTCGTTTCCATGGCTTCGATACCAATTTCCGCTGTCGTCGTGCCATTCGTAGGCGAAGCGAACCGCCATACGGTTTTCGCGGAAACCCCAGACTTCTTTGATCAATCGATAGTCAAGTTCGCGCGACCACTTGCGCTGTAGAAATTCGATGATCGCGGCTCGCCCCGTCATGAACTCGGCTCTGTTGCGCCAGCGACAGTGCTCGGTATAGGCCGCAGCGACACGTTCCGGATCGCGGCTGTTCCATGCATCCTCGGCAAGGCGAGCCTTCTGAATGGCGGTTTCCGGGTTGAACGGTGGAAGGGGTGGGCGTTCCATCGTGATTAACGTCCTCCGGAGTTCGTTACGACAAGTCGTCGGGATTCGGGCCCGGTCATCACTTCGCGGGGCGAACGATCGACCCTGGCCCGACTAGTGACCTTAAAATAGCAGCTTGGCGTGAGCGATTTTTCCGCTCATATGGGTGAGGCTATCTCGCATCGACGCCATATCCCGGGACATTTTCTCCAGCTCGGTGTTCGTTGCATTCAGCGAACGGTTCGTCGCAGATAGTCCGTCGAGCTTGGTGTTCGTTATGCTGAGCTTGGTGTTCGTTACCGTGAGTTGCTCGTTTGTGAAACGCAACTGTTGATTGGTCGTCCCTAGCTGTCCGTTCGTGTGCTGCAGCTGCATGTTAGTAAGGCGTAGCTGCGCGTTGGTGAGGCGCAAATCGGCTTCGGTTGCGCTGAGCCCGCGGCGCATCGCGTCGATGTCGTACAACACAAACGCGATGATCGCTGCAGCCAAAATCCCGATAAGCGCCTGCAGTGGCGCGGCCGGTAGACGTGTGATGCGTTCTTTTGCCGGCGAAGTAGTTGCATAATTCATGGGGAAGCTATTCCGGCAAAATATGAAGAAAGTGTAAATCTCGATGCCAGTGAACCGTCTACGGCGCACCTATGTGGCCCGAAGGCCTGCTCCCCGCGGTCCTCTCGACCAGGGCTGCGTAAAGAGGAGTTTGGCGGCGGATCTTTCGCTCAGGCACTAGGATTGCGTGATTCAGGCAGAGATAGGAGTCCGGTGTCATGGGTCGACCGTCCCATCCGGATGCCTTCCTATTCGGACGCGAGCGCGAGCTTCGCGTCATTGAAGAACTGCTCGATAGCGTAAGCGATGGCGGCAGCGCTTTGCTCATTCGAGGGGAGGCAGGCGTTGGGAAAACGGCGATTTTGGAGGCGGCAAAGTCGCGTGCGGCCTCGCGAGAAATGTCGTTGCTGGCCGCAACCGGCGTGCCGTCGGAAACGAACTTGCCCTTCGCGGGACTTTACGAGCTCCTGCGACCGATCGTCGAGCGCACCGAGCGATTACCTAGCCCCCAACAAGACGCACTTCGTGCAGCTTTTGGGCTTGCAGATGTTCCAGCCGCCGAACTTTTCCTGATTGCGTTAGGCGCGCTTGACGTTCTCAGCGACTTCGCTTCCGAGCACGCGCTGTTGTTGATCGTTGACGACGCGCAGTGGCTAGATCGGTCAACCCTCAACGTTCTTACGTTTATTGCTCGCCGATTGCAGTCTGAGCCGATCGTGCTGCTTGTTGCGAGTCGCGATCTTCCCGAAATGCCTTTCGCGGACATCATTCCAGAGCAGCGCGTCGAAGGTCTCGACGAAGTTGCATCGCGTGAGTTGCTTCAGGCTAACAGTCCCAATCTCTCGGGTGACATTCGCGATCGCGTACTGCGTGAATCGGCCGGCAATCCTTTAGCGCTTGTAGAACTGCCAAAGGCTATTGCACTCGAAGGAGCGAGCAGCGGATTGTTTCCGGCACATTTGCCGCTCACGACTCGGCTGGAACGAGCCTTCGCTTCTCGCATCTTGGAACTGCCGCCTGCGACCCGACAGGTCTTGCTGATCGCTGCGACGGATGACGGCTCGAACCTCGCCGAGATCTTGAGGGCCGCGAAATTGCTCGGCGGCCGCGAGCTATCGCTCGAAGCGCTAGCGCCGGCGGTCACCGCGAGATTGATTTACGGTGACGCGTCGAGCGTGCGCTTTCGACATCCGCTCATTCGATCTGCTGTAAGCGGCACATCTAGCATCGTCGAACGTGCCGCTGTGCACATTGCACTTGCGACCGTGCTGAAAGGCGATCCAGACCGCAGCGTTTGGCATCGAGCCGCCGCTGCCGTGGGGCTCGACGAAAGCGTGGCGCAAGCTCTCGAATCAGCTGGTGCCCGCGCCTTGCAGCGCGGTGACGTGCGCGTCGCGATTCAGGCGCTCGAGCGCGCCGCGGAACTCAGCGCCGATACAATGAGGCGAGCGCGGTGTCTATTGAAGGCATCGGAACTGGCACTTGAAATAGGCTGGAACGGCCTTGTTGTAAACCTGCTTCAGAGAGCGGAAGCTCTAGAACTCTCGCGGCGCGATCGTGCCTGGATGACGTGGTTCCGCGAGGCAGCCCAGCGGAGCATTTCCGGCGCGGAAGCCCTAAAGGAGATCGCAGACAGCATCAAGACCGACGACGACGTCGAGCTCGCCCTGGACCTGCTCTCAGGCCCCGCGACGAAAGGCTGGTGGGCCGAGCCCGACGAGGACGTGTGCAAGCACGTCATCGGAGCGGTTGAGCGGGTGCGCGCTTCCTCCGAAGACGACCCACGATTCGTTCTGATCGTCGCTATGACGGATCCGATCGATCGCGGCGCATTCGTAATCGAGCAGCTGCGTCACTTCGCGGCGAACCTTGGCGACGATGCGCAGACCGCACGCCTGCTGGGCTTGGCGGCGATTCAAATCGGCGATTTCGATTTGGCTGAGCGCTTTCTGAGCACTGCCATCGCCGGCCTAAGGAGCGACGGTAGACTGGCTCTGTTGGCGCACATGTTGGTCCTCCGGGCCTGGAGCGCAATTTTTTGTGGCAATCGCAACGTAGCTATCGCCGATGCGGAGGAGGGCGCGCGCCTCGCGCAAGAGACGGAGCAACCGACGTACGTCTCTCTTGCGCGAGCCGCAGCAGCCATGTCTGCAGCACTGCGCGGCGATTATGAGTCTGCTGAGGCGCTGGCAAACGACGCGGAACTTATCACTCAGCCTCTCGGCATTCTGCTCGCCGAAGTACAAATGGCGAGGGGCTTGAATGCGCTTGGGGCGGGACGCTACGACGACGCGTACCGGCACCTTTGCCGGATGTTCGACCCGCTCGATAGCGCCTACCATCCCATGCGCCACTGTTACTTCATCGGCGATCTCGCCGAAGCGGCGGTGCAAAGCGGACACCGCTACGACGCCGTGGCGTTGCTCGCAGAGATGGAAGCACTTGCCCGGCGCACCCCGTCACCCCACTTTCAGATGGCAATGCTCCACGCGCGCGCCGTTCTCGCGGACGATTTGTCAGCACCCCAACTCTTCGAAGCGGGCCTCGCAGCCGCAGCCGGTCACTCGTCTTTCACGACGGGACGCCTGCGATTGGCTTTCGGCGCCTGGCTTCGCCGAGCCCGACGCGTCAAAGAGGCGCGACCGCACTTGCAAGCAGCGATGGAAGCATTCGACGCGCTGGGTGCGTTGCCGTGGAGCGAACGCGCGCGTCAAGAGCTCCGGGCCGCCGGCGCCTCGATTCAGCGGCACGCCCCCGAACGCCACGAAGAGTTGACGCCGCAAGAACTACAGATCGCACTGATGGCCGCCCAAGGGTTAACGAACCGCGAAATCGGCCAAAGGCTATATTTGTCGCATCGAACCGTGGGGTCGCATCTCTATCGAATCTATCCAAAGCTCGACGTCACGTCACGGTTTCAGCTGCGCGATGCCCTGACAAGCGAGGGAGCGAAAGCTTAAGCGATCCTGGTCCTGCATGCTTCGACTCCGCTCAGCATGACATTTGCAGTCAGGTGCATGGTATTTGCCGTCATGTGCATGGTACTTGCAGTCATGTGCATGGTATTTGCAGTCATGTGACTGATGCTGGGGTCCGCCGGCGGCTCCTATCATGTGCCAATGAACACTGAAACCACCGCTCCGCAATCCAAGTTTGCATCCTTTTTGAAGACGCGGCGGCAGAGCATCCCGCCCGATAGCATGACGCTTGGATCGTGGGAACGTCTGCCGGTCCGCCGTGGACGCCGCGTAAGTCAGGAAGAAATCGCCGAAGCTGTCGGTATAAGCCGCAATTGGTATCGTCGCCTTGAGAGCGGCGATGCGCCGCGCGCGTCGGCGAAACTGTTGGACCGTATCGCCAAGGCATTCCAATTCACACCGGAAGAACGAACGAACTTCTTCGTTTTGGGAATTCCCGAACTCGCGCAGATGAGCGCGACCTAATCCGAAGCTCGCTAGGCCACTTCGAAGATCACTTCAAGTTCCACCGCCGCATTAAGCGGAAGACTTGCTACGCCGTATACGAGTCGGACTGGGTTCTTCGCGGCTCCGAACACATCACGGAACAATTCAGAAGCTGCATCAGCGACCTTCGGATGCTCGACTTGATCTCCTGAGGTCGCGAGCATTACACCGAGCCGCACAACGCGTTTGACGCGATTTAGCGACCCGAGATGCTCCTTAGCAGTTACGAGGGCGTTCAGCGCCGCAAGGCGCGTCGCGGCCCGGCCCTGCGTCGTGTCAAACTCGGCCCCGATGCGCCCGCGGTATTTCACATCGCGACCGAGCACGGGCAGTGCACCGGTCAAAAAGAGTAGATTTCCTATTTGCACACTTTCGACGTACTCGCCAAATGGCGCTACCGGCGGAGGAAGCTCGAGACCCAGTGAAATCAGCCCCTTATCGGCATCGTTTGAACCTGCCATGGCGGTATCATACCATTTGGAATCGCGCCTTTCAGGAACCTAAAAGTACTCAGACGCGCTCCTTCGATTAAAAGGAATTGCGCACTTTTTCTGCCCTGCCATAACCACCGAAAAGATGCTAGGGTGGCGCAGGATGACACACCCGGGGCAAACGCGTCTGGTTACCTAGAAGCCGTTACAACCGATAGCGCAGCGATTGGGTCAGTATAGGCATGGAGTGTTCTTAGAAAAATGTTTACCACCGTCCACGGAACCAGCTACGCCTTGGACACCGTCGCGTTTGGCTTCTCGTTGATCCCGTTCGTTTTGATCTTCGCCTTGATTGTGGCATCGTTTGTGGAGGAACCATTGAGGATGCGAGCCACGGTGCGGGCGCAAAGAGTCGCCAAGAGACCTGGTCGGAGCAGACCGCGCCTCGCGCTCGGGCAAGACGTCGCCTCGCCCAAGAACGTTTAGCGGACTGAAGGCGCACGTCGTTGCGATCGCGGCGACGATCGTATCGCTTTTCATGTTTGCGGTCGCTGCTGCTTTTACCGGCGAGGTTTATCTCCACTGGATCGTGATGGCTAAGTGGCCTTCGACGGGATCGGAGGACTGGGGCACCAGCCAATATCGATCCTTTATCGCCGGCATGGCGCGATAGGCGCGGGGGAACCGCATCACCTTCGACCTTCAGGGTTAGTTGTTTTGAGTTTCGTCTCTCTCGCGCAAGGCCTTCACGATAGCGAGCCGTAGGCTCTGAACCTCTTGCAGCATCAGCACCTGCGTCTGTCGTATCGACTCCAGGACGCCCTCGCTTTGGCCCGATAGAGTGTCTAGCGCCGTCCCCACCCCATGCGCCAGCGACAGCAACGCCTGCGATTCGTCGGGCGCATAGGCTTCGCCGTCGCGCTTGGGCCCGCAGATGAGCGCGCCGACTAGCACGCCGCGCGAGATCATGGGGAATGCGAACTCGCCGCGTAACTGCGAATCCGCAAACAGATGCAGGTCGATTGGCTTATTCCAGGCGCGAAGCGCAACCATGCCCGGATCGTTTTCGCTTACCTCCGCCTGCCGGCCATCATTGGCGAAAGCGTAAGTAGCCGTGCCGTCGCGAACCAGGACCGCCGCGCAGTCGGCGCTGGTGTGCTCTTTCACCGTCTGCACGGCCCGATCCAGAAGCGTCGATCGATCGGAGATATAGGCTGCCTCGTGCGCAAAGCGGCGTAACGCCGATTCGTCTTCGTGCCGTTTGCGGAAAAAGACGCGGTCGACAAATCGCTCGACGTACTTATGTATGTACTGAAGGGAGATGCCAAGACCGAGAGCCACGGCGATGCCGATGAAGGCGCCGGTGGCGTGGGTGGCCGTGGCGAGCCACGCATTGGCAGCCCATTCGGCTAGAACGAATGCGCCGATCACAATCGCCGAAACTATGGCAAAGACAGCGGCGCGGTTCAAGAAGAAGCCGACGTCGATCAGCCGACGGCTCAGTGCCGCGTACGCTAGCGCAATCGGTGCGGTGAGCAACACCAGAGTGCTAATCAGCCCAACGGCAATGGAGCCGACGTACGATGACGACGGCGTTACGATCAAACCTAGGATGAAAAAGCAAAAAAAGGCCGCGAGTGGTACGAGCGTCCATACAGCTCGCTGACGCTCCACGCCGTGGGATGCGGCGATCGCAAGGAGGCCGCAAAGGACTGCCATAAGGACACCGCCCGTAATGGACGCTAACCCTGCGTTCCCCTCAATAAAAGGAAGCGGATCGAACCGCAGCGTGATAACTCCGGCAGTCCCAACTAAAGAAACCAGTGTGTAGATCGCTAGGAATGTGTAACATAGCCATTGTGCGATACGACGAGGCCGCGAGAGTGGCTGGGCAAAAGCGCTGGCGAAGGCCGCCAACAAAGCCACCGACAAGGGGCCGACTATGCTCACGGCGATGTTCAGGAGGACATATGCCCAAGGTGAGGGCGCCGCAAAACCGAGCCAGGCGCTCGTAAACACGAAGGCCGCGATCCACAGCGATAGCAGTCGCATTTGAAGTATATCGGCGCCTCGCCACGCGATCAGAGTTGCAAACAGCAGAAGCCACAGAACCGCGAACGTGGCGAGCCAGAAGTTCCACGTGAGTTTCGGCGCCTGCGGTGTAACCGTAAGTTTCTCTTGCAGCGAACCCCTGTGCACCGAAAGGATGAGAGGTCGTCCGTTCAGCGGCACTCCGAAAAGGGCATAACGTTCGACAAGGGTGTTCGCACGGATGTCAATGAGGTCGCCTGGGTGAAGGCCGGCACGCGCGGCTGGGGCGCCGCGGTCGACCGATGTAACCGCAAGATTGAAGGGTTCCGATGAAGCCCCAGTCGTGGCTCCCCACCAACCCTGCCAAGGTGGAGCGCCGCCCATGCCGGTCGCGCCAAGCACATCGGCCACCTGGGCGAGCGCCGCGAGGGCGCAAATCGCTAGCAGCACCGGACGCCATGCAACGCGACTCATGGCGGGAGTCCTAACCGATGTTTCCCGAGATACTTGAGTTTTTCACTCCAGGCTATCGTTTTTCGAGCTTTGAGGATAAGCCTGGCGCCTTGGGTAAGCGAGCTTGATCGCAACCCCTATGTTGAAAGGCTTTCCGCGTGTGGGCTTTCCGGATAGCCGCGAGGCCTATCAACCGTAGCCGTCATCTCGGGTCGCTATCACCGCACTTGTTCAACTAGGGCACTTGCTTGCGATCAATTAACTCAACGCTATGCTGGAGATCGGCAAGGATTTCATGCACCAACCTACGTGGAAGCGTGCGCACGATCGACAACCTCGGCCGCTCTAGTATCTAGCGAGTAGCAGGTGCTATGGGCAAGTACCAAGGGGATTCGGGCCACACCCTCGTCGAAGACTGGGAACAGCTGATCGCCGTCATGCAAAGAGTTGAATTTAGAGATTTTTTACAATTTAAACCGATAATATCGTCCCGACGCCGTTCATGAACGCAAGCGGGCGCTTCGCGAAAAGCGCAACGTCTTTGAGGAGGGACTCGTGAATTTTAAAGCCTCGCTGCCGCTGTTCGCCGCACTCCTCGGCGCGAGTTGTATCGCGGCGAGCGCGGCCAAGCAGGCGCCGGCGATCGCGGCCTTCGACAGGGCGTATTCCGATGTGACCGACTACACGTGCATTCTTCACGTTCACGAAGCGGAGGGGTCACGGATCCAAGATCGCGTCTACCAGTATTCGTTCATGAATCCGCACTACGTCAGAACACTGGTGCTCGACGGTGACGGGAAAGGATCGGGCGCGGTATGGGTAGGCGGCGACCAGGTGAGCGGACATTTGGGCGGCGTCCTGTCCGGCATTCATCTGAAGATCGGCCTGCACGATCCGCGGGTCGTCTCACTGCGCGGCGTCACGATTCCCGAGGGTATACCGCCGCGTATCATCGACAATTACGGGACCATCCCCGGAAAGCTTACTGAGACCGACGGGGGTAAAATCGGCGGGATCGACACCGACCGTTTGGAGCTGAACGTCGCCGATCCGGCATCAAACCACGACATAACCGACCAAGTCCTCTATCTTTCGAGGGATACGCATTGGCCGGTGCGCCAGATTATGTATTCGGGATCGCAGATCGTGCTCGACGAATCGGTCGACGATCTAAAAACAAACGTGGGCCTCACAAAAAGCGACTTTCCCTTTTAAAGAATCTATAAAGCGCTCGTCTGGCTCTACGGAGCCCAACCCGCCAGGTGCTGTCCTGTGAACACGACTGCAAGGAGGATTAGCACGACTCCGGCGCAACGCCCCGCGATCCGCTTATAACGTTCGCCAAGGCGCGATCCAAAAGTAAGTCCTACCGCGGTGAAAATCACCGTGCTAACCGCGACCGTAGCGAGTAGCGGCCCGAGTGGCAATGGTACTCCAGGTAGGGAGACACCAATTCCAAGGGAGTCGAGGCTGATCAATGCGGACGCGGCAATGAGCCCCCAGCCGGAGTCTACGTCGAACTTCAATTCACTTGTCGCATAACTCTCGCGAATGATAAAGAGCCCAACGCCGGCGAGTACCATGAAGCCGACATAGTCCGTGATCGTGCCGACGATACGCCCCACTCCGGTACCAAGGCCATACCCTACGACCTGCATGATCACTTCCGCCGATGAGAACGCAATCCCGAGGCGCAGACGTGCGCCCCATGCGTTTTTCATGATGCCGATGGCAATCGATAGCGCCAGCACATCTAGTCCCACGGCGAAGGCGATGCCAAAGATCTTTAACTCGACACTTGTCGTGACGCTCGGCAACGTGTGCAGCAGCGTGGCCCCGACCACGAATGCAACCACTGCGACAGCACTCAAAGCCGCGGCGAGGCGCCAGGATCGAAGCCGTTCTTGACTTATGGAAAGAGTGCTGCTCTGTCACGCAGGTCACCCGTACTGGACTCTCCGTCGCGTAACCTTGCTCTAAAGGCTTCTTGGCGCTTAGCAGCATAACACGAATAGGCAAGGAGGAAAGCACATGCCGTATCCGGTCCCCGCTGAATCTCAGTGGCTACACGAGGATCTTCGCTTGATTCAGAAGCTGCTCTTGATAATGGCTTACGATCAGCAAGAAGGCCGGCCAGCGGAACATGGGGCCCTGCTGAGGGCGCTCGCCCCCGAAGTCTGGCCTGAGCATTTTGATTCCTCGGGTGAAACTCGATAAGTAACTCGGCGCTAATTGGCGCTTACAGGTGAGGATCCGGCAAGTCTACGATTTGCGTGATCTCGAACGCTTCAACCGTTTGCGGCGGCGCAATCGCCGGCCACTTTGCGCGGATCAGGAACGTCACTGCTGACAGACGGACCAGCTCGCCGAAGAGGCGGCCGTTTCGGGTGGCTACCTCGCAGTATCGGCCAAGGTGCGGGACGATATCGGGGATGAACACGGCTCCATCTTAGCCACACGGCCGGCGCCACAGCATCCTCCTAACGGACGATCTTTTAGGTGGGCATTGCGCTAAGAAGCATCCATTTGGATCATCCGATTGGTGGATACCGATCTTCGCCAGCTGGCGCGCAACAAGGCAATCAGTCACGCCGACGCGGTATCGAGGGCGCGCGGCGGTTTGCCCGTCGTCGACTCATCCAGGCGGAGGACGCCCTCGAGCGAGTCATACTCGAACAGTTCGGCAAATCGCCCCCAATCGACGGCCGTTTCGAACTGTCGCTGCGCTTCTGCTGCCGGAAAATATTCATCCCATAAGTCAAGGAAAAAGTCGATCCGCATCGTTCCGTCTCTCTTCCCTTCGAGCGTTCGCACGATCGAATCGAAGAGACGCACGCAGTCCATCAACTGCTTGCGAAATATCTCCTTGCCTCGTTGAATGGTCGATTCGGCGAAGGCAACCCCCATGGCCGTCAGCGTGACGTCACCGTCGGTAATTTCGGCGAACTCAAGCAAAACGGCCGCTTCGAGCAGGGCCAGGAGGTCGTCGGCAGTGATGGACAAACGCTCCGAGAGATGGGCGATGTCTTCGGCTTGCGCGCCGTGCTCGGCAAGCAGCTGGAGCATTCCGCTGATGCCGCCGGGGCGCACGTGCGGCAACGGCTGCGCAAAAGGCGACTTGTGAGCGGCAGCGCCGGGCACTCCCGGCGGTGCGCCGGTCGCGGCGATCGTGACGTCCGGATTAGTCATGATGGTATAGAGATGGTCGACGATCTCTCCGAAACGCGCGTCGGAACGGTTATGCGGACGCGAGAGTTCGATCTTTACTTCACCTCGCAGATGCCCGGGGTTCGCACCCAGAAGGATCACGCGATCCGCCAAAAATACCGCCTCTTCGATGTTGTGTGTAACGAGCAAGATGCTCTTTGACGGGAAGGTTCCGGCATTCCAGAGCTGGTCGATCTCGCTGCGCAGGTTCTCGGCCGTCAGGACATCGAGGGCGCTGAACGGCTCGTCCATGAAGAGAACCCGCGGTTCGATGGCAAAAGCGCGCGCACACCCGACGCGCTGCTTCATGCCACCGGAGAGTTCTCTTGGATAGGCACCCTCGAAACCATCGAGCCCGACGAGGTCGACGGCGTTCAGCGCGCGTCGCACGCGATTCGTGCGGCGGATGCCTCGCGCCTCGAGCCCGAGTTCGACGTTTTCGAGAACCGTGAGCCACGGTAGGAGGGCGAACGTTTGGAAGACCATGGCTACGTCAGGGTTCGCGCCCCTGACCGGCTCGCCACCGCTGATTACCTCTCCCGAACTTGGCGGAATGAGACCTGCCATGATTCGTAACAGCGTGCTCTTTCCGCTGCCGCTGCGCCCGAGCAGCGCCAGCACTTCGCCGCTTCGCACTGAAAGCGAGACGTCGCTCAACGCGGTAAACTCTCCTTTTCCGCCGGGAAGCGGAAAGCGCTTGTAGACGTGCTCGCAGCGGATCAACTCGTCGCTCATTGCGTAAACCGTTTCTGCGCGTAGCCGTAGAGCGGGCGCCAGACCATCCGGTTGACGGCCACGACAAAGAGACTCATCATGCTCACTCCAAGAATGATGCGCGGCCAATCGCCGCGGGTTGTCGCTTCGGTAATATAGGTTCCAAGTCCGGTAGCGGTCAGCGTCGTGTTGCCCCAAGAAACGACTTCTGACACGATCGAAGCGTTCCACGCGCCACCGCTCGCCGTGATCGCGCCGGTCACGAGTGAAGCGAAGATGCCCGGAACGATGAGCCGTCGCCATCGACGCCAGCCCTGCAAATCGCAATCGTCACACACTTCCCGAAGGTCCGTTGGGATGCTCTGCGCACCGGCTATGGCATTGAAAAGAATGTACCACTGCGAACCCAGCGCCATCAACAGTATCGCTCCTAAATTGATGGGTACGCCGAGCCGAATGAACGCAAGCGTAGCAAATGGAAAGATGAAGTTCGCCGGAAATGAGGAGAGAAACTGCACGACAGGTTGAAGCGCATACGCGAGGCGTGGGTTGAAGCCGATCGCAACGCCGATCGGAGTCCAGACGACCGTAGCGAATGCGACGAGTATGGCGACGCGCGCCATCGTAGCCAGCCCGAGCCCGCAGACTTTGAAGATTTCCCCGAACCCGACCGTCGTCAAAATAAAACGTAGGGCCACGACGGACAGAACGATCACGAGCCCAACTACCGCCGCGTCGAAGTGCCTGTCACCGCGCGTGCCTTGGCCGATCGGCCGTCGCGACTCAAATCGGGCGTCCGTGACTGAAGCGAGTAGGCGGCTTATGCTATCGCCGACGGGTGCCCAGGCTCGTCCCACCAGCATGGGAACGTTTGCCGCGCGAACTACGTCGAAGACCCACGAGCGCGGCGCCTCCGCTGCCGCACTTTGCTCAAAGCGAAAGCGATCCGCCCAAGCGACCACGGGACGCCAGAAGAGTTGGTCGACGAGCACGATCACCACCGCAATCGTGACGATTGCCCAGCCCAACGCCCGCATGTCTTGGGCTGCGACCGCGGCTGCCACGTACGAGCCCACGCCGGGTAACGTGTAGTTATGATTTAGTACCGTAATCGCTTCGCTCGCAGCCAGAAAGAACCAACCGCCTCCGAAGCTGATCATCGCATTCCACACGAGCCCGATCGTCGCGAACGGGATGTCGAGCTGAACGAACCGTTGCCATCCGGATAGACGATAGAGCGCAGCCGCTTCCTGTAACTCGGCCGGTACCGATTTTAGCGACTGGTAGAAAGAAAACGTCATGTTCCATGCCTGGCTCGTGAATATCGCGAAGATGGCGGCGAACTCGAGGCCGAGCAGGCTGCCGCGAAAGAGCGCGATAAAGGCCGTGATAATAACGGAGAGATAGCCGAGCACCGGCACCGACTGCAGAATGTCGAGTAGCGGGATGAGCACTCGCTCGGCGCGCTTGTTGCGAGCGGCGAAATAACCGTAGACGAGCGTGAAGAGCGTCGACCACACCAGCGCTACGAACATGCGCAGAGTCGACCGGGCGGCGTAGTAAGGGAGATTACGCGGATCGAGGTCCACGTGCGGCACGATTTTCCCCGTAAAAGGTACGAATGCTCCGGCGCCCACTTTCGCGATTATCGCAAGCAGCGTCAATACACCGAGCGTGACGGCTACATCGGGGAGGCCAAACGGAATGTTGCGCGCGGCCGGGGTGGACGACGTGCTGCGCATCACTCGCCTGCCGCCGGCGCGTGGAGTAGCATGGCACGGCTCTTCGTCATTTATACAGCTTCCACTTCGTTGCGACGCAGGTTGCGAAGAGAATCGCGATGGCCCCCCTGCGAGACCGGCTCGAAAGCGCAAACGCCGCTGAAGCCTTCCGTTCGTTCGAAGACTTTGCTCGGCAACTCCAGAGCGATCGATCGCTGCGCTACCGGCTGACGCAACCGCGAGACGTGCCGGAGTTCCACGAAATCGAAACGCTGATCCGCTTCCTAGATAACTTGACGATGCTCATTTTCACCGGAAGCCTCACGGAGAGCCTGGTGTTGACCAAGTACGCAGATGAAATCGTCCGGCTATGGGATCCGCTTGCTGAAGCCATCTATCTCCGCCGGCACGGCGTGCCGCATTTCGGTTCGGCGTACGAACACCTCGCAATGCGCGCAAAAGCGTATCTCGCCGGCGGTGAAATCGACCGCTTCTACGGCCGGCTGCTGCACGATCCCCGCATGACCGGCATCGCGGCACCCGAGCCGCCGGGCTAGCCCGAGGGCTCGCCTTAAGGCCCGGCAAAGATTCGGCCCACCAGAGGATGAAGGCGGCGCCTCGGAACAGAGAAAGTGCATGACGGTTATGGTGCGCGATGCGTTGCTCCACTTCGCCCACTTTATATGCATCTTTTTGCTCGCAAGTCTCTTGGCCGGTGAAACGTTCATCTTGAAGAAATCGCTGTCGCGCGAAAGGATAGCGCAGCTTCAAGGTATCGATCGCTACTACGGGATCGCCGCGGGTCTTGTCATTGCAACGGGTTTGCTGCCGGTGTTCTTCGGCGCGAAGGGCCCAGTGTATTACGCTCACAACGCGGTTTTCTGGATGAAAATGGCGCTCTTCGTAGCCGTGGCGCTCATTTCGATCGTGCCGACCGTCGCATACTTGCGCTGGAACCAACGGCGCGCTGCCGACGGATCGATCGTTCTCAACGACGGCGAGTATCGCCGGTTACGGGCTTTACTTGGGGCTGAGATCGGGCTCTTCGTGTTGATCCCGCTATGCGCCGCACTGATGGCGAACGGCATATCGATATAGCAGTGCAGCGAGCGCCGCTAAAATAATCGCTGGAATCAACAATGCGGCGTGGTGCAGCGCGATAAGCAGCAGCGTGCCGATTATAGCGCCGCCTAAATAGGCGGCCCACGCCCACGCATCGTGCGCAGCCTTCCGGCGGTCTTGCTCACTGGCGCCTGGGGCAAGCCCTCGCGTTATCGCGGTTATGAGCGTACCCGTGACATACGTTGTCGCAATTCCCGGCAGGCCGGCCCTGACGGCAACGATGCTCTGAGCGCCCATCGAGAAGCTCACCATGGCGATGCAAAGCGGTACTACATACTGACCGCCGAGCAGACTAAATGCGAAGCTCGCGATTCCGACGAGGACGGCTTCCGCGAATACGACGGCCGCAGCACGCCGCGCGTCAAAGCCTGCTCGAAAGATGGGGAGTGCCACAATCGCACCCAGGATAAAAGTAGCGATCGCGATAAGGGGCGCCACTATTCCGAGGCTTACCGGAATCTTCCCAAATCTCGCAGCGATTGCGATGCCCAACAGCACCGTATTCCCGGTCATATTCGCAGTGAAGACGCCCCGGAAGCCCACGAAGGAAATAGCGTCGACGCAGCCGGCCGTAAGAGAGAGACCGTAAAATGGTGCAATCGAAATCCGCACGCGCCCCGCCTCAAGGCTCAAGCACAACTTTAATGTAGCCGTCGCTGCGCGCATCAAACTTTGCGAACGCGCCGGCAGCATCCCGAAGCGGCAGCCGATGCGAAACGATCGTGCTGGGCTTGATTCGACCCCGGACGATGGTGTCGCGTAGCCGATCGTTGTAGCGCTTGTCGTCATCTCGGCCCATTCCGATCCTGACCCCTTTCTTGAAGAGCGTTCCCCACGGAATAACGTAGTCGCCGCGTCGCGCGGCCGCGTCTCGAACATGCGGATCGCTATCGAGGAAGACGCCGATAATGCTCAAGCGGCCCTTCGGAGCGACGATTCGGGCAAGATCGTCAATGACGGTCGTCGGCTTTTCCACAGAGTAATCATGTGGGTCTCGCGCTTGAAATCCGATCGCATCTATGCAGACGGTCGCACCGAGGTTCGCCTCTTCGCCTCGCCACGCAATCCCGCTTCGCTCGCGTGCGATCTGCTCGAGGATGCGGTCGGCGGCATTGCCTTCGCGCATGTCGATCGGCTCCGCGCCAAGCTCTCCGGCTTTAGCGAGCCGCTCCGGAATCGCATCAACAACGAACACTTGGGCCGCTCCCCGCATAAACGCGCACATTATTGTTAGAAGCCCGATCGCGCCGGCACCGTAGATGACGACGATGTCGCCTTCCCGAACGCGCGCCAGCTCCGTGGCGTGAAAGGCCGTGGGCAGCGCGTCGGCGAGCAAGACGAAGTCGTGTTCCCACGAATCACCGGGTTCGCCCGGCAACCGCAAGCAATTGGCATCGCCGAATGGAACGCGCAAGAGCTCGGTTTGGGCACCGGTGTATCCGCCCATCCCTGGGTATCCATACGCGGCGCCGGCCTTACCGGGATTCGTGGTGAGGCACTGAGCCGAATAGCCGTGTGCACAGTTGGGGCAAAAACCACAGCAAATATGTGTCGGCACGGTAACGCGGTCGCCCACTCGTACGTTCACGACGTCGCTCCCGACACGCTCGACGACGCCAAGCGGTTCGTGGCCGATCACCATCCGCTCGCCTCCACCGAGGCGTCCTTCGTAGATGTGCAGGTCGGTGCCGCAAATCGCGGTGGATGATAGCCTGAGAAGGACGTCGGTGGGAACCTGGAGCTGCGGCTCCGGAACCTGTTCGATGCTAACTTGTCGAGGTTTCGTGAGAACTACTGCCTGCATCAAATCTCTCCTTGCTCATCGACCGACTGCGCCGGGGTCTCCGAAAACCACAACGTCGTTCGATCATTGTCCAATCCGCCCCAGCCCCCACAATACTACCCTTTAGGCCGGCCGTTGCAACAGGATAACGCAGGTATTCGGAATGCGGACAATATATGCACAACGCACACCATTTGAAGGAGGCAAATATGGGCACGAGCGATCTGAACGCCACAGTCGAGATAAAGAGCGGTTTCCAGAAGGAACCCGATTCCTGGGCAGCACTCAAACCTTAGTCTTAAGAGCGGGCGACGCGCCCACTTCCGTCACCCGTAGATCCGGAAAGGTGCCATGCGTACCAAGTTATTAGACCAGAACGACGGTCGGAAGACCTTCGCCGTCGTCCTTCAGTCCGGAGAGGAAGTTACCGATGCGTTGATTCGCTTCGCCGGAGCCGAGGATATCACGGCGGCGAGCTTCACCGCGATCGGTGCCTTCGAACGCGCAACCGTCGGTTGGTTCGATATTGAGCATAAGCAATACCGGTCGATCTCAGTAGACGAGCAGGTGGAGTTGCTCTCCTGCGTCGGTAACTTATCCCGTACGCAGGAAGGGGGGCCGCAACTTCACGCACACGTTGTTCTTGGTCGTCCGGATGGAACGACACGCGGCGGACATTTGCTTGAGGCGCGCGTTCGTCCAACATTCGAAGCGATCATTTCTGAGTTTCCCGCCTCTCTGCATCGCGTTTTTGACCCGTCAATCGGACTGTCGCTCATCGACCCTTCGCTTTGATCGCGCCCCGCGCTGCTCAACAGACTTAGCGTCGCCATCCTTCTACGCTAGCGGCATCCAAATCTCGACGATTCCGTTTCCGGATCGAGGATCGAAGCGCTCGTCGTATTTCTCGAATTCCGGAGCATCGGCAACCTGGGCTCCGAGCTCGGGAAGTCCCGTGGTAAAGATGCCTTCCCAGGTTGCCCGGATGCTCGAGATGTGACCTTCGTGTGTAAAGACGGCGTATCGATGTTGCGGGATGCGAATCGTTGCAAATTCGTCGGGAATATCGTCGAACGCGGACACCTCGACACCGCAGAGATAGGTCATGTTGCCGCTCTCATCGGCGCTCGTGCAGACGCCGTATGCGGAGTTGCCCACCTGCGCCGGAACGTGTCCGATATAGCGCGCGAATTGCTGCCATTGCGAGGGGATGCCGCTCATCGTTTCTCTTGAGTAACGTCGCGATAACCCGGCCACGAGCAGCAGCGGAGCACTCTCTATTCGCGGTTTTGCCAATTTGGCGTTCATCATTGGATCCTTTCGAAGAGGTTCGATTAGGTCGATTCCCTCGAGACCGCCTTGGCGACGAATCGCCTCGGGCGTCTGCCCGAACAAGTCGCGAAACGCTCGTGTGAATGCCTCGTGCGAGGCATACCCCGCATCCAGCGCGACGGCCAAAATGTCAGGAGCGCCATCGGCGAGGCGGCGGGCTGCCTCAGTCAGTCTGCGCGCACGCACGTACCGCATGACGGCGCTTCCGGTAGCTTCCGGGAAGGCGCGCGACAGATGATAGCGCGAAACATCGCTTGCATCCGCGATGTCGTCGAGCGTTAGCTCGGAAGCGAAGTGCGTTTCGATATACCAGAGCGCCTTCCCAACGGGATCGGCGGTCGTCTCATAGGTCACAGGTGAATCCTAACAATTCGCGGCGGTCTCCATTTGATAGCGCTTGCTCTAACCGTAGAAAAAGAGCCTGCCTGCATGCGCGACGGCCTCCCGGCAGGGGACCCGCATCAGCGCACTTGAACCCGACACGGTGGTGCGCCCCTTCGTATTAGCCTTACTGGTTTTTGCAACGGTCGCAATTACCCCCGCGGCGCCGCTGGTCGGCAACCTCGACGCATACCTGCGAGCACGAACGGACCACAGGACTTTTTCGGGTGTGGTTCTGGTTGCACGAGGAGATCGCGTCGTTTTCGAACGAGCCTACGGCAAGGCCAATTACGAGACGAGCACCGATAACACACCGGCGACACTGTTTCGAATCGCTTCGATAACCAAGCCACTCATTGCTACCAGCATTCTGAGCCTGGTCACCCAGGGGCGCATGCACCTTAGCGACTCCGTTTGCAAATACTTAAGACGGTGCCGCGCCGCTTGGAACTCCGTCCAGATTGAAAATCTGCTAGCATTCAGCGCCGGTATTCCCGATATTTTCGGGAGCGTCGCTGCAGTGCCGCCGGCCCAACTACGAGCTGCTGTAGATACGACCATTCAATCCTTGCCGACCGGCAAAATGGCGCTGCCCTTCGTGCCGGGAAGTGCTTTCTAGTACAGCAACTTCGATTATATCTTGCTCGGCTATGCGAGCGAAGCTGCCTCGGGTAAATCCTGGATTGCGGTAGAATGCTCTTTTCTGGTAGGCGAGTAGCTCATTAGCGCCACGATTGAGTCGGGCAGGAACTCCGCGAGTTTTCGTTTGATCGGCTTAGATGCGAAAATTCGTCAGCTGCCCGCTCGTACCCACGGGCGACGGATTCGTGACGCCCGCGAGCGGTAGTGAGCCGCCGATCCCGCGCGCCTTTCTTTGGGGCAGCCGAACGCTCTTGATAACTGAGGTTATGCGAAGCTGGAGGTCCACAAAGGCCGACCGAGGCGACGTCTACCTCAAGCGGCACTGGTACGAGCTTCGAACGGCCTCCGGTGAAAAGCTCGAAGTCTACTACGACCGGGAATCTCGGCGCAGTGCGTCGTCATGGTGGCTCTACACGATCGAGGAGCGATTGGGTTGAGCGAGTCGCGTGTTATATTGTAAGTCTGATGCAGCGACGCACGTTCGCTATTGTTGGAGCCGGGGTCGCAGCAGCGGCCGCCGCGGATACCTTGCGGTCGAGCGGCTTCGATGGCCGGCTCGTCATCGTTGGGGGTGAGCCCGACCTCCCGTACGACAGGCCCGCGCTTTCGAAGCAACGCTTGCGAGGCGAAGTCACTGATGAACAAGTTCTCTTTCATCCGGCGGACTATTACCAGGCAAAAGAAATCGAACTGCTACTAGGTCACCCGGTTACGAACGTGGACGTAACCGAGCGCCGTATTCAGCTCGAAAACGGCGATGCGCTTGCCTTTGACGCAATGCTTCTGGCAACGGGTGCGCAGCCGCAACACATTCGTGTTCCGGGAAGCGAACTCGGCGGAATCCACTACTTGCGCAGCCTTAGCGATTCTCGCCGGCTAAATCAGGCACTGCAGTTGCGCCCGCGGGTCCTGGTTCTCGGTACGGGATTTATTGGGTGCGAAGTCGCCGCGTCCGCACGGGCCCTAGGCTGTGAAGTAAAGCTTGTCGGGAGAGGTGCGCCCCTCGCGCACGTCTTGGGCGAGCAGATCGGTAACGCTTACGCTGAATATCACCGTGGCGAAGGCGTTGATGTGAGGGTCAATGTCAGCGTCGAGCGTTTTGAAGGTGATAGTCGAGTCGAACGCGCCCGGCTGTCCGATGGAAGCGAGGTGCCGTGCGACGTCGTGGTGATTGGCATCGGTGTTTCGCCATCGCTTGACATCCTACACGGACAACCAGTACAGGTCGACAACGGCATCTTCGTTGACGAGTTTTGTCACGCCGGCGTACCCGGGATTTTTGCTGCAGGCGACGTAGCCTCATCATGGAATCCGCGTTTCGCTGCGCGCTTGCGCGTCGAGCACTTCTATAATGCGCAGCTCCAGGCGGTCGTCGCCGCTAGGGCAATGCTCGGCCCAACGGAAGCGTATAATCCCATCCCGTCGTTCTGGTCCGACCAGTACTCTTATAAGCTGCAATATCGCGGATACTCACCTCGCTGGAACGGCCTTGCATTTCGGGGGCAGCTTCAAGAGGGTTCGTTTAGCGCCTTTTACCTGGCAGATGGCCTGGTCGAAGCAATTTGCAGCGTTAATCGCGACAAGGAGAATTTCGCCGGAAGAGGCTTGATCGGAAAGCGGGTCGACCCGAAAATCTTGGAAGACGATGCAATTCCGCTAAGAGAAATTGCTAGCGCGCAGCATCTCTGAACTCTTATTTAACGGTGGAAGAACTGGGACGCAAGGAACGGCCAAAGCCGTTGACCGGTAAACATTCCGATCAGTCCGATAAGACCGAGAAATGGCGGGGCCGGCGACGGCAACTTCACCAGGCTGAAAACGACACCGACGGCAAGGCCGGTAGCAAATGCGAGCAGGACCGCGCCGGATGAAACGGCTTGAGTACTCATCCGGGGGAGTCTTCCGGCGCTGCCCGCTCCTCCTCCTAAGCGCTAGGCGCCCACGCTGAGGTCGAACCGATCGAGGTTCATAACCTTTTCCCAAGCAGCGACGAAGTCGTGCACGAAGTGATCGCCCTCAATCGCATAGACCTCGGCGATCGCGCGCAACTGCGAGTTCGAGCCGAAGACGAGGTCGTAGTTCGTGGCGGTCCAGGTAACCTCGCCGGTGCCCCGATTGCGACCCTCGTATGTATAGTCGCCGCCGGCAGGCTGCCACTTTGTCGCAAAGTCGAGCAGGTTCACGAAGAAGTCGTTCGTCAGCGTGCCCGGGCGCTTTGTGAGGACGCCGTATTTGGACCCTCCGGCATTTGCTCCGAGCCCACGCAAGCCGCCGACGAGCGCGGTCATCTCAGGAGCGCTCAGGGTAAGCAGTTGCGCGCGGTCGAGGAGCCGCTGCTCGGGCGAACGTGAGTGCCCGCTGCCGAGGTAGTTACGGAACCCATCATGGGCGGGTTCCAGCACCTCGAAGGAGTGCGCGTCGGTGTTCTCCTGCGTCGCGTCCGTACGCCCCGGCGCAAAGCTAACCTTCACGTCGTAACCGGCGCTCTTCGCGGCCTGCTCGATCGCCGCGCAACCACCGAGAACGATGACGTCAGCCAGAGAGACCTTCTTGCCGCCGGATAGCGAAGCGTTGAAATCTCCTTGGACCTTCTCGAGAGCTTGCAGCACCTGCGCCAACTCCGCGGGCTGATTGACGGCCCAATCTTTCTGCGGCGCGAGGCGAATGCGGGCACCGTTGGCGCCCCCACGTTTGTCGGTGCCGCGGAATGTCGATGCTGAGGCCCACGCGGTTGTAATCAGTTGCGACCCCGTGAGTCCGGAGGCAAGAATGAGGCTCTTGAGTGCGCCGACGTCCTGCTCGTTGATTAGCGGATGGTCGACCACAGGCAGAGGGTCTTGCCAGATCTGCCGTTCGGCCGGTACTTCGGGACCGAGATAACGCGAGATGGGGCCCATATCGCGATGGGTTAGCTTGTACCACGCCTTGGCAAAGGCGTCGGCAAACTCTTGCGGGTTCTCGTGGAAGCGCTTCGAAATCGGCCCATAGATCGGATCTACCTTCAAGGAGAGGTCTGTCGTGAGCATCGTCGGCGCATGCCTCTTGGATGGATCGTGCGGGTCGGGAACCGTGTTGGCGCCCGCGCCGTCCTTGGGCTTCCACTGATGCGCGCCGGCAGGGCTCTTCGTCAACTCATACTCATAGTTGAAGAGGTTGTCGAAAAACAGGTTGCTCCATCGCGTGGGTGTCTGCGTCCATGCGCCCTCGAGGCCGCTCGTGATCGTGTCATCGGCGTTGCCGGTACCAAAGGTATTGCGCCATCCGAGGTTCTGCTGTTCGATCGGGGCGCCCGCCGGCGCCAGGCCGACGTACTGTGTTGGATCGGCGGCACCGTGCGTTTTCCCGAAAGTATGGCCGCCCGCGATTAGCGCAACCGTCTCCTCATCATTCATCGCCATACGGGCAAACGTCTCGCGAATATCGTGGGCCGCAGCGAGGGGGTCGGGCTTACCGTTCGGACCTTCCGGGTTCACGTAGATCAGACCCATCTGCACGGCCGCGAGCGGTTTTTCGAGATCGCGTTCGCCGGTGTAGCGCTTGTCGTCTAGCCACGCGTCTTCCGGACCCCAATAGATGTTTTCGTCGGGCTCCCACGCGTCCACGCGGCCGCCGGCGAAACCGAATGTTTTGAATCCCATCGATTCCAAGGCGCAGTTTCCAGCCAAGATCATCAGATCGGCCCACGAAATCTTCCGCCCGTACTTCTGTTTGATCGGCCAGAGCAAGTGGCGGGCTTTATCGAGGTTCGCATTGTCGGGCCAACTGTTAAGCGGCGCAAAACGCTGGTCACCGGAGCCCGCACCGCCGCGGCCGTCGCCGATGCGATACGTCCCGGCGCTATGCCAAGCCATGCGAATGAAGAGCGGTCCGTAGTGACCGTAGTCGGCTGGCCACCACTTCTGCGATGTGGTCATCAGCGTGAAAATGTCGGCTTTGACTGCCTTGAGGTCGAGGCTATTGAACTCGCGGGCGTAGTTAAAATCGGGGCCCATTGGGTCGGATAGGGCGGACGGCCGGTGCAGCACCGAGAGGTCCAACAACTCGGGAAACCAATCGATATTCGCTCGCGGCCGAAGGGGTACGATATGTCCTACCGGACACTTGCTCTCGTCGCTTTCCGAGAGTTCGACGATTGTATTTTCCATCTCGTGCTACTTCTCCGATCCGGGGAAAGTGGGTGATCTCTTTAGGCGTTTCGGGCGTTTACCGACGTGCGACGGTCGAGCAGGCGCTGGGACGCGCGGCAGGCGGGGGACAAGAAAGTCTCGTTCGCGAAAATATTTGAAAGTGAATGTCACTCTCATACAGAGAATACTGCCGCGGATGACCGCCGTCAAGAGTCGCGGACGAGCCGGCAACTTGGGCGCGCTGATATGATGAGGATAATATGACGCCTTCCCTCCAGCCACCGCTGCCGAAAAACTACCAACTCATTTACGAAATCGTCCAAGAGAGCGGGATCGGCTGTCATCTCACGCCCTCGCAGATCTACGCAAAGGCGCTCAAGCGACGGCCGGGCATCGGATTCTCGACCGTCTATCGTGGTCTCGAGCGCTTGCACGATCTCGGTTTGGTGTCCGAGCTCTACCTGCCGGGCGTCGACTCGGCGACCTACGAACCCTCGGGGCCGCGGCATGCCCACTTCCGCTGCAGCGAGTGCGGAAAAATCGAAGACGTGCCCTACGCGATTCCGGCGCATGCGATCAAAGCGCTCGCGCTGCAGCACGGTTTCAAGATTGAAAGCGAACGCGTGACGTTCGAAGGCCGCTGCCTGGGTTGCGGCACCGGGCGCCGGCGACCCCCGCGTTGAGCGCGGGAAGGTTGCGCCGGGGACACATCCGCTCTACCCTGCGGGGCGTTCAATAGATATGCGTAGCTTCGATCTGGCCCCGGTTCTGTTCGCGATCCTGGCACTGTTCGTCGCCGGCGGAGCCTTCCAATTCTTGCACAGCTGGCCGGCAGGGGAACGAGGCTTGCTCTCTTTCGAAAAGGCTTGCCCCATTTACGCGAGCCACAAATAGCTTTATCACCTGATACTCGATCAAAAGCCGGAGCGTTGTAACTCCTCGTTGGTGTACACGAACGGAATATTGGCGGGAGTCAGGATGCGCGCAATATCGCGGAAGATGACGCTCGCCACGCCCTCCGGGGGTCTCTCGGCCTGGTAGGTTATCCAGGCCACGATGGTCGTGTCCGTCGCCGGGAAGTAGTAGTCCGCGGTGTTGTAACCGGGAAGCGCGCCGGTATAGCCGTACCAGCCTGCGCTGCAGTTGATGCCCAGACCAAACGCAGCATTCCCTAGGAACCGTTTGCATTCTGCCGACGGGTGGTACGTCGCCGGGCCGCCCGTCTTTGCGGTGGCGTAGAGCTTGATCCAACGCCGGATATCCGCCATATCCGAGATCATTTCGCCGGCGGACCCCATAAACGCAACGGGAATAGTG
>JBAVTZ010000163.1:0-2134 GCA_049696515.1 Candidatus Cybelea sp. | reverse complement strand
GGCGAGCGGCGCGGAGTCACCGATCGCGTCGCACCGGCGCGAACCTCCTTCATCACGCGAGCCTTGAGCAACGGGCTTGCGATGAGAGCGCCCGAATCGGCATCCGCGCACGTTTCGGCCGAATACGCCACCGCGGTGACCGCCGGACGCAACAGCCGGTACTCCTCGCGACACTCCGCGCAAGTTTGCAGATGGCTCGCGACCGCCGCGGCTTCGTCTGGCGGAAGGACGCCGAGCGCGTAGGCGGCGACGCCGTCGAGCATCTCGTCGTGCGACATCATACGCCTACCGCCTCTTCGAGGATGAGGCGCAACTTCCGGAGCCCGCTGCGAATCCGCGTTTTGACGGTCCCGAGGGGCAATCCAGTTTGCCGTGCGATTTCCTCGTGGGTAACGCCTCCGAAGAATCCACGCTCAATCGGTTCGCGTTGCTCGCGAGGCAGCTGGTCGAGGGCCTCGCGCACACTCGCCGCATCGACCCGCGCGAGCGCCGTGTCTTCGAGCCTCTCGTCAACCGGCAGAGAGTCGGGAAACTCGCTCTCGGCGCGCAGCGACTTGCTGCGCACCAGGTCGAAGGCGCGGTTGCGCGTGACGCGCGCGATCCAGGCGCCAAAGTTTCCGCCACGGAAGAGTTCCGGGCTGCTCCAAACCTTCAAGAACACGGCTTGCGTGACGTCCTCGGCCGCACCCGGATCGGCGAGCACGCGCAGCGCGAGCCCGTAAACGAGCCGATGGTAATCGTCGTAGAGGACTTCGAATGCGTCGGCGTCACGGGCACAAACGCGCTCCATGAGCCGGCTTGCCTCTTCCACCAAGCCACCCTTCGCTGCTCAACATGGTCGGCACTGCTCCGTAAACGTACCAGCGGGGCGGACGGATTGCCCTACCCAGCCCGAGCGCCCGGCCGCCAAACGAAAACGTCGGGTCTACGGTCGGGTGGCATCCGCGCCGCGCTTGCGCGGGAGCGCGGCGATTGCGAGCGCCGCAACCGCGGCGATCGCAACGATATTTGAAACCAGCGTAAAGCGTTCATTGATTGCCATCGAACCCATCGAAACGCCGCCTAGCGTGTTCCCGATGAGCCGCTGCATGATCGCGCCCGCCAACAGTGCGCCGAACGTGAAGAGTGCGAGAAACGTCCAAGTGACGCGCGAGGGGAACGATTTTCGATAGATCGCGATCAGTGGAAGAATCAGAAGATCGCCGTAGATAAAAGTAATGTTGGCGCCGAGCGGGATACCGGCGTTGGCGAGATAGCGTGCGATCGGCACGTTCCCCATCGAACATACGAAGGTGGCGATCGCGATGAGTAAACCAACAACCAGCAACAGCAGGTATCCGACAAACGGTACGGCGCCGACCGCGTGGAGTGCGCCGGCCAGCCACTCGGGCGGGATGAGCGCTGCTGCAAAGCCCGCAATAAGATAGCCGACGATCAGCTCGGTCCGTAGCATCTTTACGTCGGCGACGGCGGTGGATGCGACCGCCGCCCATGTGCGTTGGGCCGGCTCCGACATGTGATGCTGGCAGTTTTCTTCGTGCACGTCTTGGGTAGCCGCGGCGGCGTTAATGTATTCGCGCTGCAATCGCTCGAGCTCGCCCCGTCGAAAGAACAGCCCGAAGCCAATCGTAACGACGACGATGATGACGATGCCCCCGAAGAACTCAGCGAATACAAACTTCCAACCGAGCAGCGACCAGAAGAGAATGAGAATCGCGAGATTCATGTTGGTCGAGGAGATCAGGAAGGCGAAGATCGAACGAGGATCGCCGCCGTTGCGATAGAAGCCGCGCGCGGCCGCGGCCGCGCCGTAAGAACAAGCGGATGAGATGATGCCAAAGCCGGCGCCGAACAGCAACCCTTTGAGCCCTGGCCCGAGATATCGGTGCATCGCTGCGGGCGTTAGCATCACCTGAACGACCGCCGAGACTAGAAAGCCGAATATCAATCCAAACAGGCTGTCCCAGAAGAATCCCGCGGCCTGAGCGACGCCCGCGATCAGCGCGTGGCCGAGCGCTGGGAGCACTTAACCGCCGACGGAAACGGGCGCGTGCCCGAAAAGCGGCGGAATGAAGTGGCCGACGAGATAGGAGATCGCAAAGACGCCGCATCCGTACACCGCGACTTCTAGACC
>JBAVTZ010000162.1:0-7006 GCA_049696515.1 Candidatus Cybelea sp. | reverse complement strand
ACTCAGCAGCGAAATCGTTCGCACGCTGCGGCTGCTCGGATGCCACGACACCGGCCGGCTCGACCAATCGTACATCGAACTTTGTCCTGCCGATTGAAAGGTACATGACGTGAGGAAATTAGTTTTTGCATTTCTACTTGCAGCTGTACGTTCGCGGTAAGCTGCCCTCCAGCGGCGTTGCGATCGTCGGTAGCCGAAGGCCACCGCCCGATGCGGTGGCTTTCGCGTATCAACTCGCCTTCCGGCTTGGC
Organism: Candidatus Cybelea sp.; assembly: GCA_049696515.1. GTDB lineage: Bacteria > Vulcanimicrobiota > Vulcanimicrobiia > Vulcanimicrobiales > Vulcanimicrobiaceae > Cybelea. The sequence continues at coordinate 6,755 of JBAVTZ010000162.1, read as the reverse complement.
GAACCCGTAATCTCCGGACTGGCGGTGGGAATCGATGCCGCGGCACATCGCGGCGCCCTCGATGCCAAACTTCCGACGGTCGCTTTCGTCGGTTACGGATTCGGCCGCACCGACCCGCCCGAGCACACCGAGCTGGAAGAAGCGATCGTCAATGGCGGCGGCGCGATCGCCACCCTTCTTCCGCCAGGTACGCGCATCTCCGACGAATCGCGCATCGCGCGGGATCGACTTCAGGCCGAGCACGCGCGGGCCATCGTGCTCATCTGCAGCGAGATCGACGGGGGAGCGATGTATACCATGCGCTTTGCGCGCGAGCTCGGCCGGCTGCGCTTCGCCGTTACGCCGCCGGCAGATGCGCCGGCCGACCCCCACTGGACGGGCAATCTAGCATGCATCGAAGATGGCGCGACACCGTTGCCGTTCGCGATCGAGGCGGCATTACGGATGCTGCGTCAAGGGAACGAAACTACTTCGGGGCCACGCTGACCACGACGCCGGTGGGAAAGCAGTTGCTGCAAATGGTCTTGACCGACATGCCCCCGGTCGGATACCGCCAAATCTCGACATCATCGTTCCCAGCGTCGGCTCCGACAAGATCGTGCCTTTGAATCCAAGACCCGCCAATGTCACTGGCCCCTTGCAGTGTCGTGGTACCTTTGAGCGTTCCGTTGGTTCCACTGATCGCGAACTGGTAAACATTGGAGGTCTGCTGATCTTCAACCGCCAGGTACCTGCCATCCCATTGAACGCCGCCGGGGAATTCAATTGTCTGATTCAAGGTAATGGTCTCGAATGAATTACTTCCCTTCGGAAGCTCGACAAGCGTGAATGCGTAGTTACCGTTGAAGCCGTCGACGAAGAGATTGCCTTTGTTATCATAGCCGTCGAAAAATCCGTTTGGCGTTGCGTATGTCTTCCCACGGCCCCTGGCATGTCTGTAGACTACTATCCCATCACTGGTCACGGCGGCAAGATCTCCGCTTATCGGATCGACCGCGCAGTTCGAGACCAGACCTGCTACCTTCAGCGTGGAGATCGGGCTCGTACCCCCGTGCGCGTACTCCAGGATTTCTCCCGAGGCCACGACCCACCAGTTGCCCTTGCTCGTGCTAGAGGTGCACTCGCCAGTTGGACCTGTAATACCCGTCAGCGCACCAACCGGCTTACCGCCGGGGTACGTGAAAACCAAAATCTCGTTGCCACTCGGGACGTAGAGCAGGTCTTTCTTCTTCAGGTTCAGATCGGGCGCCATCCACGACCCGCCAAGAGCCACCCTGCTCGATGCCGGCGCCGCGTTCTGCGCGGCTGGAGTCGGCGCGAGCGGCGAGCCTCCGCTGCACCCTGCGAACATCACCGCGGCTCCGCACGCGCCGAGCGCGTAGCGAGCAAATCCCAAAATCCTCATTGCTCTGCTCCTTTTCCTTGATGGCTATCCGCTTATTTGGGGGCAACGCTGACCACGACGGCGAGCGGAAGATCGAACTGTCCGGTAAGGATCTTGATCGGCGGACCGCCGCCCGGATAACTCCAAATCTCGGCATCCTCGTTTCCGGCATCGGCCGCGACAACATCAGGTTTTTGAATCCAAAACGCCACAGCGTCGCCGGCGCCTTCCAGCGGTGTGGTACCCTCTAGCGTTCCGTTGCTTCCACTGATCGCGAACTGATAAATGTTGCCGGTCAGCTGATCTTCAACTGCCAGATGTTTGCCATCCCATTGGACGCCACCGGGAAACTCAATTGTCTGATTCAAGCTAATGCTCTCGAACGAATTGCTCCCCTTCGGAAGCTCGACCAGCGCGAATGCCCGGTTACTGTTGAAGCCGTCGACGAAGAGATTGCCTTTACTATCGTAGCCGGCAAAGTACACCTCGGCCAATGGCGTCGCGTACATCTTCCCCCGGCCTCGGGCATGTCTGTAGATCACGAGCCCATCGCCGGTCATGGCGGCGAGATTGCCGGTCGTCGGATCGATCGCGCAACGCCCCGCGCCGCCGCTGAGGGTGTAGATCGGGCGCGTGCCCCCATGCGCGAACTCCAGGATTTCATCCGCTCCCGTGAGCCACCAGTTGCCGTTGCTCGTGCTGGAGGTGCACTCGCCTCCGCCTCCGCCACCCGTCAGCGCCCCGACACCCGTTAGGGCACCCACCGGCTTACCGCCGGGGTACGTGAAAACCAAGATTTCGCCGCCGTAGAAATTAGTAACGTAGAGCAGGTCTTTCTTCTTCAGGTTAACGTCGGGCGCCATCCACGAGCGCGGGAGAGCGGCCTTATTCGGGGCTGTCACCGCGTTCTGCGCGATCGGGCTCGGCCCGACTTGCGAACCCGCGCTGCAACCTGCTAGCATCGCCACAACGCCGCAAGCGCCGAATGCGTAGCGGGCCAGACCCAAAATCTTCATTGCTTTGCTCCTTTCCCTGATCGCTATGCCTATTGGGGGGCAACGCTAACCACGACGCCGCTCGGAAGGTCGAACACCCCGGTAAGTATCTTGATCGGCATGCCGCCCGCCGGGTACTTCCAAATCGCGGCGTCCTCGTTTCCAGCATCGGCCGCAACAATATAAGGTTTTTGGATCCAAAAGGCAGTGAGATCGCTTCCGCCGCTGAGCATCGTGACGCCCTCGAGCGTCCCGGCGGTGCCGTGGATCCTGAACCTCACGAGCTCGTTGCCATTACCTATGACGAGATCTCTGCCGGACCACTGTAGGCCGCCACCCTCGATTGTCTCGTTCAACGTAACGGTCTCAAACGAACTGCTGCCTTTGCGAAGCTTGACGAGCGCGAATGCGTTGCCGCTGTTGAGACCGGCGACGAAGAGATCGCCTTGGCTGTCGTAAGCGTCGGAGAACACCTCGGTCAACGACGTCGATACGATAGTTCCCATGCCCTTCGCATCTGCAAAGATCACGACGTCGCCGTTGCCGAGGATCGCCGCGGCGAGATTGCCGGTCGTCGAATCGACGGCGCACGCCGTGGCTTCGCCGGCCGTTTCGCTGAGAGTCGCGATGGGACTCGTGCCGCCGTGCGCGTACTCCAAGATTTCACCCGCTCCTGAGGCCACGACCCACCAGTCACCCTTGCTCGTGCTCGAGGTGCACTCGCCTTGTGCGTCCGCAACACCCGTCAATGTGCCCACCTGCTTACCACCTGGGTACGTGAAAACCAAAACGTTACTACCGTAGAAATTAGAAACGTAGAGCAGGTCTTTCTTTTTCAGGTTCAGATCGGGCGCCATCCACGAGCGGCCGAGAGCGGGCCTGCTCGATAGTCTGGACGCGTTCTGCGTGATCGGACCCGGCGCGAGTTGCGAATCCGCGCTGCAACCTGCCAGCATTACCGCGGCTCCGCACAGGGCGAGCGCGAAGCGGCCGCCTGAAGTCTTCATCGCTTTGCTCCTTTCGATGAGCGCACCGAGGAAAGCGTCTATTCGGCCTTGCCGCGCCTTGCCATCCTTGCGGTCCTTCGACTCCGCTCAGGATGACAAAAGTGTAGCTCAGGATGACAAAAGGGTAGCTCGGGATGACAGAGGGGTTCGGCTACAGGTTGGGAGCGATGCCGACATCGATCGAGGTTTCGAAGGTGCGACTCCACGGTAAGCCGATCGACATCGCGGCGATGTGGTAGCCGGGATCGAGTTGCGCAAGAATGGGTACGGCGTAACTCCAGAGCAGAGCGCGCGCGCGTTCCGTCATCGCGGCCGCGAGATCCGCAGTGAGCAAGGTGTGATCCGCAACGCCTTCGGCGGCGAGCGTCGCATTGAGGTCCGGGCGAACCTGGTCATGGTACGCGTAATCGTCGAGAAAAAGGATGAAGTTGAACGTACGGTGCGCGAGCGCATTGTACGTATGTAAGCGCCGGCCGGCACCAGCCGCGATCGCTTCGGCGAGCGCCGTCCCTACCGTGTTGGCGTTGGTGTTCCACGACGAATAAGCGTCGAGCCGGGAAGCCAATCCTGAGGCGAGCAGGCGCCGTGCGAATGTTGCTTGTTCCTGATAGGACTTAAGATACGAGAGATCGGCAAGCGCGACCGAGCGTCCCGCGGAAACGTCGGCGCTCATTGCGGCAACCAACGCATCATCTCCCGCAGCACTCGTGTTCGGCACGCGCACGTAGAGCGCGATGTCGGGCCGGCTGTCGTCGCGAACGCCGCCGCTAACGCGCACCAGCGCGTCGATCGCGTTGGAGATCGGGGCGTACTCGATGGGATCCTGGTACTGCGCACCGTTTGGCATCGAGTAATGCACGCTCACCCGAGGGTGCCAGCTGGCCGCACGCGCGATCGCATGCGCCACCAGGGCCATTCCCAGTTCGTCGGCGCCGGGTTCGATCGATGCGCTATCCTGCAGATTGCCGGCGGCCAAATCGGACTGTAAGGCCTGGACGTCGCGAACGTGGAGGCCCACGGGGCCGGCATCGTCCTGACCGAGGACGAGCCGATCGATAGTACCGTTCGCGGTCATCTTCAGCAGGAGACGGTCGACGGCGAGATTGCGCGCGCGTGTCGCCAAATAGGCGTCGAGCGTCGGTTCGCCGATCAGTTCACGCAAATGTTGCGCGCTCGCGGCTTCGCTCGGGAGGGGCGGATCGTGAAGATTAGCATACTGCTGCAAGTACATCCAGGCTGGATAGGGCGCAAAGAACTGTGTTCCGGCGGGAATGCCGGTCGGCGCGAGGCGCATGATCGTGCCGAACGCGCCGATCCATAGCCGCGGATGCTCGGCACGCAGATGCGCGAGCTCACGCAATCGCGAGTAGGCATCGGCATACGAGGGACCGGGAACGCGTGAGGCGGTCAGCCCGCCGTAGGCGAGCATGTCGGTCGAGGCGACGACTGCCTGGGTTTGCGGCTTTGCTGCTTCGTGGTTGAGCCAAGCGATGAGCGCATCGGCGTGTCCGGGATCGAGAAAGCGTCCACGCTGCGCAAGCGGCGGCGCTTCGACCGGTACCCCCGCGATTTGGCCGAGCATGACCGGCAACTGAGCCGTTACCGGCCGGTCGTCCATTGGGATAAACGCAATCGCCGCCAGGATCAAAGCGATCAAATGCATCAGATCAGCGCTCGGAGCGAGCCGCGGTGCTGGTCAAGCAGCGATTGCGCCTGCACGGCGTCGAGGCCGCAGCGCTCCATCACGATCGCCACTTTGACGCGCCCGGCCGCTCCTTCGAGCAACTGGCTCGCTCGAGCCCGATCGACCTGCGCAAGCCGCTCGACCAGGCGTAATGCGCGCGCACGTAGCTTGCGATTGCTCGCGACGACGTCGACCATGAGATTGTCGTACACCTTGCCGAGACGTACCATGACTGCCGTCGAGATCGCGTTGAGCGCGATCTTTTGCGCAGTGCCGGCTTTTAAGCGGGTACTTCCGGCGAGCACTTCTGCACCCGTTTCAAGCACGACGGCCATTTCCGCGGCGCGCACGAGAGGAGAGTCCGCGACACTGGTGAGCGCGATGGTCAGCGCTCCGATCTCGTTGGCACGATCGATCGCTGCGACCACGAAGGCCGCCGATCCGCTCGCAGAAATGCCGGTTACCACATCGCCGGCATTCACGAGATCGCTCACCGCCGCTCTGCCCGCTTCGGCATCGTCTTCGGCGCCTTCAACGGCCCGCACCAACGCCGGACGCCCACCGGCTATCTGCGCGCGCACGAGCTCCGGTGGGGTTCCGAATGTCGGCGGCATCTCGGCGGCATCGAGCATCGCGAGGCGCCCACTGGTTCCGGCGCCGACATAATGCCATCTACCTCCGCGTTCCAGCCGACCCGCTATGGCGTCGACTGCGCGCGCGATCGCGTCGGCTTGCGCGAGTACCGCGCCAACCGCAGCATGCTGATCGGCGACGATCAACTCAACCAGAGCGCGGGTTTCGAGCAAATCGAGGCCAACGCTTCCCGGATTGGCTTCCTCGGTAGGCGGAAGTTTCGAAGTCATGGCGCTTGCAAGATACGCCGTGCGTCGGCAAGTGCGCCGAGATAGGCCGGCGCCCCACCCTTTACGATGCCCAGATGCGGAAAGTCGTTTGCGATGCGCACCTCAAGCAGTTGCGAAAGCGCGTTGCTTTCGCGTAGGAGACCGCCCGCGAAGGCGAGTGGGAGCGAAGCGGTTTGGTCAGAGTCCAGGATGACGCTAACGAGTTCGGCCAGATCAGCGGCAGCTTTCTCAACGATTTCGCGCGCGCCCGGCTCGCCGGCCGCAGCATACCGCAGCACCAGCGGCGCGCACGCCGCAATCTCGGCCGCCGGCGTTCGGCTTGCATAGATGCGGGCGATCGCCTCGCGTAGGCCGTTCGAACCGATTTGAAGCGCCAGATCCGCGAGCATCGGATCTTGAGGCGCGTGGACTTGGGCGATCTGCAGCAACCGGCGCAGCGCGGCAGCGCCGATTGCGTATCCCGAGCCTTCGTCACCGAGCAGGTAGCCGTAACCACCTGCTCGCCGGGAGCTGCCGCCGACTTCGGCGTAGGCGATCGAACCGGTTCCGGCGATCACAACGATGCCGTCACCCGACGGGATTGCGGCGCGCAGCGCGATGTGGGCATCGTCCCCCACCGTAAGGCGCGCGTGGGGAAAGCGTGAAGCCAGCGCGGCTGCTAGCGCGCTGCGCATTGCGTCATCTCCGGCACCAGCAGCTCCCACGCCAATTGCCGCGGCGGACTCGTTCCCCAGCAGGCGTTCGATGGTGCGTGCCACCGCGTCAACGGCCGGTCCGAGACCGCCAACGTTCGGATTCGCCGGATCGCCGACGGCCGTGCGC
>JBAVTZ010000161.1:0-11557 GCA_049696515.1 Candidatus Cybelea sp. | reverse complement strand
CCCGCGATTACGCGTAGAAAACGGAGCGGCATGTAGACTTCAGCCATTCGACAACACCTGATCGTACCAGCGTTCGAGATCGGCGTGAAAGCGCGCCAGCGCGTCGGGGTGGAGATAAACCATGTGTCCCGATTCGTAGAAGCCGAAAGTGATGTTGCGCCTCAGCGCGGGGGCGAGGTGGAGATGATTGAGCGCATAGACGGTCGCAAAGAAGGGCGTCGCAAAATCGTAGTAACCGTTGGCCGAGAAAACTCGCAAGTGCCGATCGTAAGTCATCGCCTGCGCCAGGTCGGGCGCGACGTTGAGGATCTGTACGTTCGTTCCGTGTTTGAAATCCCAAGTCTGATCGTCGGTATAGATCAGATCGTAGATCTCGAATCGATAGAGCAGCGGCGGATCGTATTTGAGCACCTGGCGCATGTAGTAGTTTGCGGTAGCTACGAATGCCGAGTCGACCGCTGCATCGGTTGCGTCCCAGTCCGGAGACGGCTCGGGCCGATCGAGCACGTAGGTTTGGAAGCGCGAATCGAGCCGCCCCAACGTGATTCCGCGTTCGCGCAGCAGCTCGTTCTGAAAACGGTCGTACGGGATCCGTAAGTCGGAGTTGCGGATGTATTGCTCGGAGAGCCCGGTGTACTCGTGCAGCTTAGCGACGATGTCGTTATAGGTGGCGGCGTCGAGCTGCGCGCCCTGACCCAAGGCAGTCAGGTACTCGTTAAGGGCGAAGCTCTCAACCTGCGGCAGCAACACGTTTAAAGGCGGCGCGTTCGGCAGCGCGTGATGGTACCAAGCCGTTGCGGCCTGCGTCGGGAGATAGAGCACGTAGCCCCAATCCCCTCCGCCGATCGGCGCGCCGTCGTTGTAATCCAAGTTCGTATTCAAAAAAGAAGAGAGTAAGACGACGCCATTGAGGCCGACACCGTGAGTCTGCAGCCAGCTCGATAGAACGGCCGAACGAGTCGTGCCGTACGACTCACCGAAGAGAAAGCGGGGTGAGTTCCAGCGATTGAAGTTGGAAAGGTAGCGCTGGATGAACTGCCCGAACGCCGCAACGTCGGCGTCGACGCCCCAGAAGTCCTTGCGCGTGCCCGCTCCAATGATCCGGCCAAAGCCGCTGCCGGGCATGTCTATGAAGACCAGATCGGTTTTGTCGAGCAGGGTGTATTGGTTGTCGACGAGCCGGTAGGGCGGCGGGCCGGTCGGGCTTCCATTCACGGTCTGCACCCGAACCGGGCCGAAGGATCCCATCCGTAGCCAGATCGTCGAGCTTCCTGGGCCGCCGTTGTACAGGAACGTGACGGGGCGCTTCGATGGGTTGGCGCCGTCGAGCGTATCGGCGGTATAGAACACCCGCGCGGTCGGTTGATCGTCTTCGTTGCGCAGCGTGATCGTGCCGGCGCGGGCCGTGTAGACCAAGGTTCTGCCGTTCAGCACCAACCGATGATGCGTCACCGAGTCCGGCGTGAGGGATGGAATCGCCGGCGCCTTCGCGCCGGCGCGACCTGGCAGACCGATTGCCAGCGTAAGACAAGCGACCAGTAAAGCACGCCACGATTTCAAAGCCAAAGCCAGACCTCCAATGCGAAACGCGAACTATCGCCGATTTAGCTCGGCGATCCTGCTGCCGAGGCGCAACCAATCAATCAAAGTTTGGTCAAAGCCGGGTGCGCGACCACTAGAGGCTCGCCCCGTATAGCTCGGCCTTGAGGCGCTCGATCGCGCCCGTAATCGAATCGAGATAGGGCAACATTGCACTCTTAATCCGTTTTAGCCGTTCCTCACCTTGCCGTGTGATCGCATAGACTCGCCGAGACCGCTTGGTCGGATGCTCCCAAGAAGCAGTGACGAAGCCGCGCTCCTCCAGCCTCCGCAGCAGCGGGTAGATCTTATTGGTATTAACCGCGACCAGATCGCCGCAAACTTCATCGATCCGCTGCATTAATCCGTAGCCGTGGTCGGGCTGGCGCTCGATCAGGTGGAGAATCAAGGCGGGAAAGACCGTCTTGCTCTTGATCGGGCCGCGAACGACCTCGTCGACGGGGTGTGCCATCAGTGCACGGCAGCGTCCGCGTCGTAAGCGAGCTCGATTTGGTTGGCGTAACGCTCTTCAACGATTCGCCGCTTTATTTTCATCGAGGGGGAGAGCTCGCCTCCTTCGACGCTGAACTCGCGAGGAATCACCACGATGTGGCGTATTTGCTCGTAGCTCGCGAGCTCGTGCGTCTGTTTCCGAACTTCGCGCGTCAGAAATGCCTTCACGTCCGTGCGGCCCGCGAGCTCCTCGGGGCCGGCGTCGCTCGGTAGTTCCGGAAACTGTAGGCGCACCAGCGGCCAGTTCGGACAGATCAAAGCAATCGGATAGGGTTGCCCCATGCCGGTCACCATAGCTTGCGTTACGAAGATCGAGCGCTTGATATTCGCTTCAATGCGCGCCGGTGAGATCCACTTGCCGGTGCCGGTCTTGAAGATCTCGCCCTTGCGATCGGTTATGCGCAGGAAGCCCAAGGCGTCGATCTCACCGACATCGCCTGTGTGCAGCCAGCCGTTCTCGATCGCCGCGGCGGTGGCCTCAGGATTACGATAGTAGCCCTGCATGACGTTGCGCCCGCGCACCAGCACTTCACCGTCTTCCGCGATTCGCAGCTCGACGCCGCCGATCGGGCGGCCGACGGCGCCGTACTCGTTCGCCGAGAGCCGGCTGACGGAAATTACCGGCGAAGTCTCGGTGAGCCCGTAGCCTTGCATGATCGGTACGCCAAGCCCCAAGAAAGTCATCGCAACGTCGACGTGCAGCGGAGCGCTTCCACTGGTAAGAAACTTCGCGTGGTCGAGGCCCAACGCAGCCCGGATTTTGTTGAGCACCAGACGTTTCGCGAAAGCGTACTGAATGCCGAGCCAGGCCGGTGCTCGACCGCCAAAGACTTTGGCGCGCATATATTCGCGACCCGTAGCGAGTGCCCAGGGGACGAGGCGCGCTTGCATGCCACCCACCCGCAGTGCTTGTCCCCTGACGCCGGCCAGCACCCGGTCGAAGATGCGCGGCACGGCGGTCATCGCGACCGGACGAACCTCGCGCAAATCGACGAGCAGCTCGTTGGGATCGTGAGTGATAAAGTAGCGCACCTTCGCGATCAGGTAGATGTAGATCAGCGTGTGCTCGTAGATATGCGAATAGGGCAGCACGGAGAGCACGTCGCGCCCGCCTTCGATCCCTTCAAAGCCGCACGCGAGCGAGATTTGCGCGTCGAACCCGAGATTGTCGTGCGAAAGCATCACACCCTTGGGGTGACCGGTTGTTCCCGAAGTATAGATCAGCACGGCCAGATCGTCAGGCAGAAGCGTCGCCTCGTAAGCACCCGGCAGTTCGGGGCGCGCCGCACGAACTTCCGCACCGCGCGCTTCAAACGCGATAAGTCCTTCGGGGCCGCTCGAGTCGAATCGGACAATGCGGGGAAGAGCCGCGCCGGACTCACCGAGACGTTGGGCGGTTGCGCCCGAATCGACGAAGATGAGGCGCGCGCCGGAGTGCTCGAGAATGTAGGCAGTGTGATCGAGCGCTTGCGTTGGATAAATCGGGACGACCACGCACCCGGCAAAGAATGTGGCGAAATCGCAGACAATCCAGTCGATGGCATTGTGCGAAACGAGCGCGACGCGGTCCCCGGCGACGAGGCCCGCATCACGAACCGCGCACGCAACATTTTCCACCCGCTCGAGCAGCCGGGCACTCGAAGTCGGAGTCCAGGCTCCGGCAACGCGCTCGAGCAGCGCCTCATCGCGTGGCTGCGCCAGCGCCGCCCGGATTATATCGGGCAGCGTCGCTTTTACGGGAAGCTCTAAAGGCAGCACGGCCGTATCACTGGTGGCCTGTTGCGCTTCGAGCCCGCGTCGCCCCTTTTGGCTAGGGATCGCGGAGATAGGGCGTTGCGCGGTCCAACCGCGTTTGCGTCATCCCGGCAACATCGAGGAGCTCGTCGAGCGATGCAAAGCTTCCCTCGCGCTGGCGCAACTCGACGATGCGCTGCGCGATGGCGCGTCCGATCCCGGGAATGGTCGCAAGTTCGCCGGCATCGGCCTGGTTGACGTCGACGCTTCCGTTTGGCGGCGGCGTGGCGGAGTGTCGCCGGGTGGCACGGCGCTCGGAACGCGCGTGAGGGAGCTCGCCGACGGCCGGAACGTAGATCTCATCGCCGTCACTTGCGCGCGCGGCAAGGTTCACGCCGGATCCGTTGGCGACGGCGGTCAATCCGCCGGCTAGGGCAACCGCCTGCGCATATCGGTCGCCCGACCTCAGGTGATACAGGCCGGGTTTTTTTATCGCCCCGGCCACGTAGACGACGAGGTCGGCGCCATCACGTTCGGTACTTCGGCGACGCCGCTGTGCGCTGGAATAGGTGCCGAAACCAGCATCGGGTCTTGGTTGCGACACTGCGGCCGCTTCGATTGGCGGCCGCAGGGCGTGATGCCGGAATGCAAAAGCGGCCAACCCAACCGCCGCAGCAACCAAAGCAACTCGTGCGATCATGGCGCTCCATCACGCCGATCCCGCGCGCCGCAAGGGTAGGGGCTAGTGGCGTTAGGCGCCGCGAGCGTGTACCATGCTCCTCATGGCCGAGAATCCAGAGGTCCCGAACCGGGAAGGCACGCCGCCGGCGCGCTACGACTTTCGTTCGATCGAGCGCAAGTGGCAGGCGCGCTGGGAGCGCGAGGACCTTTACCGGCCGTCCAACGCCGGCGCGCAGCCGAAATATTACGCGATGGAGATGCTTCCCTATACTTCGGGCGATCTTCACATCGGTCACGCCAAGAACTACACGCTCGGCGACGTCGTGGCGCGCATGCGGCGAATGCTGGGCTTCGACGTGCTCCACCCGATAGGCTGGGACGCGTTCGGGTTACCGGCCGAAAATGCGGCTATTTCACACGGGATCGATCCGGCGGTCTGGACCACCGAGAACATCCTCAACATGCGCCGCCAACTGCGCTTGATGGGTACGAGCTACGATTGGTCGCGTGAGATCGCAACCTGCGAACCGGAATATTATCGTTGGAATCAGTGGCTCTTTCTGCGCCTGTACGAGCGCGGTCTGGCTTACAAGCGCGAAGCCCCGGTGAACTGGTGCCCGCACGACCAAACGGTGCTCGCAAACGAGCAAGTCGTCGACGGACGCTGCTGGCGATGCTCGCATCTCGTGGAGCGGCGCAACCTTTCGCAGTGGTTTCTGCGGATCACCGACTTTGCCGACCGCCTGCTCGACGATCTGGCGAAGCTGACCGGGTGGCCGGAGCGAACCCGAACCATGCAGCGCAACTGGATCGGACGGAGCGAAGGCGTGCGGTTCGCGTTTGCGGTGCAAGAGCTCGATGCCGCAGTCGAGGTCTTTACCACCCGCATCGACACGGTCTACGGCTCGACGTTTCTCGCCCTAGCCCCCGAACATCCGCTAGTCGAATCGATCAAGCGGATCGTTTCGCCGGCCCACGTTGCCGAGATCGATGCGTTCATCGAAAGTTTGAAGTCCAAGTCCGAGCTCGAGCGCACCAGTTTGATGGAGAAGGAGGGCATCTTCACCGGCGCTTACGCGATCAATCCATTATCGCACGAGCGCGTACCGATTTGGCTGACCAACTACGTGCTGGCGGAGTATGGGAGCGGCGCCGTGATGGGCGTTCCCGCGCACGACCAGCGCGATTTCGAATTTGCGAGGAAGCACGGTCTGCCGATCGCACAAGTGATTCTTCCAATCGGCGCCGAACCCAGCGAGCCGCTCGAATCCGCCTACATCGAGGACGGGCGGTTGATCGCAAGCGACGATTTCAGCGGCATGTCGAGTGCGCGCGCGCGAGAGGCGATGGCCGAACGCCTGACCGCACTCGGCGTCGGAGCCAAGAGCGTCAACTACAAGCTGCGAGACTGGCTGATCTCACGCCAGCGGTATTGGGGTACGCCGATTCCGATCGTCTACTGTCCGGACTGCGGCGAGGTTCCGGTTCCCGACGACCAGTTGCCGATTCTCTTACCGCCCCGCGAGCACATTACCGGCGAAGGCTCGCCCTTGGGCTCGATTCGCGAGTTCGTCGAGACGACGTGTCCCTCGTGTGACGGTCCGGCACGGCGGGAGAGCGACACGATGGATACCTTCTTTGAATCGTCGTGGTACTACTTACGCTACCTCGATCCGCACAATGACCAGCGCCCTTGGGCCTTCGACCGTGCGGCGCGCTGGATGAACGTCGATCAGTACATCGGCGGCGCCGAGCATACCGTGCTCCATCTGCTCTACTCGCGCTTCTTCTACAAGTTCTTTCACGACCTGGGATGGGTTACCGGACCCGATGAGCCCTTCGAGCACCTCTTCCATCAGGGCTTCGTCCTGCACGACGGCGAGAAGATGTCGAAGTCGCGCGGAAACGTCGTCGGCATCGATCAGACCGCCGAAGCTTACGGGATCGATGCGATGCGCCTGCTCTTGCTTTACGTAACGCCGCCCGAAGAGACCAGCGATTGGACGGACGAAGGTATCGGCGGCCGTGTCCGATTGCTCAATCGAATTTGGCGCGCGTGCGAACCCTATTTCGAAACGCTGCATGGGCGGTCCATCGACGGGTTGCCGCCGGCCGAGAACGATTCGGAGAAGGCCTTGCTTCGAGCGGTGCACGTGGCCGCCAAGTCGGCTATCGACGAAACGCTCTCGCGACGCTATCACTACAACACGACGATCGCAAAGCTCGACGAGCTCGTCAACCTGATGACCCCTTCAGCCGGAGCCCCGCCCTCCGAAGCGCTGCTGTACGCGGCCGGCGTATTGCCGTCCGTCATCGCACCGTTTGCGCCCCACATCGCCGAGGAGCTTTGGCAGCGTCTGGGCCATAGCACTTCAGTGCATCTTGAGCCTTATCTCGAGCCGGACGTGCGAGCCTTGGCGGTCGAACGGATCACGCTGGTGGTTCAAATCAACGGCAAGGTCCGCGCCCGCATTCTCGCCCCGCCCGGCTTAACCGAAGAGGACGCCTACGCGCTCGCCATGGGAGAATCGAAAGTGCGCATGCATCTGGATGGCAAGGAGGTCCGCAAGCGGATCTACGTTCCCGACAAGCTCCTCAACCTCGTCGTCGCATGAGCGAGCCGCAGAGACTCTCGACGAGCGTCTGCATCGTCGGCGGCGGCCCCTGCGGCATGATGCTGGCGGTTCTGCTGGCGCGTGCCGGCAGCGACGTGACCGTGCTCGAGAAATATCCCGACTTCTTTCGCGACTTTCGCGGCGACACGGTTCACCCATCGACGCTGGAGCTGCTCTATGAGTTGGGCTGGCTCGACGATTTTCTCGCCCTCCCTCACAACGAATTCCAAACCGCGAGCGCCAACATCGCCGGCGTGCGGGTCAAGGTCGCGGATCTCTCGCATCTCCCGACGCACTGTAAGTTCGTCGCTTTGATGCCGCAATGGGACTTTTTGAACTTCCTCGCCGAACGTGGCCGGCGCTATCCGACCTTCCATCTCCTGATGAGCACCCAAGGTACCGGCCTCATCGAGCACGACGGCCGCGTTATCGGTGCACGCGCAATGACCGCGAATACCGAGATCGAGATCGCGGCGAAGTTCGTCGTCGGAGCCGACGGACGCCACTCGACCATTCGCGACCTTATCGGCTTCGCCGTCAAGGATCTCGGCGCTCCGATGGACATCTTGTGGATGCGCATTTCCAAGCATTCGGGAGACGCGGCCAGCGAGCTGGGTTGGGTGAGAACCGGTCACATGGTCATCCTGCTCGACCGCGGCGACTATTGGCAGTGCGCCTACCTCATTGCCAAAGGCTCGTTTGCGCAACTGCAAGCCGAGGGAATCGGTACGCTTCAGCGCGAGCTTGCGGAGACCGTCCCGATGTTAAGCGACCGCGTCGGCGAGCTCGACGATTGGTCGAAAATCGCAATGCTCGACGTTCGCGTCGACCGGCTAGAGCGCTGGCATCGCGAGGGCTTGCTCTGCATCGGCGATGCGGCGCATGCGATGTCGCCAATCGGCGGCGTCGGCATCAACCTTGCGATCCAAGATGCGGTCGCCGCTGCGAACGTGCTCGTGGCGCCTTTGGTGGAAGGGATAGCCCCCAGCGATGGAGATCTTGCGCGCATTCAAGAGCGCCGTATGTTTCCGACAAAGGTGACGCAAGGATTTCAGACCTTCGTGCAGGATCGTGCCATTGGTCCGCTGATGCAGGGAGCACCCATCACCGCCCCGCCGCTCGCAGCTCGTCTCTTCAACGAATTCCCGTTGCTGCGCCGGCTTCCCGCGCGGCTGATCGGCATCGGCGTGCGCCCCGAGCACATCCACACTCCTGACGCGTACGCCGACAGCGCAGGTTGAGCGTCCTCCAGTCCGGCCGCCGCAATGGCTCAACCACCTTCGCGGGCGAGCATTTCGGCGTAAATCTCGCGCACGCGCGCGAGCGTGTCGATTTCGCCGGGGGGTTTGTCGTCACGGATGCGTACGATGCGTGGAAAGCGCAGCGAAAAGCCGCTCTCGTGCAGGTCGCTCTCTTGAATCACGTCAAAGGCGATCTCGAGCACGACTTTCGCTTCGACGGGTATCTCCGAAGCGCGCGCCTTCTCGCGCTGGTGCTCCGCGGGGAGCCGGTGATCGAGAAACCAGGGGGTCAGCTCAGCAATCTCAACGTCGGTTAGTCCGGAGTAGGCTTTGCCGATGGTCTGCAGAGTACCGTTGTCGCCACGTACCGCGAACGTGTAATCGGAGAGAACGCCGGCGCGCTTGCCATGTCCCCACTCGACCGCAACGACCACCGCGTCGAGCGTCGACAACTCGCGCTTGAGCTTCAGCCACCATTTTCCGCGTCGCCCCGGCAGATAGGGCGCATCGGCGCGTTTGAGCATCAGCCCTTCGTTTCCGCGCGCTCGCGCCGCTTCGAAGCGGGCGTTCACGTCGGCAGCGGTCGTCTCAACGCCCACCTCAAAGGGCGCGCGCACGAGGCATTCGGTCGAGGAAAATAGCGCCGCGAGGCGCTCGCGGCGCGCAGCCAGCGGTTCGTCGAGCAGCAGGTCGTCGCCGATAGCCAGCAAGTCGAATATCACGTACGCGATCGGAACGTCGCGCATGAGCGTTTCGTCGAGAGTCTTGCGCTGCAGACGCGCTTGCAGAACGCGAAACGGCAACACTCGTCCGGCGCGCGTCGCGACGATCTCGCCATCGAGGATTGCGTCTTGCGGCAGCGATGCCAGCGCTGCGGCGATCTCGGGGTACGATGCCGTGACGTCGTTGAGCCGGCGCGAAAATATCCGAACGGTTCCGGCACGCACGTGTGCTTGCGCGCGTATGCCGTCGTATTTGTCCTCGATATGCCAGACCGCACCCGAAAGCTCTTTATACGCCTCGCCGTACGTAACCGGCGTCGCGAGCATGAAGCCGAAGGGTGCGCCGTAGTCGACGCGCAAATCGCTCAAGGTACCGTGCTTGGCGGCCAGCGCGACGCTCCCGATGTCGCCGGAGGCCATCGCTCCGCGACGCACCGTCTCTGGGGCGCGATCGAAGGCGCGAGCAACCGCGTCGAGCACGAGACCCTCGCGGAGACCGACACGCAGATCGCCGGTGATGATCTTGATCACGTAGGTTGCGACCAGCGGCTCGTCGCAGGCCCGCAAAATCCGTTCCAGCACCGCCGCGCGGCGCTTGTTCGAATGTTTTCCCGATGCCGCAGCGATCTCACCGAAAAGCTCGTAGAGACTCGCGGGCGTCAACCGATCGCGAAAGAGCATCGCGTCGTGGGGTGCGCGAACGAGGCGGCCGAGCGCCTCACCCAGGTCCCCGGTTGCGCGATAGGCGGCACCAAGTTCGGAATCGTCGAACCGCCAGACACGGCGCGCAACCTCGACGATAGTGCGACCACCGACCGAGAGAGTGCGCTGATCCTTCGCCGCAAACGGAGTGCCGGAGAAGAAACGCGCGGCGGCGAGCAGATCCGCGTCATCAAGCGAGCGAAAATATTCCGCCAGCAGCGCGACCTTCTCGAGCTTGGCGGGGTGTGAGGCAACGAGCTCGGCCGTCGCGGCAAAGCGTTCCACGGGCCTCGCCGCCTAGCCGCTAGGCGCTGGTAACACCAGGCCGCGCCGCGTCGGCCCGGAGCCTTTGAAAATATTCGTAAGTTCTGCGGATTCCGTCGGCGAGTTGCGTTTCCGGCGACCAGCCGAGCTGCAACCGGGCTCGCGTCCAGTCGAACTCGGCATCGCGCGCGTCCCCGAGTCGCTGGGGCGCGCGTTCGATCGGCGCTTCAAAGCCGCTGATATCCACCAACACGCGATAGATCTGATTGACGCTCGTCCTGACTCCGGTGCCGATGACGTAGCATTCGCCCGAGCCGCGTTCGAGGGCTTCGAGGTTTGCCCGCGCGACATCGGCGACGAAGACGTAGTCGCGGGTTTGCTCGCCATCCCAATAGATGCGGACCCCTTCATGCCGAAGAAACTTGCCGATAAAGATCGAGATCACGCCGGCCTCGCCGTTGGGATCTTGGCGCGGTCCGTACACGTTTCCGTATCGCAATGCGGTAAAATCAAGCTCTTTGGAATCGCGGTAAAAGCGCAGGTAGTGCTCGGCCACCATCTTGGTTATCCCGTAGGGTGAACTGGGATGCTGCGGCGTGTCGTCGGTAATCGGCAGCCGCGCGGGCGTACCGAAGCTGGCGCCGCTGGCTGCAAAGATCACCTTGCGCGTGCCGCTGCGCCGCGCGTGTTCCAGCACGTTGAGGAGTCCGATCACGTTGATCTGGGCATCGTAGATCGGATCGCGCGACGAGATGGCGACTGAGTGCTGCGCGGCGTGGTGGTTGATGATCTCCGGCTTGAAATCAGCGAAGACGCGGCCGATCGATTCATCGCGTATGTCCATGTGAACGAGAGAGACGCCGTTTGGCACATTGGCACGCCGCCCGCCGCCATGCTCCCAGAGCGAATCGATCACAAGAACCTCGTGACCGGCCGCGAGATACGCGTCGACGATGTGCGATCCGATAAAGCCGGCTCCGCCGGTAACGATGATCCGGATTGCGCTACCCTCCTAGCGTCTGACTAGATGACATGCCGGCTCGTCGCAGGAGAACGGCGATGCCATCCTACGCGCTCCTTCTGTGCTCGTTAGCCTCAGTGCTCGGAACGCTGGCCGTACTGCCGCTCTCGCCCGACGTGCGCACGGTCGCCGATGCCGGCTTGGCCGTGCTCGCGATCTACGTTCTTTCCGGCCGATGCGGACCGCCGCGATTTCGCGTGCTGCTGGTAATCGCCCTGGTTGGGGCCGGCTTTAACGCGGAATTACGCCCGCAAACTCAAGCGTTGGTGGAAAATCGCACGGCGCGATACACCGGGACCCTTTTGGAGCGGGTGAGTCCCGGCGACGGTTCGTCCCAGTTGCGCCTTGCGCTCGACAACGGCCGGTACGTGCTGGCGAACGTTCGCGACGTCGCCGCGCCCGTCGGCTCGCGTCTGCTCGTGCGCGGCCGGCTCGAGCCTTTTGACGAGGCGCGCAACCCCGGCGAGACGAGCGAAGCCGAGATCG
>JBAVTZ010000160.1:0-4587 GCA_049696515.1 Candidatus Cybelea sp. | reverse complement strand
GTTCGACTTGCTGGAAAAGGTTGACCACGGCTTCATTTTCACGAATCTCAACGACTTTGATTCGAAATTCGGTCATCGGCGCGACGTACGCGGGTATGGCCGAGCGTTGGAAGAACTCGATAGCATGCTTCCGGACCTCGAGGCGAGGCTCCGCCCCGGCGATGAGATGATCCTCACCGCCGACCACGGCTGCGACCCCACCGCCCCCGGCTCCGACCACACGCGCGAATACGTCCCCTTCCTCCATCTTAGCCAGGCTTCGGGCGAGGCGCTCGGCGAGATCGAAGGTCTCGATTTCGTCGGCCGAACCGTCAAGCAGGCGTTGTTGGTGTAGCGCCGTGCAGATTGCCGTTCGCATGGGAGTCGAGCGCGAGGTTCCCGATTCTTGGATGGCGCTCAAGCGATTGATCGACATCGTACTCGGGAGCTTGCTGCTGATCTTTACTGCGCCGATCGTTGCGCTGGCGGCCATCGCGATCACCTGCGTGGCCGGTGGCACGCCCTTCTTTGCGCAAGAACGCGTCGGGATCCACGGGCGGCGCTTCAACATGTTCAAGCTTCGTACCATGGTAACCGGCGCGCACGCGATGCGTTCCAGCGTCATGCACCTCAACGAAGTCGACGGGCCCGTATTTAAGATCCGCAACGATCCTCGCCTCCACCCGCTCGGACGTTTCCTGCGGCGCACGAGCGTTGACGAGTTGCCGAATCTCATCAACGTCTTACGGGGCGAAATGTCGCTGGTCGGTCCCCGTCCTGCGCTGCCGAGCGAGATCGATCACTATGACGCCATTGCGTTGCGCCGTCTGCAGGTTCCCCAAGGCGTGACCTGTCTGTGGCAGATCAACGGACGCAGCGACGTCTCTTTCGAACACTGGATGGAACTCGACAATCGCTACGTCGATACGTGGACGCCGCTGGGCGACCTGGCGATCATCGTGAAGACTATTCCGGCCGTCTTGCGAAGGGACGGCGCACATTAGGGGTTCCCCTCCACACCTTCGGCTCGTTCCCGAGCCGCGGCGCACGCGCAATCGCATTTCGATTGGCGGCTCGACGTTGTTCATCATGGGAGCGACCTTCGCGTCCACACTGCTCGGCTTTATGCGCGAGGTGGTTAACGCAAAGTACTATGGGACGCGCTGGGAGATGGATACCTTCCTGGCGGCGGCTACGATTCCAACCATCCTGTTCGGGGTTTTCAACGGCGCGCTGGTAAGCGCGCTGGTGCCGACATTCTCGGAGTATCTGGCGCATCGCGAGGAGGATGAGGCCTGGCGCCTCGCGAGCACCACGCTAAATATTCTGGCCATCGTCCTTACCAGTTGTGCCGTCGTGGGCTTTTTTGGGGCACGCTGGTACGTGCCGCTCATCGCCCACGGTTTCCCGGCGCCTCAAATGGACGTAGCCGTTAGGATGACCCGTTGGCTGATGCCAAGCATCGTCGCGGTAAGCTTGAGCGGAGTCCTCTCCGCGATGCTCAACGCCTACCAACGCTTCCGCTCGGCGGCGCTCGTCGGCGTGGCGGTGAATTTGGTGACGATCGCCTGCGTCATGCTCTTGAATCACAGCATCACCATCTACGCGTTGGTCGTGGGAACCGTGCTCGGCTTGACCGCACAGATGCTGGTGCAACTTCCTTCGTTTCTTTCGATCGGCAAATACCGGCTGATCATCGATCTTCGGCACCCCGGTTTAAAGAAGATCTGGGTATTGTTGGGGCCGATCATGGTTGGCTCCGCCGCCGGCCAACTCGCGCTTTTCTTCGATCGTTTCTTCGCGTCGACGCTGGCGCCCGGATACATCGCCGGCATGAACTATGCAACCAAGCTGGTCATGTTCCCGCAGCAAATTTTTGCGGCCGCGATTGCAACGGTAATCTTTCCGCTGCTTGCGGCGCAATTCGCACGCGAGAACCGTCGTGGCGTGGCGCGCAGCGTCGTCACCGGCTTACGGCTGGTGAATTTCATTACGATTCCGTCAGCCTGTGCGTTGATCGTACTGGCGCATCCGATGGTGCAAGCGCTGTTCGAACGCGGAACGTTCGAGGCGACCGCAACCGATCTGACAGCCGGTCTGCTGCCCTTTGCCGCGATAGGCTTGATTGCGCTGGCAGCCAACGTGGTGCTGACGCGCTGTTGCTTTGCCTGTCGCGAAACGCTTTGGCCGGTAACGATCTCGGTCGTCACCGTCGTGCTGAACGTGCTGCTCTCGTTGGTGTGGCTGTCGAGCCTCGGCGCGAAGGGTCTCTTGCTGGCGAATTCGGTCAGTCAGTCGGTACAGGCCATCTTTCTTTTGATGCTGACCGCAAGGCTCGTCTCGGGAATCGATTGGGGGGCCCTGCTGCTTTCTACCGGAAAGGTCGTCCTGAGCTCCCTCGCGATGCTGGCCGCCTTGCATTGGATCGGGGCCCTAGGCGTGACGCCCGAGGCGTCGCTCGCATCGCGAGCGTGGTTCCTTTTCGGGCAAATCGCGATCGGCGGTCTGGCCTTCGTGGCAGTCGCGCGCATGCTTGGTGTGGAAGAGCTTGACCTCGCCTGGCACACGATCGTTGCCAAGTTCGAGCGGAATCTGGTCAGCCCGCCCGAAAATCGAGAAGCACCGATTGCATAAACTACTGGAGCCTGCTCGCCAGGTTTATTGACCATGATCAATTTCCACAGAGCAGGCTAGCTATTTAGGGAGAGCCAACCTGTCACCGCCATGCTCTCGATCCTGATGCCCGCTTACAACGAGGCCACTTCAATCGCCGAGAACGCGTGCGAAACGGTGGAGACGATGCAGGGGCTCGGTATCGATTTTGAGATCGTAGTCATTGACGACGGCAGTCTGGACGGAACGGACGCAGCCGCCAGCAACGCGCTACGAGCCTGGCCCGACCATGTTCGCGTCGTCCGGTGCAAACGCAACGAGGGGAAGGGCAACGCGCTGATCTGCGGCGCGGCATATGCGAAAGGCGATTATGTGGCCTTTCTCGACGCCGACATGGATCTGCATCCCGAGCAGCTGGCAACCTTCTTCACGATCATGAAGGATAGCAACGCCGATGCCGTTATCGGCTCCAAGTTCCATCCCGAGTCAAAGGTGGATTATCCGGTCGAGCGCCGCGTTTACAGCTTTTTCTACTTCTTGCTGGTTCGCTCGCTCTTTTGGCTTCCACTTCGCGATACCCAGACGGGCATCAAACTTTTCAAACGCGAAGTGTTGGAGCGAGTAATTCCGCGCGTGTTGGTTAAGCGATTCGCATTCGATCTCGAGCTGCTTGCGAACGTTCATCACCTGGGCTATCGAATAGTCGAAGCGCCCGTGACGCTAAACTTCCAGCGAGTCTGCAACCGGGTCCGTCTTCCGGCCGTTTGGAACGTCTTTCTCGATACATTGGCGATTTTCTATCGGATGCGGATTTTGCGGTACTACGATCGGCTCGAGCGAGCGCCGGCAAAAATCGATCGCGTGGCCGGCTCGCACGAAATCGTCGTGCCCGTCATTATCGGAGAGTAACCACCCTTGCCCTCAGGTACCGCGCTGGTGCTTCTGCTACCAGGGCTTGGTGATGCCCTGGCCGCGGGGCCGATCCTGCGCGGGCTGAGCCGCGATGGCTGGACGATCGACGCTGCAACGATGCTCGCGCCGGTCGCCGAGTACGCTTCCGCGCTCGGTCCCATTCGCGACGTCATTGAAGTTCCGTTGCAGCCTCGCGCAGGCGATGGGTTGCGGGCGTTTCGGCGGCTGCGCTCGCGTCGTTACGACGTTTGCGTGCTGCCATTTCCCGCTACGCGCTGGCAGTACGCGGCGGTAGCTCGAGGCATTCGTGCCAAGCGACTTTTTATGCACGAATATGGCGGGATCTCGAGCGTTATCGCGCGAGCCGGGCGAAACTCACGCGTACCGCTTCGCGGCGGTCATCGAATTGCGGAAAATCTGCGTCTGGCGCGAGCGCTTGGATTGCAACCCGTAAACGACGAGCTCGACTATTGGGTCCCGCAAGCATGGCGCGGGGACAGGATCGCCGGCACGCTCGGCATCCACCCCGGTTCGATGGCCTACAAGGGTAACGAGGCAAAGCGCTGGCCGTACGACCGGTTCGTCGCATTGGCGCGTCTTCAGGCGGCGAACGGACGGAGCGTGCGCTTCTTTCTGGGGCCGCACGAACAAAGCGAAGCTCTGCGCGCGGAGCAAGACTTTCACGGCGTCGCGGGAATCACCATCGTCCGCGCTCCACTCGCGGAGGCTGCTCGACGATTGTCAGAGTGCGAGGTTTTCGTCGGAAACGACGCCGGTTTCAGTCATCTCGCCTCGGGGTTGGGCGTCAAGACCCTGGCTCTTTTCGGCATGACCAGTGAGATTCGGGGAGTTCCGGTGGGACCGGGAGTGGCACTGCGGCCGTCGCTCTGTCCTGCGTGTCACGACGAAGGCTTGGGCGGCTTCGATTGCGTGCGGCGGCTCGAGTACCGTTGTATCCTGCGCGACATCGAGTTCGATGCGGTACGTAAAGAGGTTGACCGGCTCTTCGAGACCTCTTCGGTAGAGCAGCACCTCAGCTTGGAAGGTCCGTTCAGGCTCTATGGAAAGGTTTATTCGTGAAAG
>JBAVTZ010000159.1:0-27642 GCA_049696515.1 Candidatus Cybelea sp. | reverse complement strand
GTGCTAGCGCGCGTCAACGGCGATCTCTACGCCAGAACGGCTAGTCACGACGATTATGTAACGGCGGCAGCCTCGTTGACCGCAGTCTTGGTCGTTCACGGACGTGCCTATGTCATGCACGCCGGAGCGACGGCAGCCTATCTTGCGCGCGGCGGTGACGTGATCGCGCTCTCGGGCGACGATGTCTTCGACGAGAGACAAATGCCGTTGTTGGTACGCGCACTCGGCGCGGCGCCGGCGCTCGACATCACGATTTCCAGTACTCAGCTGGCGGAAGGCGATGCGATCGTGCTCCTCGGCCGGCGCGTCCGCGGCGCCGAAGATCGCCGTGCGCTGCTGGGGTATGTCGAAGCCAACGATCCCGGCGAACACGTACTCGTTGCCAGATTCGAGCACGACGATGCGGCGCAGCGTGACGCGCCGAAACGCCCACCGCGCTTGGGCTCGCTGTGCGTGACCGCGCTTACGCGAGCGGCGGCAGCCATCGCTTTTCTTATCGCAGCGGTTGTAGCGCACTGATCCTTCCGGCGTTCGCCCTTCGCCCTTCGACTTCGCTCAGGGTGACAAGCTCCGGGTGACGAGGTGAGGATGAGAATGCCCTTTCGGCGCGTGGCGCCGATGCTCGGGGCGCTGATTGTTGCGGCGCTGATTCTACATTTTGCTCCGCGTCCAGCGATTGGGCCGCCATGGATGCTGGCCTTACTGGCGGCATTGAGCCTCGTTTGGGTAATTTGGCAGCCGGCGACGACGCAGCGTGATGACGTACTGCCGGCGCTTGCGGTAGTGCTGGCGGGTCTAGGCCTCGCAATGGTCGCCCGTCTTTCGCCGGCCTTGGCCCAGCGGCAGCAACTCTGGCTGTTGCTTTCATTGGCGCTTGTAATTGCCGCGGGGCCGGCCTTGGCACAGTTTCGCCGTTTCGCGGCCTATAAGTATCTCTGGGTCGTCGCCTCGCTCGTGCTTTTTATCTTGCTGCTCGTTTTGGGTGAAGAGGTCAACGGCGCGCGCCTCTGGATCAAGATCGGTCCGGTTGAGTACGAACCGATCGAGCTGATCAAGCTGTTCATCGTATTCTTTTTGGCTGCCTATTTGGCCGAGATGGCCGATGTGATCGCCAATGCTCGCCTCTGGTCGTTGCGCGCCAACGTAAAGTACCTTGGCCCGCTCTTTATCGGTTGGGGCGCATCCATGGCGATTCTACTGGTCCAGCGCGACCTCGGCATGGCCACGCTCTTGCTCGCAACCTTCGCGACGATGCTCTTCGTGGCAACGCGCCGGTTCGACATCGTTTTTTTTGGGGCGCTCCTTTTTGTAGCCGGTGCGTTCTGGGCGGTGCATCACTATCCGTACGTGCAGACCCGGATTGCCGTTTGGCGCAATCCGTTCTCCGATCCGCTGGGCGCCGGATACCAGTCGTCGCAAGCATATTACTCGCTCGCCGCAGGAGGATTGCTTGGCAGCGGATACCGGCTCGGCCATCCCGAATTCATCCCGGACGTCGCCACGGACTACGTTTACGCGGCCTTTTCGGAGGAGTTCGGAATCATCGGCGCCCTGGTGCTTTTGGGCATTTTCCTCGACCTGGTGCGGCGAATTATCGCAACCGCGCTCGAGCAGCCCGACCTTTATACGAAACTGCTGGCCACGGGCCTCGGGGCGACGCTCGGCTTTCAAGTCGTCATCATCGTGAGCGGCGTTATCGGGCTGCTCCCGCTTACCGGCATCACGCTGCCATTCATGTCGTACGGCGGAAGCTCGTTGGTGGCGAACTTTTTGCTGGTCGCACTCGTCTGGGGAATGAGCGCCCGCCCGCGGACCGCAACGTGAGGATCGCGCTGCTGCTGGCGCTGACGGTTGCAATCGCGGGCTGTGCCCGAAGCGCGAAGGGACCCGAAGCGGCAGCTTCGGCCTCGGCCCTCGCAAAGAATCCGGCCTCGGCCAGCGACGGCGCCGTGGTCTATATTGCCAACTGCTCCAGCTGTCACCAAGCGGACGGCAGCGGAATACCGGGCGCATTTCCCCCGCTCGCCGGCAATGCGGTGGTCACCGGAAATCCAATCGCGGTGATCGCCATCGTCAAAAACGGCGTCGACGGCAAGATCCTCGTTAACGGATCGGCCTACAGCGGGATCATGCCCCGCTGGAAAGGAGTGATCTCCGACGATCAGCTCGCGGCGGTGATCACGTACATCCGCAGCGCGTGGCACAATCGTGCGGCCGGGGTTAGCGCAGCCGACGTTCAAGCCGTTAAATAGTAACGACGCTGCCGGGCTCCAATCGCTCGCCGAACTCCCGTTGGAAGAGGAGCTCCACGAACGTATGCATTCCCGGATCCCCGTGGCGCAGCCGGGCGCGGGTTGCGCGCGGCCAAGGTGAGGTGGGGTCGTTGGCTTCGACGTACGCGCGCAACGATTCGGCGAAGTATTCGTCCACGCCGGTCGCGGCGTAGGGTGTGATAAAACTGGTCGCGTTGGCGAAGAGCGCCCGAACCTGCGGGTCGATGCCGCTGCGATAAACGCCTCCGCCGAGGGCGCAGTCGAGCGCGTGCCCAAACTCGTGCGCGACGGTCATGGGGCTTCGCGAGCGCAAGAACAGCGAGCGCTCCTCGACGACGAAGAGGCCGGCCGGGGGCGCAGGCCATGCGTCAACGTCAATCCCCAGCCGCGCTAGGGCCGGCGAGGCCTCGCGATAGCGTTCGCCGCAGCGGAGCAGCATAATTCGGATTCGGCCGCGCAGCGCGTATGCCAGGGCACCGTGGCCGAAGCGAAGCAGCGTTTCCAGCACCTGCGGCTCTGCCGGGCGCCCGCGGTCGTACTCGAAGAGACGGCGAGCTGTGGAGAGCGCGTCCTTCTGCATCGGCGCCATCGTCGCGCACGGACGTTTCCGCCCTGTGGCAGCGCCATTTCAGAGTTTTTTCATCCCTTGGGCCTAGCCTAGGGCCACTTTCGTTACGCTTGGAGGTGTTCGAATGTTACGTTTACCCACGCGCCAGCGCGATCGGCTGGCAATTGCCGTAATTGCGGCGATGGCGGCGAGCGGTTGCCACGGCGCCAGCATGATTCCGGCGCAATCTGCCGGTTCGGCGGCCCAGCTTGGGCAGTCCCTGCCCGACAACAGTGTTTCCATTTTAAAAATGCTCACTAAACAAGTCGTGATCGGATCCACGGTGGATTCGAAGTTCCATCAACTCAATCCATACGGCCTAACCGTTGCGCCGGCCAGCACCGGTGATTTTAAAAAGGGCGATTTGGTCGTTTGCAACTTCAACGACAAGGCCAACGTGCAAGGCACCGGCTTTACGATCGTCGCGCTCCACCCCAAGCCCGGCTCGAAGCCGCTCTTGGTTTCATCCAGCAAGACGCTGGTGGGTTGCGACGCCCTCGCGCTGAGTACGGGAGACGACATCTGGGCGGCCGCGTTTACGGCCAACGATAACCCGGTGCTTTCGCCAACCGGCGTACTGGAAATAAATATCAAGGGCAAACCCTTTGATCGTCCCTTCGGCCAGATTTTCGCCCAACCCAAAGGCGGAAGCCCCGCATTTTATGCCACCGATGCCGGTGATGGAACGGTGGTGCGTATCAATCTGGGCTCGCCGTTCACGTACGACGTTATTGCCAAAGGCTTTGCGATCAACCACGGAAAGCCCGGAAGCATTCTTGGCCCGTCGGGGCTGGCATACGATCCGAACGGCGATCAACTCTACGTCGTGGACGGCACCAACAACACGGTCGTTGCCTTCTCGAAGGTCAGCTCCATTCCAAACGGCGGCGTCACCGTCGAGAAGGGTGGAAAGACGTTCAAAGGGCCTTCCGCAAAGGACGCACGGTTGGTTTTCGCCGGCGCGCCGCTCAACGGTCCGATCAGTTCGGCGCTATTGTTCAACGGCAATCTCGTCGTTGGCAACACCGGAAATCCGAGCGGCCAAAACATCATGGTCGAGCTCTCTCCTGCGGGCAAAATGCTCGCCACCCGCAACGTCGACAAGGGCGCGTCCGGGGCGCTCTTCGGCATGGTGGCAACCGGGACGAGCGCCGCCAACACGAAGCTCTACTTTAACGACGACAACGACAACAATCTCCAGGTCCTAGAAAAATAAAGATGCTCCGGATCTTCGAGCGAGGACCGCAGGCGTTGCTCTCACTCGCGCTTGCCGGTATCCTCGCGGGCTGCGGCGGTGCTTCGGCACCGCCGCTCTCCCCCGCGGCTTCCACCGGCGGCAGCGGTTCTGTAAGTCTCTCCGGCGCCCTCGCGGGCCATGCGGTAGGCCTGGGTAAGGTACTTTCCTCCAAAGACGGAGGGCAGATCTTTGGCTTCGATATTGATCAAAACGGGAATGACGGCGTCATCGCGACCGCCTCCGACGTGGAAACCTTTAATCAGAGCACCGGCAAGATCGCCACGACTCATCCTAAAAGGCTTCCGCCGGGAACTTCGTATAGTTTCGTTGGCATCACCGCGGGCGACGTCGGATTGGTGACGCGCTTCGTCGAGCCAAAAGGCTCGCTCTTCGCAAAGCGTTTCTACGACGTGATGAATCCGGCTGCCAAGGGGAAGTTCAGCGGCAAATGGACGCCGCCGATCAAAGACATTCAAGTCGAGGCCGAAGGCCCGAATCAAACGACCAACACGAGCGCAATCTTCGCTATAGAGCTGAAGAATCAAGACGTGCCCGATCTGTTCGCCTCGGACGTTGCAAAGAACACTTTCGGGAAAATCATTCACCTGAGTACGGGCGCCTTTTCATTAGGCGATCAGCCCCAGTTCGGCCAGGATACGGCGACAAATCAAGCCGTGATCGCGACCTCGCCGGACGGCGGCCGAGTCGGCGGCGAAGCGCCGATCAACGTTCTCATCGATCTGAAAACCGGCAACCAGAGCCAATTCAACGGATTCAACAACGGTCCGTTTGGCGCGGGCTTCGTCAACGGCATGGCGGTCGATTCGAAGACCGGCGTCGAGGCGACCACAACCGAACTGAACGCGCAAGTCGAATTCTACGACCTAGCCAAGAAAACCGGCGTCACGGCGGTCCAGCTTCCGTGCACCGGCAACGCTTCACAATCTAACAGCGGCGCCGGAGTCGCTAACGACTCCGTCAACGGTCTGTTTCTTGTGACCGATCCGTTCTATTGCAGCGGAAGCCAGGGCAGCGCCGTCGTGGTCTATGACGAGAGCGGCCATCTCCTCGAGACGGTCACCGGCTTCAAGTTCGCGATTGGCGAACCGGCCTCCGGTGATCAATCCCGGCAAGCGCATGGGCTGGGCCTTCGGCCCAGGCTTCAATCAACTCCAGCAGTTCTTCTATTAACGCGTGCTCAGGACGCTAAACCCTGGTCGTGTCACGCGCGGAGGGGGCACGACGCGAATCGTGACGTGATCCTGGCGCGTGCCGTCGCCGGCATCAATGCGCCACGTTCCCAAGCGCAGTGGCCAGAAAGCATTCCCGCTTGCGTCAAGCGGAACTGCCGCGCCGTCGACGCTCCAGCGTACGCGGCGTCCGGCGTCAACGGCGCGCAGCGCGAGCTGCTCTTCCCGAGCTTGCAGATTGCTCGCGGTCGCGTTTCGCACGAACACGTCACCGTCGTGCGGAAAGACGATCCGCAGCGCAGCCGGCGAGTATTCCGGGTGCAGCGCGAGCCATGAATCATATTGGCTTCCTAAACGCGGTGCGGGCCGCTGCAGCCCGGCGAGATCGCGTCGAAGAACCCATTCTTGGACGACCGCCGGACATTCGGGGTTGGGGGCGTGCCCGGTGGTCGCGCAAATCGCGGCGCGAACGAAGCCGCGTGGAGGCTCGAATGGTTGCGGCTCCACGTTGCGATCGTAGAGGTGCAGCATGATGCGATTCCAAAGCGGGCCCGCGCCGGTGACGCCCGAGACGCCGCGCATCGCGCTGCCGTCGAAGTTCCCAACCCACGCCCCGACGGTATAGTCGGATGTAAAGCCGACGGTCCAAGTGTCGCGGAAATCGGATGATGTGCCGGTCTTGACTGCCGCGGCAAACGGCATCTGCAGCACCGAACCGACGCCGAAGGAGCGTGCGCGCGCATGTGGATCGGCGAGCATGTCGGTAATCAATGCCCAGTAGGCCGGATCGCCGACCGTGCGCGAGGGCGGCGTAGCGCTTGCGAGGAGATGAAGCGGCACGAAGTCACCGCCGCGCGCGACCGTTGCATACGCTTGCACGAGTTCCCACAGGCTGACCTCGCCGCTGCCTAGCGTCAGGCCCAGACCGTAATACGATTCCGGATGATCGAGATGAGTGAAGCCAAGCGTGTGCAGGCGGTCGAGCAAGTCGCCGACGCCCAGCCTCGAAAGCACCTGCACCGCGGGAGCGTTCAGCGAGTTCGCGAGCGCATAGCGTACGCGCACCGGCCCGCTGAAGCGGCCGCTGTAGTCAGCGGGCTGGTAGAGCTTTCCGCCGGATATTGCATAGGCCGCCGGCACGTCGGCGAGAATGGTGGTCGAGTCAATCGTGCGGCGTTCAAGGGCAAGCTCGTAGGTGAATGATTTGAGCGACGAGCCCGGTTGGCGGAGCGCCTGCACGCCGTCGTTGCGTCCCAGAGCCTCGTCTGAAAAGTAGTCGGGTGAACCGACGTAGGCCAGAACCTCGCCGGTGTGATTGTCCACCACGAGGGCCGCGCCGTCGTTCACGTGATAGGCTTGCAATGCACCGATCACGTCTTGCGTCTGAGCTTGCACGAAGCGCTGGAGAGTGCGGTCGAGCGTCGTGCGCACGCGTCCGCTCGTGCTGCCGGTACCGCGGTAAAGGTAGAAGAGCGCATGCGCGGCATCGGCAATCCCGTAGTCGTGGCGGCGCACGCGCAGCGTTTCGGCGAAGGCCCGGTCCCCTCGCGCGCCCGTGATCTCGTGCAACTCGACCATGCGCTGCAGAACGAAATGCTGGCGTGCCCGCAGTGCCGGCCAATCGTTATCCGGCGCGAGGCGCGCGGGGTCGTTGGGAATCGCCGCCAGCAGCGAGGCTTGTGCAAGATCGAGATCGCCGGCGGGTTCGCCGAAATAGGTGCGCGCGGCTGCCTCGACGCCGTAGAGGTTCCCGCCCATCGGCACGCGATTGATGTACGCGGCGAGCACCGCCGCCTTGCTCGAGGCAACGGCGATGCGTTCCGCCACGGCTATCTGCGCGAGCTTCCCACGAACCGCATCCCAGGTTGTCATCTTGAGCCCAGTCGAAGGATCGAGAAGGCGTGCCAGCTGCATCTCGATTGTCGAACCTCCGCTGCGCGCTTCGCCGAAGATCGCGAAATCGCGCGTTGCGCGAAGCAGCGCCGGCACGTCAACCGCGCCGTGACCCCAGAAGCGCGCATCCTCCGCCGCGACGATGGCGTCGAGAAAGACCGGTGAGACCGATGCCAGCGGCACGCTGACCGAGTGCGAGGAATCGGCGCCGAGAAGCGTGCCCAGGACCGTGCCGTTGCGGTCGGTGTAGGTTACCGATCGCGCGCTGGAGCCGACCTTGGCAACGTCCATCCCACAGAGATACAAGGCGATCGTCGCCGCCAGAGCGCAGCCCGCCAGACCGAGCGCAAAGAGTTTCATCGTGCGTGGATTGAATCTACGACGAGAGGTACTTGAGTTGCTGCCGGCGAGGAGATCGCCGTTGCGCGCCTTGCGGCTGGGCTATGGTCTGGGTTATACTTTTGGTATGAAGACTGCGGTGTCGCTGCCGGACGACGTGTACGAACGCGCAGAGCGTTTGGCGAAACGGACGGGGAGGTCGCGGAGCCGGCTCTTCGCTGACGCACTACGGGAATATGTTGCCATCCACTCCCCCGACGAGGTCACCGAAGCAATGAATAAAGCTTGCGACGAAATCGGCTCGACCTCCGATTCGTTCGCTCGAGCCGCCGGGCGCAGAACATTGCAGCGAAGCGATTGGTGATCGCCCAAGGCGAAACTTGGTGGGCCGACGTGAGTGAGCTCGGTTCGGGCCCAGGCTTCCGTAGGCCGGTCGTCATTGTGCAAGGCGATGCGCT
Source organism: Candidatus Cybelea sp. (assembly GCA_049696515.1). Taxonomy (GTDB): domain Bacteria; phylum Vulcanimicrobiota; class Vulcanimicrobiia; order Vulcanimicrobiales; family Vulcanimicrobiaceae; genus Cybelea. The sequence continues at coordinate 19,645 of JBAVTZ010000159.1, read as the reverse complement.
GAATCGCAGCCGAATTGCGACGGTCGTCTGCATCCCTTTGACAAGCAACCTGAAATGGGCCGCGGCTCCGGGAAACGTTCGACTGGCGGCCCGTCACACCGGTCTGACCAAGGATTCGGTAGCAAACGTTTCGCAAATCGTGAGCCTCGACAAGGACGTACTTACCGAACGCGTCGGAAAGTTGCCGCAATCCAAAGTCCATCTAATCTTGTCAGGGATTGACGTCGTGCTAGGAAAATAGTGGGTCTCGACACCCGGGGTGACAGAGGTCACGGGCGTCTCGGTGCACTGGGCTGGTTGTTGCTCTTGGCCCTGGCGGTTGGAGCCGTGTCGTGCTCATCAAGGCCGACCGCTCCCACAAGCTTGTCGCCCGTTTCGGCGGCCCCCAAGCCGTCGCTTCCGCCCTGGATCGTGTCGGTCTCGCCGATCGGCAAAGCCGAAACGCTGGCGCAGATTCGGGTGATCTTCGACAAGCCCGTTACGCCCGTCGAAGCGCTGTCGGGTTCCGGTCCACGCGACGTGCTGAGCCACGTCAGCATCGAGCCTGCGCTCGCCGGGCACTTTACGGTATTGACGCCGCGGATGATCGGGTTCGTCGCCGATCAGGCTCTGCCGATCGGATCGCGCGTACGCGTTACGCTGCGGGCCGGGTTGCGCGATCTCACCGGCGACGCGCTGGCCGGCGACCTCGCCTGGACCTTCGAGACGGAGCCGTTGCAGTTCAGCGGGCTGCCGCAGATCAAAGCTGCGGACGACGAGTCGACACCGCCGCCGGTAGGGCTGCGCCCGAAGCTGCAAGTAACGGCAAACGGCGCGGCCCAAGCCAATTCGCTGGCCACGCACGCAGCGCTCATCGGCGGTGGCGAAAACGTTCCGGTGACTGCCTCGCTCGAAGCGACGCCGACGCCCCTTCCGGGAAGCAACGCCCAACAGCTCTTCGACCCGTCCCTCGACACCTGGATCTACGATCTGCGTCCGACTCGCGACTTGCAACGCGGCGCGACGTACGCGCTTCAAATCGAGCCGGGCGTGCAACCCGTCTACGGGAACCTCGTGACGCGCGAAGCGTTTGCGGGTGCGATTCGAACGTACGGTGCGTTGGCATTACTTCCGACGCCGCGTCCGAGCCCGAACGGCGGCGGCCGGTTTGCCGATGGCGATCCGGTTATTGCGTTCACCAACCAGCTCGATCCCAAATCGGTCGCGGGCGCGGTAACGATTTCGCCGGCGCCCGCCTCGGTCAAGGCACTCATCAGCGTGCCCGATCAGTCCAACGCGATCGCGATCGATCCGTATGCGCTCGACCCCAACGCAAGCTATACCGCAATCATTGCCGCGAGCGTCAAAGACGTTTTTGGTCAAACTCTCGGCCAGGCGCAGCGGGTAACCATCCGAACGTCGGACTTTGCAGCCGGCGCTTGGGCTCCGGGCAATAACACCGTCTTTCCGGCCGGCGCTGCGGTAGCGCTCAACTTTTACGCAACCAATCTTCCCGGCGACGCCTATCACGCGGCCTACGCGCGTGTCGCGCCGCTCAAACTGCTGGGCGTGTCCGACGCACTCTTAGCCTTGCCGCCGCCTGCGAGCTGGCCGGCGCGGATGCTGAGCGGCGCGCGGCGCAACGTGCAGAGCGCCGTGCGCGTCCCGCTGCAAGCACAACTGGGTGGCCGCTATGGCGCGCTGGCCTACGGCTTTCGTACTGCGCTGGATGTGCCCGGTTCGACCCCCGGCCTGACCGGCATCGTCCAGCTGACCAATCTCGGCGTCTTCGCGCAGTGGTTTCCATCTCACGGCATCGTTTTCGTGCAGCATCTTAACGACGGGGCACCGGTCGGGGGCGCGCGTGTCAACGTTTACCGCCTCGTCGACGGCCGTCAAGCAGCGCCGCAGCAATGCGCTTCCGGCACGACCGCCGCGAACGGCGAACTCGATTTGCGCGGCGTTGACGTGGAGCGCTGCTCGGTTACCGCGCCGGCGAATCAGGCACCCAACCTAGGGGTTGTGGTGGCGCAAGGCGCTGACGTCGCAACCGTCACGACCTGGAACTGGAGCGGCATCACCCGCTTCGACGTTTACAGTGGATGGACGAGCGGTGCGCCGCTCTCTCGGGGCACCGTTTTCAGCGATCGCGCGATGTATCAACCCGGCGAACACGGGCGAATTACCGGCATCGCATACTACGTCAAAGGATTGCGGGTCGTCGCCGACGTCAACGCGCGCTATCGAGTGAGCCTGAGCGATCCCAGCAATAACACCATCTCGCTTGGAACCGTGCGGACCGACGCGTTCGGCGTCTTTTCGCTGCCAATCCAGCTCTCGAAAGAGCAGGCGTTGGGATACTATACGATCGATGCGAAAGGCTCGAACGGCAACGAGATCAACGGCTCGCTGCGGGTTGCCGAGTTCAAACCACCCAACTTCAAACTCACCTTGACGCTCGATAAGAGTGCCGTGCCGGCCGGATCGAGCGTTCGGGCCAAGGTTGCCGCCGCCTATCTCTTTGGAGCGCCGCTGCAGGGGGGGAGCGCCCACGCCTACGTCACCCGTGACCTCGCAACCGTGCAGCCCAAAGGCTGGGATAACTTTTGGTTCGGAAAACAGTGGTTCTGGCCCGAGGAGACGCCCTCGTTCGACACCGACGTGCTTCAGCGCGATCTACCGCTCGACGCGGCCGGTCTAACGTCGCTCGACGTTGCCGTCCCGAACGATCTGCCGTTTCCGATGACCTACCGGGTCGACGTGGAAACCACCGACGTTTCGCATCTCTCGGTCGCCGATTCGCAGAGCCTCTTGGCTTTGCCGTCCGATGCGGTGATCGGGCTAACCTCGGACGTGGTCGGTAAGGCCGGCACGTCGATGCCGGTGCGCGTAATCGTGACCGACGCCGACGGTAAGCCCGTTACGGGCCGAGCGATTCACCTGCAGCTGCAAAAGATGACCTACACGTCGGTTTCGCAGGAAGTCGAAGGCGGCGAAAACGCGCAGCAGGCGATCAAGTACGACACCGTGGCGACCGCCGACGTGAACTCCGGCGATCGTCCGGTTACGGCGCAGCTCGCCCCAAACGACGTTGGTCCGTATCGCGTCATGGCCAACTTCGCCGATGCGCGCGGCGACGCCAGCGCAACCGACATTCAGGTCTTCGCGTTCGGCGCCGGTGCGGCCGACTGGGGGCTCTCCGACCCCAATGCCGTGGCGGTGAAACTCGATAGAAAGCAGTATGCGATCGGGGATACGGCGAGCGCGCTGATCGCCTCTCCCTATGCTCGCGCCGATCTCTACCTCGCGGTCGTGCGCAACGATACCATCTATCGCACCACGCTGCACGATGTGCACGGTACTGCCCGCGTCAGCTTCAAGATCACGCCCGAAATGCTGCCCAATGCGGCCATACAAGCCCTCGTGGTCCGACGCGTGCCCGCCGGGGCGGCTAACCCCACACTGGCGCTGACCGGCATGACCGGCTTTGCGGTTGACGTCGCCGACCGATACCTAAAGCTTGGGATTACACCGCAAAATACGACGGTGACCCCAGGCGGCAGCCAGCGCGTGGCCTTCACGGTCAGGAAAAAAAATGGCGCTCCGGTGCGCGGCGAGGTCGTCGCGATGGTCGTCAACGATGCGATCCTTCAGCTGTCCGGATATCGCCTCCCGGACTTGGTAGAGACGGTTTTTGCCGCGCAGCCGATCGCCACGATCTTTGCGGATAATCGCGAAAACGTTACGCTGAAAACCCAAACGCCGCCGCTCGAAAAAGGTTTCGGCTACGGGGGCGGCTATCTGGCCGGGGCTGCGAGCACGCGCGTGCGCGCAAACTTTCAGCCGCTGGCGTATTATGGGGTGCTAAAGACCGACGATGCGGGGCGCGCGAATGCCTCCTTTACCATGCCCGACGATCTCACGACCTGGCGCGTCATGGCCGTTGCGCTCGCGCACGACACGGCACATTTTGCGACCGAAGATAGCACGTTCATCTCCACCCAACCACTGATAGCCAATCCGCTCTTGCCGCAGTTCGCCCGTCCCGGCGACCGCTTCGACCTCGGCATTTCTATTGCGAACCAAACTGGCGCGGGCGGCGCGCTCGACTTGGTGTTGCGGCTGAGCGGGGCGCTGGCCTTTGCGCAAGGCGATGCGCGCACGCAGCACGCGAGCGAGAAAGCCGCGACCGGCATGCAGGCTTTTCGTTTTCCGGTTATCGTGGGTACGCCCGCACCGACGCTGTTGCAAGCCGAAGGCAGTTTGGGCGCGCACCGCGACGCCTTCAGCGTTCCATTTGCGCCTAGCGATCGGGCGAGCAACGATTCGGTGATCGAAAGCGGGGCGACGACCGGTGAGGCGGCGATACCAATCGCGCTGCGGTCGGGCGGTACGCTACAGATCACGCTAGCCAACTCAATCGTGCCGCAGTTTACCGTGCCGTCGGAGCGCGTAATGGCCGGCGACGCTCTGCCGCTCACCGACGATGCAGCATCCCGTTTGATCATCGCGAGTACGCTCCAGCGGCTACGCGGGCCGTATCGTCTCAGGCTGAGCTTCGACCCCGCGGGCGCGATCGCGGCGAGCCTACCGCAGCTGCTTCTGTTCCAGCGTGGTGACGGCGGATTCGGATCGTTCCAGAATGCCTCGGAGAGCGATCCGTTTACTACAGCGGGCGCACTCGAGGCTCTGGTCTTTGCGCGTAATCATGGCGTGACCGTTGATTCCGGCGCACTCAGCCGAGCCTCAGCCTTTATGACGCAGGCGCTCGCCAATCCGGGGCGCTTTAAGTGGTGCGCGAGCGAGCCGCTCTGCAAGGCACAGCTGCGTTTTGACGCGCTGTGGGCGGTGGGGCTTCTTGGCCATCCGCGCACCGATTTTCTGGCCGACATCGTCGCGCAGTCGAATGGCTTCGACAGCGCCACGCAGATTCGCCTGGCACGCTATCTCTTACGAACCTCGGGTTGGCAAGGGCAAGGCGCCGCGATGGCGGATCGTCTCCAACAAAGTCTCTACCTGACCGGGCGCTACACGGTTGCTAATCTCTCGACGCGCTGGGCTTGGCGCGGCTCGCTGGCTGCGGCGCAGGCGCAGATGTTGCAGCTCTTGCTCGAGCGGCGTGCGCCGCCCGAGCAGCTCGATGGCGCAGTACGCGCGCTCGTCGCGCAACAATGCCGTTGCGGCTGGCCGACGACCACCGACACGGCGTCCGCCTTGGTTGCGCTAGCGGCCTATGCGGCGACGGAAAAGCTCACACCGGGCACGGCCACGGCCACGGTTGGCAATCAAACCATCGGTACCGCACGCTTTGACGCGACGGCGTCGTCGGAAACGTTTACGATCGCCACATCGTCGCTCCCCGCGAACACTCCCATACGTATCGCCCGGACAGGCTCCGTCGAAGCGGGACATGCGATCGTCCACTATATGCTGCTGTACACCTACCCTGTGCCGCCCAACGCGCCGGGAGAACTTGCGGCCTTTCGCGTGGTACGCACGCTGAGCGATCCGAGCGCCGCAACGTCGTCGAACAACAGCACGGCGCTCGCCACCATGGACCTCGCGACCGCGTTACCGGTATCCGTTGCCGCGGGGCGCGTTTTCGATATCGGCGTGCGGGCCATCGTCGATCATCCGGTGGACCGGCTCCTGATCGACGATCCGTTGCCGGCCGGCTTCGAAGCCGTTGATACGAGTTTCCGCACCTCGTTGCAAGCAATCGTTCCACAAAGCAACAGCTGGCAGATCGACGCTAGCCAAATCTACCGCGATCGGGTGGTCGCCTTCGCGCAACATCTCGACCCGGGCGTTTACGAGCTGCACTATCTCGTGCGCTCAGTTACTCCCGGAACGTTCGTCTGGCCGGGAGCACGCGCATATCTCCGCGATGCGCCCGAGCAGTTCGGTCGCAGCGCCGCCACTTCGCTGAACGTAACGCCGTAACCAATCCGTTAGTGATGGAGGAAGATCGACGCCGTGACTGTCATCCTAAGTGCGAGGATCAGCGCGGTTATGCGACCTTGAAGGCCATCGATCTTTGAATCCGTGGCCTGAAATCGCGAATCCATCGAGGCGCCGGTCGATCCTGTTCAAACGGTCGTTGACCTGGCGGTAGGAGCCCTCAAGACTTGCAATTCGAACTTCCAATGGCTGGGCACTCATTGCGCGGCTCCGCTCAGGATGACGAAGCGCTCCGGTCGGTCGGGCCAGTCCGTCATCCTTCGACTCCGCTCAGGATGACAAAGTCCGCTCAGGATGGCAAAGTCCGCTGATATATATATTCGAGCGTACCAGGCGTCCGTCAAGGCACGACGTTCCACCCGTCGCTATTCGAAAGCTCGAAGGGCATATTGGGGTGCCATCCGCTCGGACGGCCAGATTGGCAGCGGAGAAGTTCCGTTGCCGCGTAAAAAGGCGGGCTCAAAGCTGAGCCCGCCGATGCTGCTTTTGAATTAACCGCTTATCGGCGGACAGAAGAACTTGGCGTTGGCGTTGCCGGTGATGACGATGTTGGTGTTGGTGTTATTGACCCAATAGACGAAGACCGCAGAACCGTTCGAGCCGGTCTGCGTGACGTCGATCGCGAGCGGCGTTCCGCCCTTGACGCCCTTCTGCCAGAAGTTGTTGAAGAAACATCCGTTGCGATTGAATTTGAACGAGGCACAGATCGCACCGGGTTTGCAGGCTGTGTTGGCGAGCGGCTGGGCTTCGATAGATCCTTGGGTGAAGCCGACTGCGGGACTTGGCGCGAACGCCGGATTGAGCGAAATGACGGCTAGGAGCAGTGACATGAAGGTCATCGTTATTGTGAAATCTCCTTGCGACGTGAACGTTGGTAATACGAGTAGGATAGCTGAAGGCGTCGCGGCTGCGACAAGCGGGCGAAGCCTTTTACACGTTTTCTAATGCCCAGCTTAAGTGGAAGTCGGCCAGGCACGCTTGCTTGGTTGATATATTATTTTTAATAACATATGATCTATCCGGTGAATCCGACGGCTTGAAAGCCGCGATTAAGAAGAGCACGATTAGACGAAGAGCGAGGAGGCCACATGAGCACTTATCGAGCCCCCCTGCGCGACATGCAGTTTGCATTGCGCGAACTTGCCGATCTTAAAGGCGTTACCGCCCTGCCCGGGTGCGAGGAAACGCTCGACGTTCTCGATTCGGTGCTTGAGGAGGCGGCTGCATTCGCCGCAGGCGTGCTCGATCCGTTGAACCGGATCGGAGATAAAGCCGGCTGCACCTGGAACGCGGGCGCGGTCACGACCCCGCCGGGATTTAAAGAGGCCTATAAGAAGTTCGCGGACGCAGGGTGGATCGGTTTGCCGGTTCCGGAAAAATACGGCGGCCAGGGGCTGCCACAGATTTTGATCGGGCCGACGCTCGAGATGTGGAACGCGGCCAACATCGGCTTCGCCAATGGTCCGCTGCTTAACCAAGGTGCGATCGAAGCGATCGAGCTGGTCGGCTCGGAAGAACAGAAGCAGCGCTTCGTCCCCAATCTCGTTTCGGGCAAATGGACCGGCACGATGTGCCTTACCGAACCGCAGGCCGGATCGGATCTCGCCCAAGTGCGGACGCGCGCGATCCCCGCGGGAGATCATCACTTGATCCTCGGGACGAAAATCTTCATTACGTTCGGCGAACACGACATGGCCGAGAACATCATTCACCTGGTGCTCGCCCGGCTTCCGGATGCGCCGGAAGGCACCAAGGGCATCTCGCTGTTCATCGTGCCGAAGTTCTTGGTCAATCAGGATGGCAGTTTAGGCGAACGCAACGACGTTGTCTGCGCGAGCATCGAGCACAAGCTCGGCATCAATGCTAACCCAACTTGCACCCTGAACTATGGCGAGAAGGGCGAAGGCGCCGTCGGTTACCTGGTGGGCGAGCCCAATCGCGGCCTCGAGTATATGTTTATCATGATGAATGCCGCCCGCTTCTCGGTCGGCGTGCAAGGCATAGCGCTGGCCGACCGCGCCTATCAAAGCGCGCTCGAGTACGCGCTGGAACGCGTGCAAGGGCGCGAACTGCGGCCCGGTTCGAAGACGTTCGAGGTAATCTTCAAGCATCCCGACGTCCGGCGGATGCTGATGTGGCAGAAAGCGACGATTGAGGCGATGCGCGGCTTGGCTTACGTGACCGCCGCATCGCTGGACTACGCGGAGCGTCATCCCGACGAGAAGGTGCGCAAGCAGCACAAGGCGTTCGTCGAGCTGATGATCCCGGTCGTCAAGGCCTGGTGCACCGAAAATGCCGTCGAGCTCTGCTCCACCGCACTGCAAGTCTTCGGGGGCATGGGTTACATCGAGGAGACCGGCATCGCGCAGCAGTACCGTGACGTTCGCATCACTACGATCTACGAGGGCACGACCGGCATTCAATCGCTCGATCTCGTAGGGCGCAAGCTGCTGCGCGACATGGGTGCAACCGCAAAGAGCGTCGGCAAGCAGATGGAGAGCGTCGCCGAAGAGTGCAGCGCTAGTTCCGATAAGACCGTCAAGCGAATCGGGGAGGCGCTCGGTAAGGGGCTCCAGCTGCTCAACGAGACGTCGCAATGGATCGGCATGAACGCAATGGGCGATCTCAATAAGGCCTTTGCGTGCTCGGTTCCCTATCTACGCCTGTGGGGCACGGTCGCGGGCGGGTGGCAGATGGCGCGCGCCGCGCAGATCGCGGCGGCAAAGATCGCTGCCGGCGATTCGGAGGCAGATTTCTATCAGGCGAAGCTTGCGACGGCGGCGTTTTACGCAACGCACGTGCTATCGCAGTGCGCCTGGTATCAACGCCAGATCATCGACGGCTCGGGCGACGTGATGGCGTTGAGCGAGGCCCAGTTTGGCCTCGATCGCAAGCTTCCGGTGGGTGTTTGGTGATACCTCAAGAACCGCAGGATAGCGTCCGCGTCATCACGCTCGACAATCCTCCCGTGAACGCCCTGTCGTTCGCGTACTGCGCGCAGCTCCACGCGCAGCTCGAAGCCGCGCATTCCGACGACGAGGTCGAGGCGGTCGTCCTCACGGGCGCAAACGGGCTCTTCAGTGCCGGCGCCGACGTCAACGATTTCAACAAAGAGCTGCCGCTGGGCGCCATTACCATTCGCGAGGTAATTCACGCGATAGGGACGAGCAGCAAGGTCCACATCGCGGCGATCGACGGAAACGCTCTGGGGGGCGGCTTGGAGCTTTCGCTGGCTTGCGACTACCGAATCGCAACGACGCGCTCAAAGCTCGGGCTGCCGGAGATCAAGCTCGGATTGTTGCCGGGCGCCGGCGGCACCCAGCGGCTTCCCCGCTTGATCGGAGCGCGAGCAGCACTCGAGTTCATGCTCAAAGGCTCTTCGGCCAGCGCGGAGCGGGCTCTCGAACTCGGCATTTTAGACGAAATCGTCGAGGGTAACGTGGTCGCCCACGCGGTCGCGAAAGCCAAGAGCGATCCACCGAAGCGGCCCGTTTCGCAACTGCCGGTGACGATCGCACCCGGCGTCCCCGCATTAGCCGGACCATTTGTGGTTTCACAAGCCCACAAGATGGTGCCGGCAGAAGATAAGGGTGGATACGCCGCGCACAAACTCATTGACGCCGTGCAAGCCGCCGGGGAGCTGCCCTTTACGGCCGGGATCGCGCGTGAAACGCGGCTGTTCGACGAACTCGTTCGCTCCGCACCCTCAATGGCGTTGCGTCACCTGTTCTTCGCCGAGCGCGAACTCTCGAAGATTCCATCCTTCGACTCCGCTCAGGATGACAAAGTCGCCGCGCCGATCGCGATCGCGAAGGCGGGCGTCGTCGGCGCCGGCACGATGGGCAGCGGCATCGCGATCACCTTCGCACAGGCCGGCATTCCGGTCGTCGTCGTCGACACCAACGAAGAGGCGGTCGACAAAGCCCGACAGACCGTGATGGGCATGTTCATGTATCAGGTACAGAAGGGGCGGCTAACCCAAGAAGAGGCCTGGGAGCGCGGACAGTCCATCACCTTTACCGATGACTGGAACGAGCTCGCCGATGCGGACGTTGTCGTTGAAGCCGTCTTTGAAGATTTGGACGTCAAACGCGAGGTCTTTCGCAAGCTGGATGCTGTCGTCAAGCCGCAGGGGTTGCTTGCGACCAACACCTCAACCCTCGACGTGAACGCGCTCGCGAACGAAACCCACCGCCCCGATCGCGTACTAGGTCTGCATTTCTTCGTTCCGGCCAACATCATGCCGTTGCTCGAGATCGTTCGTACCGAAGCAACTTCGGCAGCAGCGTTGGCGACCGCATTTGCGCTTGGAAAGAAGCTGCGCAAGAAGGCCGTTCTCTCCGCCAACGCCTTTGGTTTCATCGGCAATCGCATGATCTTCGATTACGTGCGCGAAGCGACCGCGATTGCCGAGGAGGGCGTTTCGCCGTCGCGCATCGACGCTGTGATGCGGACGTTTGGATTTCCGATGGGTCCGTTCGCAATGAGCGATCTTTCCGGCCTGGACGTTGGGTGGCATATCCAACGCGCGCGAGGCGCGGAAGCGGCCGCTCGCACCGACGTGCTCGCACGGCTGGTCGAGCAGAAACGCCTTGGGCAGAAGACAATGGCGGGCTTTTTCAAGTACGATAGGTCGGTCGGTAAAGGACGCGAACCGATCGCCGATCCAGCGGTCGAACAACTCTTTGCCGAGGAGGCGAAGCGCGCCGGGGTTGCGCCACGCGAGGTCGGCGACGACGAGATTCTCGATCGCCTGCTCTACGCACTAATCAATCGTGGCGCCTATCTGCTCGAAGAGGGCATAGCGCTGCGCCCCGGCGACATTGATATCGTATACGTCTACGGCTACGGATACCCGCCCCATCACGGCGGCCCAATGTGGTACGCCGACGAGGTCGGCGTTGCGCGCGTCTACGAAAGGATACGCGGGTTTGAGGCCGAGTTCGGACCACATTGGAAACCTTCCGCGCTGCTGGCGGAGATCGCCAAACGGCACGGCGCGTTCGCGGCGCTCTTCGACTCCGCTCAGGATGACAAGAGGGGCAGCTCTGCTCAGCGTGACACGGTGATGGCCAATGCGTGAAGCCGTCATCGTTTCGGCCGCACGCACCCCGATCGGGCGTGCGTTTCGGGGCGCCTTTAATCAAACGCCGGGCGCAACGATGGCCGGGCATGCGGCTATGCACGCGATGGAGCGCGCGGCTGTCGATCCCGCCGAGGTTGATGACGTGATTATTGGTTGCGGCCTGCCCGAAGGTGCCACCGGCAACAACATCGGCCGAACCACGGCGTTGCGCGCCGGCTGTCCGGTTTCGGTTGCGGGCCAGACGGTCAGCCGCTTTTGCGCGTCGGGACTCGATGCCATCGCGCTGGGCGCAAAACGAGTGGTCGCTGACGGGGCCAAGGTTATCGTCGCCGGGGGCGTTGAGTCGATCAGCATGGTGCAGAACGACATGAACCTGCACTTCTTAACCGAGGAATGGCTGCTGCGCCATACCCCCGACATCTATATGCCGATGCTCTATACCGCGGACAACGTGGCCAAGAAGTACGATATCTCACGTCTGCGCCAAGATGAATATGCCCTTCAAAGCCAAAAGCGGACCGCCGCAGCACAAGTCGCGGGGCGATTCGACGCCGAGATCGTGCCGCTCCCTTCCTGGAAATACGTCCAAGAAAAAGAGAGTGGCGCGGTACGCGAAGAGCAGGTCGATCTCGCCAAGGATGAAGGCAATCGCCCCGACACGACGCTGCAAGGTTTGGCGGCGCTCAAAGGCGCGGTCCCCGGGGTCGGCGACACGACGATCACGGCAGGCAACTCGTCGCAGTTCTCGGACGGCGCTGCTGCGGTCGTGCTCATGGAAGCGGAAGCGGCCAAGTCGCGCGGCTTAACGCCGCTCGGAATCTACCGCGGATACGCGGTGGCCGGTTGCGAACCTGACGAGATGGGCATTGGGCCCGTCTTCGCGGTTCCAAAGCTTCTCAAGGCGCATCGCCTCGCTATCGGCGATATCGGCCTGTGGGAGCTGAACGAAGCGTTTGCCGTGCAAACCATCTATTGCCGCGATACGCTCGGGCTTCCCAACGATCGCTTCAACGTCGACGGCGGCGCTATTTCAATCGGACATCCCTATGGTATGACCGGCGCCCGATTGACGATGCATGCGCTCATCGAAGGCAAGCGCCGAGGCGAAAAGTACGTCGTCGTCACGATGTGCATAGGGGGCGGAATGGGCGCCGCCGCCCTCTTCGAGATTCCCGAGAGGCCCTGATTCAGTCCAGCTCCGTGTCGGCTAAGACTTTTTCGCGAAGGCGGTGCACCAGCCGTTTGGGCTAATCGCGCCGTCAACGATCTTGCAGGTTCCGTTCGCGGTTGACGAGCTCCCCGGTACGAAGAAGCTGCATTGCGAGCACTTCTGTCCGCTTTTCGGCGTGCTCTGATATTTAAACTGGGCCTTCGAGCCTTTTGCTTCGGCGGTCGTCGTTTCGGCGAGGAGCGCGGCAGCGAGGGCCGGGAGCACCATGGCGCCTGCAACGAAGTTGCGGCGAGTTATTCCGTTGGCTGAGTCTTGCATCTCCAGTTTTTACCTCCCGGCGGTAGTGTTGGCGAAGGCGCCGCGCATTTCTTTCTCTGCCGTGCTGGCAAGCATCGAGCCCCTCTCACGCTAGCTTAATGGTAAGCTAATGCTGATTCGATGCTTTGCGTGACCGATTTCGGGTTCAATAAAGCGTGAGGGGATTGATAACAAATATGACAGTTAAGTCGTTCAGCAGCCTGATTTCGGGAGTCGCCTTTATCGGGGTCACCCTGATGAGTGCCCTTCCGGCATCGGCCGAGCAAGCGCCCGACAAGAACGGACCGGGGGTTGCGAGAGTCAGCATCCTGCAAGGCTCCGCAGTGGTCCAGCGCGGCGACAGTAACCAGCAGGTTGCTGCCGTCGTCAACGCGCCATTGCTTCCCGGCGATTACATATCGACCGGAGCAACCACGCGCGCTGAGGTCCAGTTCGACGGAGGCTCGGCGGTACGGCTTGGCGGCAACGTGCAGGCGCGCATCACCGACAACGATCCGAATAACCGGCGAATGCAGCTTGCCGACGGCACGATCGTGGTGGGCCTAGTCCACCAAAGCGGTCCCTTCCAGGTCGACACGCCCTCGGTGAGCGTACGTGCCCAAACGGCCGGAGATTACCGCATCTCGATCGGTAAGGACGGTTCTACCTGGGTGACCGCGCGCCGTGGCACCGCGGACGTCGTTTCGCCGCAGCAAACTTATACGCTCGAATCGGGCAGAACGCTCGTGGCTCGCGGCTCGGCCTCGAATCCGACGATTGCCTACACTAGCGAAGTCGGCTACGATTCCTTCGACGATTTCAACGCCAAGCGCGACCAGACAATGGTGGCAGCGCTTAACGCGAGTTCGAACCTGAACCCCGGCATTGCCGGCTACGACAACCTCGACCAATACGGTCAGTGGCAAGACGTTGCCGGCTACGGGCAAGTTTGGGTGCCCAACGAGCCTTCGGGCTGGGCCCCGTATCGTAACGGCAACTGGACCTGGGAAGGCGGCTACGGCTGGACTTGGGTCGGTTCCGAGCCGTGGGGCTGGGCTCCCTATCACTATGGAAACTGGATCTATGCTAACGGCGTCGGCTGGGGTTGGTACCCGCCCGCCTACTCGGCATCACCTGCTTGGTCGCCCGCTCTCGTCGGATTCTTCGGATTCGGCGCCGGTGTCGGCGTCGGGGTCTCGGTTGGCTTCGGCTTCCCGTGGCTCGGCTGGTACCCGGTTGCGCCCTTTGCGCCGTTCTATCCGTGGTGGCCTGGTTGGGGCTGGACCGGCTTCGGCTGGGGCTTTGGTGGAGGATTTGGATTTGGCGGATTTGGCTGCTGCGGTTTCGGCGGCTTTGGAACTCGCATCGTCAACGTCACGAACATTACCAACATCAACTTCCGCCACGGCGCGACTGGAACTTTGGTCGGGAACTGGCATCACGGAACGATCTCCGGGCACACCATCGCCGTTGATCCGAGCAAGTTTGGCGGTCACATCGGAACCATCCACGGAGCCGTGCCGGTGTCGCCGAGCCGCGACAACCTGAACTTCGGCAGCCGGCGAATTGGTGCACCGGTAACCATGTCCAAGGCATTCGGCTCGCCTCGGTTCGCGTCGGATCGGTCGCTTAGCGCTCGCCCGTCCTTCGAGCAGCAGCAGCGGGCAGTTTCGCAAGCGATCCACGGCAATCCCGGACGCGACAACGCACCGGTAAGCCGCGGCAACGCGATGAACTTGCGCGACAATACGACTAACGCGCGCGACAACGCACCGGTAAGCCGCGGCAACGCGATGAACTCGCGCGACAATACGACTAACGTGCGCGACAATGCACCGGTAAGCCGCGGCAACGCGATGAACTCGCGCGACAACACGACCAACGCACGCGACAACGCACGCGACAACGCACCGACCGGCTCGTGGCAGCGCTTCGATCAGGCACGGGGAGAAGGCCGCGACAACTCGATTGCATCGCATCCGCAACGGAGCGATACCGGCTCGACCGCTCGGGATAACTCCGGGTTCGGCCGCTCATCCGATACCGGACGGACCTCCGGCGGCGAGAGCTCGCGCGCGCAGCGTGCACCCTCCGACTCGTGGAGCCGGTTCTCGCAAGAGCGCGGAAGCGTTTCATCCGGCGACCGTGGAACCTATTCGTCCAGCGGGCGTGGATCGTACTCGTCCGGCGACCGGGGCTCGTATTCGCGAAGCGGATCGTATGGAGGCTCGTCGTACTCGCGGGGTTCGTCCGAACGCAACCCGTACAGCTCATACTCGCGTGGTTCGAGCGGCTCGTATCCCTCGTACTCACGCGGTTCGAGCGGCTCGTATCCATCGTACTCACGCGGTCCGAGCGGCTCGTATCCGTCATACTCGCGCGGTTCGAGCGGCTCGTATCCGTCGTACTCGCGTGGAGGTGCGTCCGCTCCGCATTCGTCGGGAGGAGGTGCGTCCGCTCCGCATTCGTCGGGAGGCGGCGGTGGTGGCGGGGGCGGCTCGCGTGGTGGCGGAGGAGGACGACCGCCCCGCTAGCGGTCAACTCGCCCAACATAAAGGGGGCGGCGTCAAGGCGCCGCCCTTTTGATTGAAGAAGGCTCCTGCACCTTCTCGTTTTTTTGATAAAGGAGCCCAAGAGTAATGAGTTCGAAGCGCCCTTTGCTGAGCGTCGCGATGCTAAGCCTCGTCGCCGGCCTGCCCGCGGTCACATCGGCGTACACGGTTACCACTCCCCACCCGGTCACGGTGAGCACCTGCAATCCGCAGCGCAACATCTATAGGGCTGCTGGGTACACCCCTGGTTTTTACCCGGGCTGGGCAGGTCCGTACTGGGGCTGGGGCTCCGTTTACGGCCCCATGTACTATCAGTATCCCACGCAGGGTAATCCGACGCTTTCGATCGACTACGTGAATGCCACCAACACCGTGATGAAACAGATCGAGTTCGGGCTCATCGTTCACGGCAACCTCGTGGCTGAGGTAAAGGACGTCGGGACGTTCTCGCCGGGCGCCGAGATCAAGCACCAGTTTGGTCTCAATCCGAACGTCTTTCCGCTCCAGACGAGCTACGCGCAGTGCGTTCCACTCAAGATCGCGTTTGAAGACGGAACCCACTGGAAGAATCCGCATCTGCCCGCGCTGCGGCGCTCCATCTACGGCAAACCCTCGTACTAGCAGTATTAAAGAGGAACATGACTCAAGATCTGTCCGCGGTTCAATCGGGCGACAACGTTTGGGAAATGGCGCAGCGCCAGCTCGATGAAGTCGGGCTGCTTATCGGTTTGAATGAATCACTCCATGGATATCTGCGTCAGCCCAAGCGCGTGCTGGAAGTCTCGGTCCCGGCTCGCATGGACAACGGAGGCTTTCGCATGTTTACCGGCTACCGGGTGCAGCACAACTTGGCACGTGGGCCGGGCAAAGGCGGCATCCGCTTCCACCCAAACGTGACCCTCGACGAGGTCAAAGCCCTCGCGATGTGGATGACATGGAAGTGCGCGCTGGTGAACCTCCCGTTCGGAGGCGCCAAAGGCGGCGTGATCTGCGATCCCAAGCACATGTCTATGCAGGAGCTCGAGAATCTAACCCGCCGCTTCACCAGCGAGATTTCGATCGTCATCGGGCCGGAAAAAGACATTCCGGCTCCCGACGTCTACACGACCCCGCAGATCATGGCCTGGATCATGGACACGTACTCGATGCAGCACGGGTACTCGATTCCCGGTGTGGTAACCGGCAAGCCGGTGGCAATCGGTGGATCGCTGGGGCGCGACAAGGCTACGGCACGCGGTTGCATGTACGTAGTCGATGAAGCGATGGAGGTGTTGGGAAAGACGATCGAGGGCGCGCGCGTCGCGATCCAAGGATTCGGCAATGCCGGCATGTATGCCGCCCAGCTGATGGCCGAGCGCGGGTATCGCGTCGTTGCAGTCTCCGATTCCATCGGCGCCGTTGCGAACGAGCGCGGACTCGATGTCAAAGGCCTGACGGCGCACAAGTTTGAGACCGGCTCGGTGGTTGGCTTTACCGGTGGTGAGCGCACCGACAATCGAGAGCTGCTCGAGTTCGATTGCGACGTGCTGGTGCCGGCAGCGCTCGAAAAGGTGATCACTCGCGAGAACGCGCCACGCATCCGTGCGCAGATCGTCGCCGAAGCCGCCAACGGTCCAACTCTTCCCGACGCCGACGACATCCTATTCGATCGCGGCATCATGGTTTTGCCGGATATTTTGGCGAACGCGGGCGGCGTGACCGTTTCGTATTTCGAGTGGGTGCAAGACCTTCAGGCCAACTTCTGGGAAGAAGACGAAATCAACGAACGCCTCAAGCGCAAGATCACGCGCGCGTTTCGTGAGACGTACGAGCAGGCCAAGCGCCACGAAGTATCGATGCGCAAGGGCGCCTATTGCGTCGCCGTCGCGCGAGTCGCCGAGGCGACCAAACTCCGCGGCCTGTACCCCTGACGCAGCTTGGGCTTTTCGGCGCCGATCGGCGCACGCTGGTCGACGACGAAACGGGAACGATCGTTTACGCGCCCGGGTTCGTGGATTCGGGGACGGCGCGAACCTGGTTTGAAGGGCTTCGTGAAGAGACGGATTGGCAAAAGGAACGACGGCACATGTACGACCGCGAGGTTGACGTACCGCGGCTCGTTGCGCGCTATCGACTAAACGAAGGAGAGGCTCCGGCGACGCTTGCCGAGGCGGCACGCCGCGTTACGGATGCAACTGGAACGCCGTTCAACAGCGCCGGATTGAATTTTTATCGCGACGGCCGCGACAGCGTCGCTCCGCACAACGATCATCTCTACGAGATCGTCGCCGGATATCCCATCGCGCTCATTTCGCTCGGCGCCATGCGGCTCATGACGATTCGGAGTAAATCTAGGCCGCGCCGCATCCTCGACCTGGACTTGGAAGACGGCAGCCTTCTGCTCATGAGCTACACCACGCAACTCCACTACGACCACGGCATCCCTAAGACGCGGATTCCAATAGGTGCGCGCATCAGCTTGGCGCTGCGCGTGCGCCCCTGACTTGCAGTTGATCCCACATGGGGTCAAGGTGCGCCGTGCGAACACTGCCGCGCTAGTTCTGGCAGTCCTTGCGCTAAGTGCCTGCGCGCGCTTCGGAATTGGGGGCTCGGAGCCTCACGTGCTGCGGATCGCCGACAATGTGGATCCGACCTCGCTCAATCCGCTGCTGGCGCACGATCAGGATACCATCGGCTACGATTTGTTGGTGACGCAGACGCTGGTCGGCCTCTCCGGCGACAACAAACTCGTGCCGGTCCTACTTACGCGGATACCGGCGCGTGCCAACGGCGACGTTTCCGCAGATGGAAAGACGATCGTCTATCGTCTGCGCCGCGGCGTCAGGTTTGCCGACGGCCAAGAGCTGACTTCAGCCGACGTCGCTTTCACCTTTCGCGCGATCGTGGACCCGCGCAATCCGGTGGAATCCGTTGACGCGTATCGGCGAGTTGCGTCGCTGCGGACGCCAGGCCGCTACACCGTCGTGGTGCGTTTGAACCGGCGCTGGAATGCGGCGGTCGCTACACTCTTCGCTCAGGCGGATTTTGCTTTCGGCATCCTGCCGGCCCACGCGTTTGCTTCAACCGACGTCACTCGAGCGGCGTGGAATCAGCGACCCTTTGGGACCGGACCGTTTAAGGTCGTCGAATGGGAGCGAGCAAACCGCATCGTGCTCGAACGCAATCCACTTTACCGCCCGCAGCCCAGGCTCCGGCGCATCGTTTTCGTGCTCG
Organism: Candidatus Cybelea sp.; assembly: GCA_049696515.1. GTDB lineage: Bacteria > Vulcanimicrobiota > Vulcanimicrobiia > Vulcanimicrobiales > Vulcanimicrobiaceae > Cybelea. The sequence continues at coordinate 1,386 of JBAVTZ010000159.1, read as the reverse complement.
CACCGAGTTCGCAGGCCTCATTGCTCGCGTTGCGTGCGCGTGACGTCGACATCGCCGAGATCAGTCCGTTCAGTCCGGGTCAAGTGCAGGATGCCCAGAGCCTTGCGAATGCGCATCTCGCGGTGACGCCGATGAACGGTGCGGCCATGTTGCTGCTCCAAGCGGCTGCTGCGCCGACGAACGACGTGCACGTGCGGCGGGCGATTGGCGCGGCGCTCGATCCAAGCGAGTTCGTGCGGGGCCATTTCGGCACGCTGACGCCGGCCGATTCATTCCTGCCGCCCGTTTTTGCCTGGCACGATCCTGCACCGAGGGAAGCCGCCGGCAGTCTATCCGCCGTGGCGCGCGAACTTACCGCGGCCGGTTGGCAAAAGATCCAAGGTCGCTGGAGCAAAGCGGGCCGGCCACTGACGGTGACGATCGCCTTTCCGCCGGAGCGTGGCACGTGGCTAGAAGTGATCGCGCAGGAGCAGCTGCGTCGTGCCGGCATCGAGGCCGATCTAAAGCCGTATCCAGTCTCGCTCTTCAACGCGCCCGGCGGCCCGTTACGGTCGGGCAAGTTTACCTTGGCGGCTGCCGAGTGGATCGGCGCCGCCGATCCCGAGCAATCGGTGATCTTCGCCTGCAGCCAGCGCGGTCCCGACGGCAACAACTCAATGGACTATTGCAGCCAGCGCTTCGACGCGCTCTTCGAGGATCAGGCGGTGACCGGCGATCCGCAGCGCCGGCGACGCGATTTTATCCAAATGCAGCGCATCGTGCGCGACGACGTGCCGATTGCGCCGATCGCTTTTCTGTCGAACGTTGACGCGGTCAGCGATCGGGTAAGCGGCTTCCGGCGGAACATGCTGATGTATCCGGTCGACGCCGAAAGCTGGGACGCTCGCTAATCAGAAGGAACCTGACGGAGGCGACGGTGCCGGCGACGGTCCGTAAATTGCGTCGGCACCCGTACAGATCGTCCGGGAGCCGAGTTTAAAATCAACAAGTTGTTCCCCAACCGCTGAGGTCGCGGTCTGGCCGATGGTTACCGGCTCACCGGCGGGAAGCGCAAGCCGGTTGTAGAGCAGGTCCGTTTGACGGGTGAGCGTTCCGACGTCGCGATCGTTGTTGAGGTTATCGTTGAACCACTGACAGGTGCCGACCGCTCCGGGCAGCCCGGTGAAGGTATAGAGTATTGTCTGTTGTGCGCGGGCGGCGCCGCCCGCCAGGGCGACGATCAAAAAGAAGGCTGATGCGGCGGCCGATCGGCGTTTCATGCTCTCTTGATACTACGCGCTCATGCGGCGCCCTGTTTGCTCGGCCTCAGCCTGGGTCAGGAGGCGCCGCACTTCGTCATCGCTGGTCTGCTCGAAGTTCTCGTAATAGAGCCCGACGGCGTGAAAG
>JBAVTZ010000158.1:0-1873 GCA_049696515.1 Candidatus Cybelea sp. | reverse complement strand
CTGCGATTCAATGGCGGCGGAGACAATATCCTACTACCGGTTGTTGTGCAGAACTTAGTTAGGCGCGAGAGCATTAACGCTCCGGGAAAACTGTTCGTGATCATTGGTCGAAATACCCAATCCGCAGCGGAGAACCTCGTTAGCCGGTTACAGCGCGACACACACGCGGTCTTCGTCGGCGAGCCAACCGGAGAGCGACCAAACCAGTTCGGCGATCCGTGGCCGTTTATTTTGCCCAACAGCCATATCGAAGTGCATATTGCCAGCATACAGTGGGAGGATATCGACCCGCGCGACGATCGCGATTGGACTGGACCCGACCTGGCAGCAGAGCTGACGTCGTCCGATTACGCCTCAAACATCGACCCGGCAATGAACCTCATAGAGAGCACCTCGTTTACCCCAATCGAGACGGCGCTACAACCCTTTTTAAACGCCGACGTCGCTTCGTTGCACCAGGCCTACCTCGCTTACGTTAATGATCCGGTGCACAAATTTACGCAGACGCAATCAGGCACCGACGAGATCGCATCGCAACTGATCGCCGCCAAACGGTATGCGGCCGCAAAGCTTTCTCGAGTGGAATCTTAAGCGGTCGCCGGGCTCAGCCCAAGCTTTGGACGCGTTTTGCGACTCGTATCTTCCCAGCCGCGACCTTCAGAAGGCCAAGGCCTGCTATGAAACCGTACTAGCAAAGTTTCCTCACGATGCCATTGCCGCGTCTCGGATATCCGTTCTCGAAGCTGGGCAGATTCCCGACCCGTAGATCCAAAAACCTACGTCGCGGTTGCCTGGGGCCAATGTGTGGCGAGCGTTAGGCGTTTATATTCCAGGTAGTTCGCGGTGTTGCTTGCGATTTGTGAGCCGAAGTAGCGCTCCACGATGCGCAGCGCGAGATCGACGCCGGAGGTGAGGCCACCAGCGCTCGAGGTGGCCGGATTTTCGACGAAGCGAACGTAGCGCACCAACTGCACCTGCGGAAAGGCCTTTTCAAAATCGTCGTAGAATGCATGGTGCGTGGTGGCCGGGAGCCCATCGAAGAGCCCGGCCTCGGCGACGCGGAACGCGCCGGTGCAGACCGATGCTGTTACTTCCGCGCCGCGGCTCGCCCCTTGAATCCACGCCGTGAGCTCGCGGGAGTTTGGTTGAGCGCCGACGATCAGGACGTCGGGTTGGGGCGCCGATGCGAAGCTAAACGCCGGAACCACTTTCATCCCGCTTTCCGTCTCGACCGGCTCCGTTGATTTCGCGACAAGGTATTGGTCGAAGGGCATTTGATCGTTCATCGTGGTACCCAGCGAACGAACCATTACTTCGCCAAAAACTTCCCACGGGCCGGTGAAATCGATCAATGTTGCGCCCGGAGAGATCGCGTAGGCAACCTTGATGCGCTTCGATGCCGGAAGTGTTAGCGGCTTCCCGCGATCGGAAAGTGCGCTTGATGCGAGCGCTGATCCGGTCAGTGCGGCGGCGCCCGCGCCCGCTATGGCGCCGGCTAATAAACTCCTACGATTCATGTTCGATGCCTCCGCCTCTACCATCGCATGGCAGCGAGGGGCAGGTCTTGAACGATCTTAGCGTCCAGTGTAGGATGGCTTCCAAACATGGCACGTCTCTTTGGCATCGGCACATTTTACGGCGAGACGGAATCGTTCTCGATCGCGGATGCCACACTGTCCGAGGTGAGGCACGAGCATGCCCTGGCTCTTCCGTCCCATAGTCACGAGGCTGGACATTTCTGCCTCCTCTTGGAAGGAACGTACGTCGAACATTCGGGGGCGATTACCATCGCGTACAAACCGCTTACTGTCGCCTTCTTGCCTCCGCAAACGCCTCACGCCGACACGGTCGGCGAGGGCGGCTGTCGATTCTT
>JBAVTZ010000157.1:0-15230 GCA_049696515.1 Candidatus Cybelea sp. | reverse complement strand
AGATAGCGTGCTGCGCTTCGCGCAACGCGCGCGCCGGAGTCGCGCGCTCCCGGAGGATTTGCAAGGCGACGCTCGCCGGGCGGCGATCGCCGAAACGTTCGAGCTTTCGTCCATCTCGCCGCGCCTTCCGAGTGACGGGGCCGCCGGCGAGGATGAGCACGAGATCGAACTCGCCGACCCACCGGCGCCTCAACCGCCGAAAGGCGTACCTGGATGGAACCGGCACTTCAGCGCCTCGGCGCTGAACACGTTCGCCGAGTGTGCGCGCAGGTGGTTCTACCGTTACGCCTGCGCGGCAATTGAGGATCGCGGCTCTTCGGCCTCGGCGTATGGAACCGCGTTTCACCTGGCGCTGGAAGATTTCCATGGCGATTTCCCGCGACCGAGGAGCCGCGACCGAGCGGCGATGCGCGGTCGGATTCGCGAGTGCGTCACCTGGGCTTTCGAGCGCAATCGTGACGGATTCGCGACCCCGGTGGAGTTCGAGCTTCAGGTACGGCGAGCGCAGCGCACGGCAGGGCGATACGTCGACTGGCTGCTCGCGCAGGAGAGCGAGGCGCCGTTCGAAGTGATCGGCCGGGAGGTCCCAACCGATCTGGACCTCGAGGGGCACGCCTTCGTGGGTTACATCGACCGGCTTGACCGCGACGAACGTTCCGGCGGCGTCGGAGTCGTCGACTACAAGACAGGAACGATCGCCACCAGCGCGACCGAGTACTCCGAAAAGATCCGCCGCTTCCGAGATTTTCAGCTCCCGTTCTATTACTGGGCGCGAACCGCGGCAGGCGACCGCGTTACCCGGCTGGTTCTCATTCCCCTGAAGGATGCGTTACGCGACGTGCGGCCGATTGTGTTGGAGGTCTCACCGCGGGCTGCGAGCGGCTCGCGCGAGGGCACCCATGGAACGATCGGCGTTGACGAGCTCGAGCGATCGCGCGCACGCATGATCGAGCTAAGCGGCGAACTGGCGTCCGGGGGGATACGCACTTTCAACCCTACCGATGATCCGGCGCCTTGCACTTACTGTGCCTACGCGACGGCCTGCGCGCATAAGCCGCCGTCAGAACCCGCGCGCTTCGGAAGTTGATCGCACTCGAGCTGACCCGCGCACAGCAGGCCGCGGTTGATGCGCCCTACGAAAGCTGCGTCGCCATCGTCGGTGCTCCGGCTACCGGAAAGAGCACGGCGCTCATGCAACGGGTTGCTCGCGCGCGCCCGCTGCATCCCGATGCGGAGCCGCTGCTGGTGGACCTCCCGCGTGGACTCGACCAATATGCCGCCGCGCTTCTCAATGCAAACGGGATCGACGTAACACTGGTGGACGACGTCGAAGCCGCGCTCTTCTTCACCAACACTTGCGCGCCGCTCTTTGCGCTGGAGTGGGAAGAGTTCGCCGAGCATCAGTTGGACCCGGAGGTTCCCGGATTGCGTTCGCCGGAGCGCTTTCTGCACTCGGCGTTTCGCCTAATTCGCCGATTGCGCGATGCCGACATCACGCCGGCGCTCTTTCTCAAACGCGCGCTAACCGGAGCGACCGAGTTTTACGCAAAACCCCCCAACTTTGCCGATCCGTCACTCCTTTCCGCAACCAAAAGTGGCTATCACGATTCGCTCGACGTGACTCCCGAAGAACTCAACCGGCAGTACCGCCGGGAGATCGATCTCGCCAAGATCCTCGCCAAGCTCTATGAGGGCTACGTCGAATTAGTCGGCTCCACCGGTCGCATGACCGGGCGCGATGCCGCGCTCGCGGCTGGCGATCTTGTGAGGAAAGACGGCAACCTCGCTTCGAAACTGCGGGCGCGCCATCGCTTTGCCTTCATTGACGAAGCTCAAGATCTGTCGAACGCGCAACTCCGGCTGCTTGTTGCGATCTTCGGCGAGCAGCTCGCCGGGGTTACCCTCTGTGGGGATGCATCGGCGGCGATCTCGACGCAGCGGATCACGAATCCGGAGGCGATCTTCGCGCTCGCCGCCTCGCGCATCCAGCTGCATCAGCCACACCGCTCGCCCAGGCTGGAAGTTCATCGCGATTCGGGCCCCCGCGAGGAGGCCGAGTTCGTTGCCGAGCGTGTCGCGGAATGGCTCGACCAAGGCGCGCGTCCGCATCGCATCGCGGTAATCTTTCGTTCGGTACGCAGCGTCGAGCTGTATGAAGCTGCGCTGCTGGATCGGAACATTCCCGTCGTCGTTGCGGGGGATGCAAACGTTTTCACCGACCGCCGTGCCCTCGATGCGCTGGCACTGCTTTGGAACGTCCACGATCCGTTTCGTCACGACTGGCTGTTACGAACGCTCTCCAATCCGGCTCTTGGCCTCTCCGATGCGTCCCTTGCGATCCTCTGCAGCGAGCCGCCCGACCCCCAACGCCCGCTCTTTCTCCTCGATGACGAGCCGGCCCCGACGACGCGAACCAGCCGGTGGGATCCTAAGCGCGACCTGCGACTTGGGTGGAACGTAATTCGCGGGGAGCAGGACGAGGCCCTGAGTCCCGACGCGGCAGCGCGCATCCAACGCTTCCGGCAGCTTCGCATCGGCTGGCTGGAGCTGATGGAAGCGGAGCCATTCGAAAAATTCGCGCGAAGGGTGTGGCGTGAGGGGCTGGCGCGGGAAGGCGCGCCGGGCACAGCGCGCGCGCTCGCGCAGCAGACGGTCCTACGGCGCCTTTTGGGACGGCTCAGCGCATTTGTCGCGCGGAATCCGCGGGCAAACATCGGGGACGTGCTGGAGTACGCCGAGCAACGGATCGAAAGCGACTTGGAAACCTGTTATGACGCCGAATGCGCCGATGCGTTCGTGCAGTTGCTGAGCGTCGAAGCGGCGCGCGGGCGCGAGTTCGACCACGTGGTGATTGCGAACGTTCACCCCGGGGCGTTTCCGCTTTGGTACGTTCCCGACTCCTTTCTCTTCAGTCAGCGGTTAGGTATGATTCCCAAGGAGAACGCCGGCGACGCGCGATCTTCCCGAACGGCGAAGTTTAGCTACTATGTGTTTCGTGCGAAGGCGCTTCAAGGGTACAACGATCGCGAGCGTCGCGCGTTCGTATACGCCTTGAGCCGCGCCTGCAGGAACGCGCTCGTCACCGCGTCGGGGACACCGACCCGGGGCATCACCGCGCCCGAGTTCCTCGAAGAACTGCGTTGAGGCGAAGGTCGTCGCTTTGGCCGGCGTACGCCTGCGTGAAATTCCACCCGACCGATACGCGCGCGAGGTCTTGCCCTTAACGGCCCCGCTCTGGGCAGGGCGTCGCACGTTCGACGAGTACCTTGCGCAGACGCTCGAAACCGCTCGCAGCCCCTACGGCCGCCGTTATTACCGCACTATCGGCCTTTACGACGGCAGCACGCTGGTCGCATCGTTCAAGCGATACGAAGCGACGGCACGGATGGATTCACGTCGGCTGCCTGCGATCGGCTTCGGCGCGGTTTTCACGCCGAACGAGTACCGTGGGCGAGGATACGCGAGCGTGATGCTTGCAACGGCGCTCGACCGGGCGCGCAGCGAAGGATACGAGCTCGCATACCTCTTCTCGGACATTCGTCCCCAATTTTACGCGCCGCTTGGTTTTTACGCGCTGCCGTCGCGCAAGCTCTCACTGCAGGCCGACGCGCTCCCAGCCCAACGTCTCGAGCTTGCGTCGCTAGCCTCCGATCACTGGAGCGGCGTGCGCCACTGTTTCGAGCTTGGGGAACATCGCCGCCGCGCGGGTTTCCTGCGCAGCCCAACATTTTGGGGATGGATTCAAATGCGGGTTCGCAACGGCTCCAATCACTCCATCGGCCACGAAACGAATTTTGTCGTACGGCGGGGCCGGACCGTCCGCGCGTACGTCCTCGGGGCGCGGGCGCCCGAACGCGACGCCTACCTGCTCGACGAGTATGGTTTCGCCGACGATGCCGCCGCTGCGATGATACCGGCGCTGCTGCGCGCCGCTGCCGGTGATTTGCGGCGGATCATCGGCTGGCTTCCCCCGGACGGCGTTCGCGATCTCTTGCCCAAAGGCACCACCAGAAAGCGCGACCGTGCGATCCTCATGATGGCGCCGCTTCGCTCCCCGGGTGAAGATTTGATCGATTTAATCTCCGCGACTAAAAGAGGGGACTTCTGCTGGGCGACCGACCATATTTAAGCGGCGGATTTCAAGGTGTTCTTAAAGATGCGTCCGTCTTTCACGATCACCACGAAGTTCTTGCCAGGGTCGGCGATCAGCCCAATGTTTTGTAACGGATCGCCATCAACGAGGACGAAGTCGGCCATCGCACCGGCTTCGATCACTCCGATCTTGCCGTAGGGATTGCGTGGACCACAGGTCGCGAGCAGGTCGCCGTTATCGGCAGTCGCCATTTTGAGCACCTCATATGGCGAATACCAACGAGTTAACTTGGCGAGCTGTGCGCCCTGACGTGTAGCCAGCTTCGCGTCGAAGAGCGTATCCGTGCCCCAGGCCGTCTTGATCTTATGCTTCTTTGCAAGCGCATAGGCAATGTCGGTTCCCGCGGTGACTTGCAGTTGTTTGGCGCGCCCCGCGGGATTCGGCAGTGGAACCGCATCCTCATCGTCAAGAAACGGCTGCAAACTCCACCAGATTCCTTTCGCCGCCATGATTTTCGCCGTTTCGTCATCGGCGAGCTGCCCGTGTTCGATGCATTTAACGCCGGCCTCAATCGCCATTTGGATCGCGCGGGGAGTGTATGCGTGAACCGTCACGTAGGTTCCCCAGTTCTCTGCGGCCTCGACTGCCGCACGCATCTCCCTAACGGTGCCTTGGGTCACGTCGATCGGATCGTGCGGCGAGGCGACACCACCACCCGCCATGTATTTCAGCTGCGTCGCACCGCGCATGAGTTGCTCCCGGGCGCGCTGCCGCACCGCATCGGGACCGTCCGCTAACGCGGTAAAACCGAGGCGCTCCCCGTAACTCAGCGGATCACCGGCCGCACGCGGCAAGTCGGAAAGCGCCCGAAAATCGCCGTGACCAGAGGTTTGGCTGATGAAAGCACCCGACGGGTAGATGCGCGGACCGCTCGTGATGCCCTCGTCGATGGCGCGCTTCAGCCCAAAGGTGGGGCCGCCCATATCGCGCACGGTGGTAAAACCGCGCAGCAGCGTCGCTTCCGCCTCGGCGATCGCCAGCGCGTGGACGTAGTTCCAGTCCGCCATCAGGGCGACGGCCGGCGACACGCGAACCATTGTGGCGTGCCAGTGGGCATCGATCAACCCCGGCATCAGGACGCGATCGCCGCAGTCAATCACCCGCGTTCCGGAAGGCGCGGGTCCGGCGGCCTCGACCGCCTTGATCGCATTGCCATCGACAACAACCATCATGCCGGCGCGCAACTCGTTCGAGCTGCCGTCAAAGATGCGAATATTGGTAAAGGCAGTGGCCGAAGAGGTCATGCGTGGGGGTTCGACACGTGCGGCGCAATCTCAAGCCTGGAACAGACTGGTTTGTAGCGCGTCGCCTTCGATGAGCGAGGCGACTCGGGTTCCGAGCAGACGTACGGGCGCGCCTTCGAGTCCAGCGCGACGCAAGCAGTGGACCGCCGCCCGAAAGATTCGGCGAGCGTCGCGCGTCGGCTCGGTGAGGTGCGTCTGACGACCGACGACGGTAAAGTCGCCACGTTTAATCTTCACGCCGACGGTTTGCGCGACCGTGCGTTCGCGTTCCAGGGTTTCCGCCAACTCGCGTGCTTGAGCCCGCAAAACATCGACCAGACGGCTTTCGTCGCGTATGTCGTACTCGAAGGTCTCTTCGGTCGATATCGACTTGGTCTCGCGTGACGGCTCGACTCGGCGCCGATCGATGCCGTGCGCGAGATCGTGCATCTCGGGCCACATCGACCCGAAGAGCTCGCGCATGCGGGTATCGTCGAGGGCCGCCAGCTCCCCGATTTTTGTAATGCCAAAAACGTTCAAGCGCACCTCGGTCTTCGGACCGATACCCCATAACCGGCCGACCGGCATCGGGGCGAGAAATGTGGCTTCCTCCCCCGGAGCCACCGCGAGCAACCCGTTGGGCTTGCATGCGTCCGAGGCAATCTTGGCGATCATCTTCCCGGTTGCGACGCCGGCGCTGACCGTGAGACCGGTCGCTTCGAGTACCTCGCGGCGAAGGTCTGCGGCCTGCGCGCGAGCCAACTCGAGGGTCGTTTCGCCGATCGCTACGAAGGCTTCATCGAGCGACATGCCCTCCACCGGGCGGCCGTCTTTGCGCAACACCGCGAAGATCTCGCGTGAGATCGCCCAGTACTTTTGCATATCCGGCGGCACGACGACCAGCTCAGGACAGGCAATCCGCGCCTTGTAGAGCGGCATCGCCGAGCGCACACCAAATGGGCGCGCTTCGTAGGAAGCCGTCAAGACGACGGCGCGCCGGCTTCTCCCCGCAATTGCAACCGGTTTGCCGCGCAAGGTTGGATCGTCGCGGATTGCAACGCTCGCATAAAATGCGTCGACGTCGAAGTGTGCGATGAAGCTGTTCACGCTCGGGGCGACAGGTGTTGGTGGTGGCGCTCGCGTTGGCGGCGTCGTTGTGCTTTGGCCTGGTTTCCGCAAGTTGCCATGCTGCACCACGCGCGCGAGCCGTTCTTCGTGTGGTCGTAGTAGGCAAAACGGCACGAGCCCTTACGGCAAGCTCGTAAGCGAAGCCACGTTCCGCCGCGCAGCGCATCGTAGACGACTGCAAGCAGCTCCGCGATCGCGCCATCACCCTCGAGGCCGGTGGGCTTGAGTTCCATTCCACAATCGGCGTCGATCGAGAACCCGACGCTGGCCGAGGAAGCGAACGGGCGCAAGCCTTCCCAGGCCGCGCGGCGGTCGCCTTCGCCGTTGTTGGCAAAAAGCACGTCGCGAAGCGCCTCCCTAAAGGCGCGAAGGCGCTCGAGTTCCTTGGGATTTGAAATTCCGGGCAAACCGTGTTCGCGACACCAGGCGGCCGCGTCGCTTACCGAATCGAGCTCGTCCGGACCGTTTTCAAGGTTGAGGGTGTTCTCGAATACGCGGACGAGATCGAGGGTCCCGGGGGCCTCGTCGGTCGGATCTCTCACGCCTCGTTCCTCCCAGGCGTCACCGGTAAAATAGGTTGACAAGTTACTGTCACCCCTATATAATGATTGAAGGTTACCAATCCGTCAAGAGGTCTCTCACATGTTCCGCGATCCGATCCGTTCCGCACCCTTCGTCTCCGACATCTCCGATGTCGCTCTCCGCCTTAAAATCCGCCGCGCCGATTCGGCGCTTTTCGTCGAGTCCAACCTGCGCCTCCCGCACCTGCGGGTCCTATAGCCGCGGTCCGACTCTCATCCATGGGTGCAAAGAAGAGGGCGTTTCAGCCAGACTGGACGCCCTTTTCAATTGCTCGGATGGTTTGCATGTTGCGAAGGTCGTCGGCGTCGTCGCCCGGCGTTTCCAGAATAGCCGTCTTCTCGCGCAGTTCGGGGTGCGCCAGTAAAGCGCGGAAGCCCTCAAAGCCGATATGGCCTTCGCCGATGTGCCAGTGGCGGTCACGGCTCGCGCCGAGCGGAACTTGCGTGTCGTTGAAGTGGAACATCAGGATACGGTCGACTCCAATTTGGCGCTCGGCCTCGTCGACGAAGCGATCGACGCTCTCCTTCGTATCGATCGCATAACCGGAAGCCCACGCATGCGCCGTATCGAGACAGACCCCGAGTTGCGGATGCGCAAGACTGCGCACCAACGCGCCCAACTCCTCGAGCGTTCCCCCGGCGAGGTTCCCCGCGCCGGCCGAGTTCTCGAGAACCAGAAACACGCCCGGTTCGATGGCCTCAAGTGCCGTCTCGAGAGAGCGGCAAATCGCGCCGAAAGCTTCGTCGCGGTCGCGCGTTCCATATGAACCGAGATGGGTATTGACAAACCTCATTTCGCCACGGGCCGCGACTTCGAGGTCGTTTTCCAAAAGGCGCAGCGAGCCTTGGGCGATCTTCGGGTCGGCGCTCGCGAGGTTGATGAGATACGGCGTGTGAATCGCGCATGGATCGATGCCCGCCTCGCGGCGCATCTGCGCGAATGACGCCAGGGCGGGAAGGTCGATCGCGCTCCTGCGGTAGCCACGTGGATTTGACGAGAAGACTTGCAGTGCGGTACAACCCGCGGCTTTTGCGTGCTCTACCGCCTTGGGGTAGCCGCCCGCGACACGCACGTGCAGCCCGATGCGCATCTATTGATCCGTAGCCTTCGCGCTTCCGAGATCAAACTCGAGCGCTTGTCCCGGCTCCAACTCCAGTTCCGGCAGATCGTCGAGCGAACGCAACCCAAATGACTCCAAGAAAAACGGGGTCGTTTTATAGCGCATCGGGCGTCCGACGACGTCTTTGCGACCGGCCTCGGCGATGAGCCCGCGATCGAGCAGGGTGCTTACCACGCTTTCCGAGTTGACGCCGCGGATCGCTTCAATTTCACTGCGCGTGACCGGCTGAGTATGGGCGACGATGGCGAGCGCTTCAAGAGCGGGTGTCGAGAGCGACGTCTTGGGAGGCAGCAGATAGGATTCGACCACATCGCGGGCTAGAGGTGACGTCGCAAAGCGATAACCGCCGGCAACCTCGCGCAAGACGATGCCGCGGTCGTTGTAATCGGCTTCGATCTGCTGCAGCACGGCCGCGATTTCGCGCTCCTCCGCGTGCAGGAGCTTGGCGAGCTGCTGAATCGATAGTGCCTCGCTCGCAACAAATAGCACCGCTTCGACCGGGCGCTGCAGCTGGAGAACCGCGTCGTCGAGGGTCGTCATGCCGCGGCTCTTACGAAGAGCCGAATGTCGTCAAACGGCTCGGCCTGTTCGAACGCCAGACGATGGCGACGAATAAGCTCCAAAATCGCCAGAAAGGTAACCACGATAACCTCACGGGTCATGCCCAGTTCGGCACAAAGCTCAGAAAAGTAGGCTTCGCCCCCCTCTTTGATCCGGCGCATCACATAATCCATCGACGCCAGCAGCGAAACCCGCTCGCGCGCGATCGAGCGTTTCTCCGGCCGCGCTTGAGCCAACAGAACGATGAAGGCACGGTTGAGTTTTGCCGGATCGATCTCATAGCGCTGGACGATCTCGCCGGCAGGATCGCCGGGCTCGCGATAGGCGTACGAACTTGCCTCCGTTTGGCGCTCGCGCAGATGTTCGCCCAGTTCGCGGTACTTCGAATAGGCAATCAATCGCCGCCGGAGCCGCTCCTCAACCTCTTCCGGCCCCTCGCCTTCCTCCTCGGCGAACTCTTGCGGGATCGGTGGCAGCAGCGCACGCGACTTCAAGAAGAGGAGCGTGGCCGCGATCACGAGATATTCAGCCGCGACCTCTACGTCGAGCGCTTCCATCGTGCGCACGTAATCGAGGTATTGCTCGGCCATGGTGGCGAGTGGGACGGTTGCGACGTCGAGCTGCTGCTCTTTTATAAGACTTAGCAGGAGGTCGAGTGGCCCGTCAAAGGCGTCGAGGCGAACGCGAAAGGCGTGGCTCGACCCGTCTTTCAGCTGATCGGCCATCCTTCAGTCAGGATGACAGAGTTTGCGCGACGGCGGGTGGTTCGCCGAGCACCGCCGGGTTGACGCCAATATATTCCATCGCGAGATCGATCAAACGCTTTTCGTTCACGTATTTGAGCGTCTTACGCGCCTGCGCCACGTCAAACCAGCGGGCGTCGTCCACTTCGTGGTCGTGATTCGCCGGATCGCCCGAGAGGTAGCGCATCAAAAAGAAGGTGACCGCCTTGCGGTGCTTGGCTTTCCCAACGTAAAACCAGTACGAGATCTCGTTGAGCCTTGTGACGATCTCGGCCCAACAGCCGGTCTCCTCGTGAACTTCACGGAGTGCGGCTTGCTCGGTCGATTCGCGCGTCTCGACGTGCCCTTTAGGCAGCGTCCAAATGCGCGGCGGCGCGCCCCGCCCTATCAGAAGGGCATCGTAACTCGAATCACGGCGACGCAGGAGCAGTCCGCCCGCCGACACCTCGTACTTGACTCGCATGATGCTCCGCCTTTGGATGTGGAAGGGGGCCGCTTTCGAGCCCCCATTCATGAATTCCATTATAGCCGCTCCGCCCAAGAGGGCCCTGCCGAAGGGGTCGCTCTTTGGTGCTTGCTTGTCTAGCTACTAAGCCGACGAGTGGGCGGCCAACTCGGCGCGCTGCGGGCGCAGAATTTGAGTGGCTACGAGCTCCGCCAGAACGCGAAGTTCCGGAACGGCAGTTGCCTCGATCCGCGAACCGCGCACCGCCGGCCCAACGATCCAGAGATCGGGGACCCTTTCGCCGCTGGGGTCGAGTGCCTGAAGTTCCCAGCCGGTGCGAAGGCCCAGCCCGTTGGGGGCGACCGAAATCATGCCGTCTGCCAGCAACGCGCCGAGCAAAGGGTCCTTCACCATCGCGGAGGCTCGGCCCAATCCGGTGCAATTGATGATCCAGTCCGGCCGTATCGCGATCGTCTCTCCACCGCTTACCGCGATTGAGACAGCGCCGCTTTGCATCCCGAGAAGGCGTCCCGCGTAACTGAACAACCGTCCGGTGCGCGCGTACTCTTGGCGAACCGCCTCGACTTGCCCGGGGGCGCGATGGCGATGCCGTTCCCAAATGGCGCGTAGGTGACGTTCAAAACGGCGTTGCTCTTGAGGAGAGAGGCGCCGCCAGATCGCTTCGGCTTCAGGGCGAATAGCATCGACCACCGCGCGCCAATCGAATCCGCGTCGGGCCGCTTCTTCGACATGGCGGCGGAAACTCCGCAAGATCGTGCGCGCGTCGCCGGTCTCGAGTGCGGGGATCACGTCGTAGGGCGTAACGTCGGCGTGGACTTCCGGGAAACGCCCGCGCCGCGAAAGGATGTGCACCGTGCCGCGATGACCGCAAGCGTTCAGTGCAACCAGGACGTCGAGCGCGGTAAGACCGGAGCCAACCACCAGCACGTGACCCCCAATGATACGATGGTCGAACCGCCACGGATCGGCGACGTAGCCTGGGTGCAATCGAATCTCGCGCGGCAGAAAGTCATCGTTCGGCGCGAAGTTGCCGGTCGCCAATACGACCGACCGCGCGAGAAAATGGGCGCCACGCGACGACGCCAGCACAAAGCCGCCCCTCTCGCCACGCCGCACGCTGGAGACGCGGTCGCGGACGAGCGTAAATCGAGGACGCTCAAAAGCGTGCTTAGCAACTTCATTCACGTAATCGCCATAGAGGCGACGCGACACGAAGTCCGTGGGAGCGGCGCGTAAACCCAGCCATCGCACGAAATGGTCGGGGTCATCTGGATAAATACTCATTGCACGGGCACGCGTGTTGAGCACGTGCTCACCATGTTGGGTGCCATAGGCAGCGCCTCGTCCCAACTCGTCGGGCTCGAACAGCACGCACGAAAAGCCCGCATCGGCACGTCGCGCCAGTTGTGCCGCAACCGCGCAGCCGCTAAATCCTCCCCCGATGATTGCGACGTCGAGTTCGATCACCGCAGCAACGGCTCGCTGTAGACGGGCAGCATCTCGTCGTAGGTGCCGACGGCGGTTTCGCAGCGACGCGTCGACTCGTCGTAAACCAGAAATTTGCGCAGCGGAGCGGCATAGACGTGCAGTGAGACCGCCGGGCCGCCGCGAGTCGCGGTGACCCGGTGCAGATCGAACTTTCCCGACCGGAGGTCCAGCCCGCCGGGATCCATCAAACGCGAGCCGCACGCCTCGATGCGCGCGTACCCCGGCACGTCGCCGGAATCGAAGCGAGTATAATCGTCCACCTCCAGTCGCCCCTCTAAAACGACCATCCAGCAGTGCTGACCGCCGTGGTCGTGGATCGCGGAAGCGGCACCCGCCGACCAATTGAGCAAGAGGACCTCAAATCGGTCGTCGCGGTAGGCGCAGGTCCTGGTATAAGCGGCCGGACGTGAAATCAGCCGGCGCCCCCCCGCCCAGCGCCCCGAAGTCTCTCCAAGCATGACCGCCATCTCCGAAGGACCTCGCTCCAAAGGGGCGCGCCAACGAAGACCATCGATGAGTTGTCGAAGCACCGGCACCTCTCAAAATTGTGGATGGCTAGTAAATAGTGACTGGAGTCATCTTCTTTGCCTCACTCCCCTGCCCCTGCCGCGTTCTAACGGCCAAAACGCGACCTAAAGATGACTCCTGTCATCTTTTTCCCAACGCGGGTCCCGGCTTCCTTTCGGGCTGGCTACGGCCTCCAGCGCAGGTCGGGCTGACGGGCGGCCCGCGTCTCGTCAACGCGCCCGACGACCGTGTTGACTGGCGCGTCGAAGAGCGCTTGCGGATTGCTTTTTGCCAGCGCTACGATCTGGCGCAACGCGTCCACGAACGCATCGAGGGTCTCGCGCGATTCGGTTTCGGTCGGCTCGATCATCAAGCACTCGGGCACGAGTAGCGGAAAGTACATGGTGGGGGCCATGTAACCGCGATCCAGCAACGCTTTCGCGAGATCGAGCGCGCGCACGCCATGCTCGCGCTTGAGAGTCTGGGCGGAAGCGACGAACTCGTGGCGGCAGGGTTCCGGATACGGCGTTTCGAGAAACTCAGCGATCTTCACGCGTAAATAGTTTGCATTGAGGACCGCCAGCTGCGAGACGCGTTTCAAGCCTCCTTCACCATTGGCGTAAAGGTACGCGAGCGCGCGAACCACATGCGCGAAGTTCGACCAGAAGGAGCGTAGCGGACCGATCGATTTCGGTCGATCGAAATCAAGCCGGAAGGTAAGCCGATCGCTTTGTACGCCGCTGGCTGGTCCGTTCGAACGCGGCACCGCCGTAACGACCGGGGTCGGAAGATAGTCGACGAGGTGCGCCGCGACTCCAAGGGGACCATGTCCGGCACCGCCCCCGCCATGCGGAATCGTAAACGTCTTGTGCGTGTTGAGATGCATGAGGTCGAACCCCATGTCGCCAGGGCGCGTGTAGCCCATGATCGCGTTGGCGTTGGCGCCGTCGTAGTACATGAGTCCGCCGATTTCGTGAACGGCAGCGGCGATTTCGGCGATCTCTTCTTCAAAGAGGCCGAGCGTGTTCGGGTTGGTCATCATGCAGACGGCGGTATCGGGACCGAGCACGTTGCGAATCGCTGCGACGCTCACCCGGCCTCGCTCGTTGCTTGGCAGCGAGATCACTTTAAAGCCGCACATCGCCGCCGATGCCGGGTTGGTGCCGTGCGCGGTGTCGGGTACGATCACTTTGTCGCGCCGCTGCTCGCCACGCTCCTTGAAATATTTCTTGGCAATCAGTAATGCACCCAACTCGGCGTGCGCGCCGGCCGAAGGATTGAGTGAAAAGGCTGCCATCCCAAAGAGCGAGCTCAGCGAGCGTTCGAGTTCGTACATTACTTGCAGCGCGCCCTGAGCGAGCTGGTCGGGCGTGAAAGGGTGGAGCTCGGCGAACTCGCGCCGCGCGGCAATTGCATCGTTGACGCGCGGATTGTACTTCATCGTGCAGGATCCGAGCGGATAGAAGCCTAGATCGATGCCGAACGTTCGCTGTGAAAGCTTGGTGAAATGGCGCACCACGTCGAGTTCGCTATTGTCGGGCAACGACAGCTCATCGCGCAACAGCGACTTAGGCAAGAACGACTCGAGCGGCTTGCCTTCCTCGAGGTAGCGGTTGGCACGCCCCTCTTGGCCGAGTTCGAAAATCAGCGGTTCAGACTGCTGCGTGGACATGAAGAATTTCCTTGAGGGCGACGGCGAACGCGCTGATGTCGCCCGTCGTCGTCAGCTCGGTAGCGGTCATCAAGATGCACGAACTCAACTCGGGGTAGAATCGCCCGAGATCGACGCCGCCTAAGATCCCGCCTTCCTGCAATTCCGCCAACACACCGGTCGCCGGGCGACCGACGTCGGCGACGAATTCGTTAAAAAACGGCGCAGAATACTTTAAGCGGACGCCTTCGACGTTCGCGACCGCACTGGCCAACTCGCGCGCACGTGCAAGATTGAGCGCGGCGGCATTCTGCAGACCGGTCCTGCCCATCAACGCCAGATAGATCGTGGCGATTAGCGCGCAGTGCGCCTGGTTCGTACAGATATTAGAGGTCGCGCGTTCGCGACGAATGTGCTGCTCCCGCGCTTGGAGAGTCAGAACGTACGCGGTGCGGCCGGCACTGTCGACGGTCTTGCCGGCGAGGCGTCCGGGAATTCGCCGCATGTGCTCTTGGGTCGAAGCAATGAAGCCAACGTAAGGACCGCCGTAGGCCTGGGCGACGCCGAAGCTCTGCGCTTCGCCGGCAACGATCTGAGCGCCCCAGGAGGCCGGCGGCGCCAGCGCAGCCAGCGAGAGCGCTTCGGCCACAACCGCGATTGGAACGGTCTTGCTTTGCTGCACGGCAGCGAGGGCTTCGGTCGAGAGCGGATCGACGTTGCCGAAGAAGTTCGGGGATTGCAGCGCGACGGCGGCATACTCTTCGCCGGCAACGGCACGCGCCAGCCAGCCGAGGTCCGTCGTGCCCTCAGCGGTAAACGGGATCTCGTCAACCGCAACGTCCAAACCCTCACAGTAAGTACGCAGCACCGCGCGATAGTTTGGGTGAATCGCGCGCGAAACGAGTACCTTGTGCCGGCCGGTGGCGCCGAGTGCCATAATCGCGCCCTCGGCTAGGGCAGTCGCACCGTCGTAGACCGAGGCGTCGGCGATCTCCATACCGGTGAGCAGACAGATGTAGCTCTGCCACTCATAGATGGCCTGAAGACTGCCTTGCGAGACTTCGGCTTGATACGGCGTATAGGCGGTGAGAAACTCGCCGCGCATTGCCAACGCCGCGATCGCCGGCGGCACATAGTGCCGATACGCGCCGGCGCCGAGAAATGAGCGACACTTTTCGCCGGCATTCTTTTCAGCGAACCGGTCGAAGCGCCGCTGAATCAAATACTCGGGCAACCCGGGAACGATCTCGAGCTTTTCCTTCAGGGCGATGGCGTCGGGAACGCTCAAGAGATCGTCGAGCGATTCGACGCCGACCACCTCAAGCATCTGCGCAATATCGCGCTCAGTATGCGGTGCGTACATGTTCCGCCGGCCTCTTGGTCATCTCGGTTGCTTTTCGCCGGGACGGCCGTGGCGAACCTTCGCCGCCGGCTGCGACAGAAGTCAAAGCGTCGGAGCCTACGGCCCGGCGCCGACGAAACGCCCACGCGTATTACAATTTGGTGATAACTGGACGGTATCCAGCGATCCGGCTCGCGCAAAGACGGGACACGAGGCGGGCGTGGTCATAGGTTACTCCGATGCGTCGACGCTCCGCGACGCAGGAT
>JBAVTZ010000156.1:0-4048 GCA_049696515.1 Candidatus Cybelea sp. | reverse complement strand
ACCGGAGAGCCCGCCGCCATTGCCTCCAGCATGGGCAGCCCAAAACCCTCGCGCAGCGCCGGCTGGACCAGAGCACGGGCGCCGGCATAATATGCTGCAAGCGATGCCGTAGAGACTTCGCCCAGTGCCACAATTGCGCGCGCCGCTCCACCGCGACGTTGGAGCTCGCCGTCAAAATCATCAGGACCAGTAAGATAGAGATCGATCGGCCAGGCTTCGGGCAACGCCGACCAGGCATCGAAAAGCGTCGCTAGGTCTTTGTGCCGACGATGATTGCCCACGTAGAGCAAATAAGGGCGTGGGCCGGCGTGCGGGGCAGGCGGACTCAAGTAACACTCGTCAACCCCGAGCGGAACGACCCGCACTTTCGAGCGGTGCACGCCTAGGCACTCCGCGAGATCTTCGACCGTCCGCTCGTCGTCGGTTATCACACGCTTGGCGCGGGCGCACGCGAAGCGTACCACCGTTTCGTAATAGGGTCGTACTTTCGCCTTGAAATACTCCGGGAAGCGCAAGTGAATCAGGTCGTGAATGGTAATGACGAATCGCGCCGGCACGAGCACCGGCGCGTAGACCGAGAGAAAGTGCACCAAATCGAGATGTTCGCGCCGCATCGCCAGGGGAAGCCGAACCTGCTCGCTCCAACCGAAGTTGCCGCCTTCGGTAAAGCGGACGTACTCGTACTCGGGAGCCACGCGCGGCAGACGGGCGGCGAGTTCGCGCGCGTACGCCTTCATCCCCACCGACATCTGGCGCGTTAAGCGCGCATCGAGGCCGACGCGCGCCAGGCTCATCCTACCAGCGCTTTTCGCGCCGCTACCGCCGGATACAGGGCTGAGTGGTAAGCAACGTACCAGCCGCGCGGACCATCGAGCGCAGCACCTTTGCCAAACAGGAGCCACGCCAAGCGAGGAACGCTCGTGACGCACGCGCCTAAAAAGCCGAGCGTCGAAGCATCCATACTCTGGGCCTCGAGCCTCGTATAGCGCTCGTACTTCGCGTGGTACGACGCGACGTCGGGATATGAATAGTGCAGCAGCCGCCCGGCGAGCTCGCCGACGCGGCCGTCCGACGACCAAGCTTCGTGCAACGGCGCGGCACTCGATGCGGCCGGATGCGCCTGAAGCGTTGCTCGGCCGATTCGAAAGAGCCGCAGCAGCGGCTCGTCGCGCCACAGTCGCATCGGCTTGCCGCAGAAGTACGTCGTGCGCTTCAAGCGGTAGGCATCCACATCGTCCGAAGCCTCGAGAATCGCGTCCCGCAGCACGTCGTCGAGCGCTTCGTCGGCATCGATCATTAAAGCCCATGGCGTCGTCACTTGCGCAAGCGCAAAGTGACGGGCGTCGACGAAGTCGGTCCACTCGCGCTGTAAGACGCGCGCCCCGGCGCCGCGCGCGAACTGCAACGTGTGATCGCGAGAGCAGGCGTCGAGCACCAGGAGCTGCATGCCGCGAGGAAGGCTCGTGAGCGCTCGCGGCAGGTTCCGCTCTTCGTCGCGCGTCAGAACGACCGCGGTGACTAGGCCTGCGTCCAGGTTGCCGCCTCAGCTACCGCGCGGCCGTCGATCCGCCCTTCGTGCGCCAAAGCGGCCCCGATGAACTCGCGGTAGAGCGGGGCCGGACGGTTGGGCCGGGATTTGAACTCGGGATGCGCTTGCGTTGCGACAAACCAGGGGTGCATGTCCAATGGAAGTTCGATAACCTCCACTAGCCGCGTTTTATCGATCATGTGATGACCCGTAAAGAGCATTCCATGCTCCTCGAAAATCGGGCGGTACCGGTTGTTGAATTCGTAGCGATGCCGGTGGCGCTCGCTAATCTCTAGGAGACCATAGGCCCGCGCAGCCTGACTTCCCTCTTGAAGCGTACATGCATAAGTCCCCAAACGCATGGTGCCGCCGTACATTTCGAGATTCCGCTGATCGGGCATAAAGTCGATGACCGGATCGGGGCTGGTCTCGTCGACTTCGGTGGTCATTGCGTCCGGCAAGCCGCACACGTTGCGCGCGAACTCGACACAGGCGAGCTGCATGCCGTAGCAAATGCCCAGAAACGGGATCTTGCGCTCGCGGACAAATTGGATCGCCCGCAGTTTGCCCTTGACGCCGCGCGCGCCGAAGCCCGGCGCCACGACGACCCCATGCGCGCCGCGTAGCACTTCGACGCCCTCGTTTTCCACCAGCTCCGAATCGATGCGTTTGATCTCGACTGAAGCGTGGTGAAAGATGCCGGCGTGATGGAGCGCCTCGTTGATGGAAATGTACGCGTCTTTGAGCTCGACGTACTTCCCAACGAGCGCGATGGTTACTTGACGGTGAGGATTGAGCAGACGATCGGCAATCGCGATCCAGTCGTCCAGCAAAGGAACCGCCACCGATAGATTCAGCTTGCGAACCGCGGCCTGCGCCAACCCTTCGGCTTCGAGGCTGAGCGGAACCTGATAGATCGTTCGAGCGTCGCTATTTTGCACGACCGCGCTGGTTGGAACGTCGCAGAAGAGCGCGATCTTCTCCTTCAGCTCCAGTGGCATCGGCAGCGACGACTGCGTTCGGCAGACGATCGCGTCGGGCGAGATACCGATGCCGCGCAGCTCGCGCACCGAGTGCTGAGTCGGTTTCGTCTTCAGCTCGTCGGGTGCACCAAGGTGCGGCACCAGGGTTAGGTGGACGTACATGACGTTCTCGTCGCCGATGTCGTACCGCATCTGGCGGATCGCTTCGAGGAAAGGCAGCGACTCGATGTCGCCGACCGTACCTCCTACCTCCACGATGCAGACCTCGGCACGGCTGGCCTCGGCGACGCGTTTGATGTGGGCCTTGATCTCGTTGGTGATGTGAGGAATCACTTGCACCGTTGCGCCAAGATAATCGCCGCGCCGCTCTTTTTCAATCACCGAGTTGTAGACTTGCCCGGTGGTCACATTGTTGGCGCGCTGCAAATTCTCGTCGATAAAGCGTTCGTAGTGACCCAGATCGAGGTCGGTCTCGGCGCCGTCTTCGGTAACGAAGACCTCACCGTGCTGGTACGGATTCATCGTACCCGCATCGACGTTGATATAGGGGTCGAGCTTTTGGATCGATACGCTGTGGCCGCGCGCCTTGAGGAGCCTTCCGAGGGAGGCGGCGGTGATGCCCTTGCCGAGCGAACTCACAACACCCCCGGTGAAGAATATGTACTTCGCCATCTCGGGGTGCTTTTGTTCCACGTGCCCCGCTCGAAAACCTCGATACCGGTCACGCTAGGGCACGCACCGGGGCGGGGGCGTGCCCTAGCGCGCCCCTTGCGCTTTCACGTAGCGGGGTAGGGCGGCGTAATCCCGGCAGACCGAGATGGTGAAGTCGGGGAGAGATTTGCGCGTTAGCGACGCCAGCGCTTCGATGTTGGGTGGGGCGGCTTCGAGGAGCACGAGGGCGTTGGGCTTCAGAAGGTGCGGTGTGGCGGGGAGCAGACGGCGGTAGCAATCGAGACCGTCGTGGCCGCCGTCGAGCGCTTCGCGAGGCTCGAACGAGGCCGGTTCCGGCGGCTTCGGCAGATCGCGGGTCGGAACGTACGGCAGGTTTGCGATGATAAGGTCGTAGCGGCGATCCTGGACGGGATCAGCGAGATCGCCCTGATAGAAGCGACAGCGGCCAACTACTTCGAGACGGCGAGCATTTTCGTTGGCAAGCTCGATTGCTGCGTGCGACGTGTCGGTGCCGTCAACGGCGGCCTGCGTTTCTGCCGCCAGGGTGCAGGCGACCGCGCCCGAGCCCACGCCGACGTCGAGCACCAGTGGTGGGTTATCGCGGTCAGCCTCCCGTTGATTTATGAACGCGATTGCTGCGTCAACCAGATGCTCGGTTTCGGGACGCGGGATCAGCACCCTCGGGTTTACGACAAACTCCCTTCCGTAGAATCCGGCGTAGCCGAGAAGATACGCGATCGGCGTGCCGGATGCTCGACGCTTACAGAGCGCCGCGAATTCGGCGGCCGCTCGCGCGGCGACAACGGCTTCGTCATGCGCGACGATCCACGCCCGCGGACGCCCGAGCGCCCGCTCCAAGAGCAAC
>JBAVTZ010000155.1:0-4231 GCA_049696515.1 Candidatus Cybelea sp. | reverse complement strand
GAGCGAGGCAACGGACCGCGTGGCCGGCCTCGAGCAAGCGAGGCACAAGGCGCCCTCCAATATATCCCGTGGCGCCGGTTACCAGAATTCTCACACTAGCCGCAACCATAACCCAATCAAAAGCGTTCCGGCCGGCCTGGGAAAAAATCGTCTACCGCCGGCTCATGGTCGTATACGCGACGCGGATAGCAGGGCAACAAATGCTCGAAGGGTCGCGTGGTCACTCCAAAACCACCTTAGCTTGCCTCGAAAAACGACGTTAGGTTAGGACGCCCGTCAACCTCGGCGCCGCATCTAAGGGAGAAATGCCTTCAACGCAGCCGCGGGATCTTTTTGAGCTTGTGCGACGTCGCCGAGCGGGTCGTAGGAGTCGTTCACGCTCTTTAGTGCGCGTGAGTAGGACGCAAGCAACGCGTCTTTGGGCTCAACTTTAACGTTGGGTATTACACCAACGCCTTCCCAGTTCGTCCCGGTATACGGATTTCGCGTGACCGCGTCCGGTACGCTGATACTGAGGTGATCGCTGAGAAAGTAAGGTCGCGACCCCAAGCCGCTGGCAGCTCCCGCCGAAGTCTGCCCGATAATTAGTCCTCGGTGTAAGACACCGATATCGTATGCGAACATTTCGCCTCCGGAAATGGTATCGTGATCGATAAGCACGTAAATCGGCTTGCTTGCGTATCGGGGCGCTCCAACTGTGGCCGGCGTAAAGTCATGGACGAAGACAGCTTTCCCTTGTTTTCGTTGTATCGCGCCGGTTACTTCGGTCGGTCTAGCGAAGAAGTAGCCGAGCAGATAATCGACCGTGTCGTTATCTCCGCCTCCATTTCCGCGCAGATCGACTATGAGCGAACTTGTTTGGCTTACAACCAGCATCGCCGCGTCAATCGTACTTTTAGCGGCCGGCATGTCGGCAAACCCACCGAGTCTGAGATATCCGATGTTTCCAGGCAACCGCGCACTTGCATCATATCCGTAGGCTATAAATCGAAAGAACTTTTCCTGTTCGGCAAGTTCCGCTGAGGTCGGTTTGCGGCTTTGGTTTTCGTCGGAGTTCTGTGAAAACCACACGATGATATGTTTGTCCCCGCTCGCTGCCTGCAGAATGCCGGTCAGTGCGACGGCAAAGTTCTTCTCGTCATCGATTCCGAGCAGCTCCGACTTATGCTGTTCTATAGCGTCGCGCAGCGTTTCGACGCGGTTAGCGTAGAAATAGTTCCCGAGGGCGTGTTTGGTTCGAGCGAGGACGAGCGTTCGTGTTGCCAGAGTCCAATCGGCGTTTTGCGCCGGTTGGGCTGCATTCGTAGAGGCCGTTAGCGCGAAAAGAAGGCTTAGGGTTAATGCCAGACGAGCCATCCATGGTGGATGTCGAGTCACGATAATCCTTTCATTCACCGAGTCGCGCCGAGCGCACGGAAGAGTGGAGACCGTAAACATGGTTGATAAGGCGCAGCTCACGTCAGTGAGGACGGGGAGTCTTTTCGCAGCATGCATCCCGAACTATTACAAATCTAAGAGAAGTCTAGCGAGATCAGGTCTCTTTGTCAACTAGATTCCTAATAGCTGTGGCCGCCGCGCGTGGAGTGTGGCTACTTTAAGAGCCGTAAACGAAGCCGAGCCGAAACAGGTTTTTGTGGTCTCAGCGTGTGGCGCGAGGTACAGATTCGGTTTCGCGTGCGCGACGTTGCACGCATCGGTGCTGACCGGCGCGCCACGTGCCGCGACCTCGCCGCTGAACGCTATGCGGAACTACTTATTCGCGTCCATGGAATCGGAAGCTCGGCTCGCACTCGATGCCACGGAGCCAGTGCGAGCCGACGTGGACGCCTTTCTGCTCGACCTGCTGGAAGATCGCGTCTTTATCGCCCGCGACTCGGCGAGCTTCCGAACGGCATTTGCCGGATTGCCGCACCGCTAACACACCAGCTCGCGCTCACGCTGCCGCATTGGCGCGAATGCCGGCGGCCGATCGCAGCTGGCCTCGCGCCTGGTTCGAGCGTGAGACCGTGCCGAAGCTCGAAAGCTATCCTCTAAATAAGATTGCACGCGGCACAGGCTTATCGCTCGCGCCTGCTCGCACTGGTCGAAGCCGGGAACTGAGACCGCACGCCGAAGGTCCCCAGCCGCCGATGCGTCTTGCATCGGGGGAGCCTGGAAATGAAGATACTGGGACTTAGCCGCCACGCCTTGACCATGGGCGCGGCTACGGCATTGCTGGCCGGATGCGGCGGATCGCCGCCGCCGACGATCGCGCTCGGCGTATCAACTGACAATGGCGACGCGCTTCGATATCACAAAACATTTCACTATACCGGCGCAGCACAGTCGTTCAAAGTACCGGCTGGCGTGACTTCGATCAACGTCGATGTCCGCGGAGCGGCCGGCGCCGGTTACTATGTTTCGTATCATGGCGGCCGTGGCGGCCGGGTCATGGCCACGATAGCCGTTCATCCGGGTCGGACGTTTCACGTCTTCGTCGGTGGCGAAGGATCCAAGGATAAGGGCGGATTCAATGGCGGCGGTAACGGCGGAGCCAACGCCTCATGCGATTATGGCTGGGGCGGCGGTGGCGCATCGGACGTACGAGTGGGCGGCGATATGCTACCGGATCGCATTCTTGTCGCTGGTGGAGGCGGCGGCTCAGGCACAAATTTCAACGGGTCAGGGCCCAGCGGCGGAAGCGGCGGTGGCAAGACAGGTGGCAACGGAACCAGCCCGAGCTCAGGGGGTGGCGGCGGGGGAGGAAACCAACACAAAGGCGGACGCGGCGGCGACGGTGGCGCTGAAGGCCGCGGCCACGGATATCACGGCACGTCGGGACAACTCGGAGTGGGCGGTATCGGCGGTGTTTGCGGCCACAGCCACTACAGCGGCGGCAGCGGTGGTGGCGGAGGCGGCGGCTACTTCGGTGGTGGCCGTGGCGGCGGCGGACATTACTTGAATGCCGGCGGTGGTGCTGGTGGGGGGTCAGGCTACATCGAGTCAAAGGCCATAAAACCGCGAATGTGGCGAGTCTGGGAAACGGCCAACGGCAACGGCCTTGTAGTTTTTAGTTGGCAATGAAAACAATGCGTTTTAGCCGTTAGGCGCATTAGCTAAGACTTAATCGGACAGTTGGCGAAGATCGTGTCGAATCCTGCCGAGTCATTGTAGTGACGTCGGCTACGAAGGAGACGACATTGACCACCGAACGCAAAGTCATCCGCGCGAAAGTGGGGTTGCTCAACCTCGCCAAGCAACTGGGAAACGTCCAGCAAGCCTGCAAGATGATGGGCTTCAGTCGCGATAGCTTCTATCGCTTTCAGGAATTGTACGAGACGGGCGGCGAGGCAGCACTGGCTGAGATCTCGCGCCGTAAGCCGATCCTGAAGAATCGCGTCGATCCGGCGATCGAAGACGCGATCGTGGCGCTGGCGATCGACCAGCCAGCGTACGGGCAAGTGCGCGTTGCCAACGAACTGAAGAAACGCGCAATGACGATCTCACCCGCCGGCGTCCGCTGCGTATGGCAACGGCACGACCTCGAGACGATGAAAAAGCGCCTGAAAGCCTTGGAAGCCAAAAGCGCACAGGAAGGCCTCGTTCTCACTGAGGCGCAGCTCGCGGCGCTGGAGAAAGCGCAGAACGAGAAAGATGCACACGGCGAGTTCGAGAGCGAGTGCCCTGGCTATTGCGGTGCTCAGGACACCTTCTACGTTGGGACGATCAAGGGCGTTGGGGGCGTATACCAGCAGACATTCGTCGACACCTACAGCAAAGTGGCGTTCGCGAAGCTCTACGAACAGAAGACGCCGATTACTGCAGCCGATCTGCTCAATGACCGCGTGCTGCCGTTCTTTGAAGAGCAGGAGATCCGGCTGCTCCGAGTGCTCACTGATCGAGGGACCGAGTACTGCGGTGATGCGCAGAAACATCCCTATGAGCTCTATCTCGCGATTGAAGACGTCGACCACACGCGGACCAAAGCGAAAAGTCCGCAGACCAACGGAATCGTAGAGCGACTGCACAAGACCATGCTCAACGAGTTCTACCGCATCGCCTTTCGAAAGAAGATTTACCATTCGATCGACGAGTTGCAGGCAGACCTCGACGCATGGACTCGGGAGTACAATGCAGAGCGGCCGCATCAAGGCCGCTGGTGCTATGGGAAGACGCCGATGCAGACGTTCTTCGATAGCCTCGAGCTAGCCAAGGAAAAGTTGTTTGCGGCCTGAATCAGCCGCAGTGAAAC
>JBAVTZ010000154.1:0-1709 GCA_049696515.1 Candidatus Cybelea sp. | reverse complement strand
GGCACGCACCGCTCGCTACCGTCCGCTCGACGTAGCACGGCCGTCTCGATCGTGTGCACGGCTCCGTCGAGCGGAAGCTCCTCAGCAGTGCGCACCTCGCAATCGTCGACGAGAAACATTAGCAGTGCTTGCCGCTCGGCGTGAGTCAACGAACCCCGTACGATAGCCGTTCCGCGATCGACGTTGACCTCAAGCGTATCGCCGACGCATCGGAAACGCGGATTGCCGCTAACGAGGCGCGTTAAGTCTCGAATGTCCATGCTTTACCTCGACATCCACGAGCGGCCACCCAAACGGCTTACCATCTGCGTGGCCTTGGCTTGGAACTGGATCCGCTGGATCAGCTCTTGCATCTGTCGGATGCCAAGCACGACCGCGTCGACGATGTCATCGTGCTTGCCGTGCGGGAACCTGAGGAACTCCTGCAAGAGCTCTTGCATCCATGAGGCATTGCGCGGGAACTTGATGCGCGATGCCTCGAAAAATCCGGTGCAGCTCTCAGCCCTGCTTTCTTTGCTGTCACGTCCTGGCGTCACGCCGATCACAGGAATGCCGGTCTCCCTTCGCAGTTGGTCGACGATAGCAAAACCCGAGGCGGCCTCTTCGACGCAAAGGCGCGAAGGCGTGTGTTTCGCATAGTTCTCTTTCACAATACGCGCCAGATCAGTGTACTGCCAGCGGCCAACGCAAATATCAACAACGTAGACATCCTTTAGGTCGGTCGCGAGCGTGGCAATGCAAGAGCGATCGTTCTGCGGGCCGTCGCGCCATGCCGAATCGCAGCTCTGAATGACGATCGGTGGCTCCGTGATCGCGTGATCCTCTACCCGTAGGCCGTACGGTCCCGAATACCGAGGCGTTGCATCGCGTACGATCCGAGGGACTGTGTCAAAACGAGACTCAAACCAACTTGGCTTAAAGAGCGCGCCCCCACTCGCTACGGGGTCGCCGCAGTAGAGTGCGCCGAAAACCCGGCTCCCGACTTCAGCCTTCTTCGCCTCGAGCTTTTCTAACGGCCACCGTTGATCCCATAATGCCGAGCCTTCGGGTCGATGCAACGGATCAACGTCTTCGCCAAGCGAGATTGCCGGCAGGTTCACGAACATCCACTGATCGGCACCCTCGCTGTCGCGGATCTGACCGATAATGTCGCTGTCGTTCCACCTGGTCATAATCAGGCAGCACCACGCGTCGGGCTCAAGTCTGGTCGTCAAGACTGACTGAAACCACTCACAATCGCTCGCGCGTGTAGTCTCTGACCCTGCGTCGGCCTGGAGATCATCGACCACGATGCCATTGGCACGAAAGCCGGATACAACCCCGCCTTTCCCGATTGCGCGAACTTCACCGCCGCGATTCGTCCGCCACTCGAGCACGCTGTCACTCGATAGCGTTACCTCGAACGGGAAATTGTCGCTCGAGAAAAGCGTCTGCGTGTCGCGCGAATTTCGTTTTGCTAACGACTCGCTCGCAGAGATCGTCAAAATACGGCTGTGCGGTTCGCGGCCTAAGAACCACGCGACGAAGTTTTGAAGCAGCACGCTCTTGCCGTGACCTGGCGGAGCTGAGATGGCAAGCCTGGGAATCTCACCCTGCGCAACACGCTCTAGCAGATCCGCAAGATAACGAACGTGGGCCGGGGCCTGGAACTGCGGGTTAACGAGCTGCGCGAAATCTAACAACCGGCGACGGCCAAGCTCGTCGCGCAC
>JBAVTZ010000153.1:0-1668 GCA_049696515.1 Candidatus Cybelea sp. | reverse complement strand
GTCCCTGCGAAGATTGACGAAGATCTGGCGGCGCGCTTGCAGATGCTGGGCCTCTCGGCGCACCGGCTGCTGGGTTTGCGAGATTACTCTCGCAGCGACTTCATCATTCGCTCCGACAACCGGCCATATCTGTTGGAGATTAACTCGCTCCCCGGCTTAACGCGCCCGAGCAGCCTGTTTCCCGACGCTTGTGCCGCAATCGGGATCGGCTACGACGCGATGATCGAACGCCTCGTCAATTACGCCCTGGCGCGCGCACAAGTTCGCGACGCCGTCGCGTAAGAATGAAAGCGGGCTCGCCGAAGCGAGCCCGCGGGTTCAATTGCGAAACGAGCGCTATTTCTGCGCTATTCCTTGGAACGCGGAAGTTGTGCGATTCCTTCAGGAACGATTTTCGAGCCGCTGACGATAAGCCCTTTGGTAAAGCTGTACTCGTACTTGATCGCCTTGCCATTGTAGGAGTAGACGTCGACCGCAGCGTTGGTCCGGTCGACCGCGGCGTAGTTGGTGTTTGCCGCATTGTGTTTGCCGAAGAAGCTTTCGCCTTTGAGCATGAAGGGACCGCCGACGACTTTGCAGGTCGGATTGCAGCCGCTGTAGATGTAGGTGTCTTCGGCATCGAGGTCGTTGATGACTAATTGCCCCTTGTTATCGATGTCGATTCCACCGTAGTACGTCTGCTTAAAGCCTTTGGCCACGACCCCGCCGCCCGCGCAGCCTTTGAAGTAGACCAGCGCCGCGCCGCCGGTGGAGCTCGTCTTTGCGTCCAGCCAACAGTCGCCGCCGGGCGACATCGCGACGCCGCCCGCGTGGTAGATGACACCGTTGGTGAGGTCCGTCGTACAGGTGCCGGCTTTGAGGGTGCAGAGGGACAGGCTTCCCGGCGCCGTGCCCTTACCCACGATGTTGCCGACGGCGATCGTGTCGGTGGCGCCGTCAGGGGTCGACGCGTCGGACGGCTGTCCGTAGGTGTCGGAGATCAGTCCGAGTTGCTTTTTCGGGCACATTCCCGGACCTTTGTAGACGATGATATATCCGCTTCCGCCATCGGGATCGATCAGATTGCCCTTGAGGTCGACGGCAACGCCGTTGACGCTTGAAACGCCTTGAACAGTGCAGATCGGGGCCTTATTGGCCTTGTTGTCCGCCGCGTAACCCAAGAGCTCGGTCTCTCCGAACTCCGAGACGTAGATTCCGGTGGTCGGTGGCTTCTTCTTGGCCTCCGGAACGATCTCGTGAAGAACCGAGATCGAGCGCAGCGGCGCGAAATCGTCGTACACGCTGATCGGGCGCGATGCCGAGCCGATGCTGGGAACCGAATTGCCGGCCGGCGACAGGTTGCCGCCGCATCCGGCAAGGAGTCCGCCTGCGATGGTCAAGCATAACGCCGATTTAAACAAACGCATGGGTGCTCTCTCCTTGACGAGTAAGCTGAGGGAAAAAGGATTTTCGAAGTTGCCCGCGCGGGCTCGCGAACCCTCTATAATTCCGCCCGCTCCGCTCTATTGCGCCGAGCGGGGATTTTGAGCGATGCCCTCGGGGGCTAGGCTGACCGGCAGGCCTTTAACGGCGTATTCGAACTTGATTGCGTTGGTACTATATGAGTAGAAGTCGATCTGGCCTCGGAGCTGAGCGACGGTTACGTAGTTGGTGTTTGCACCATTGAGC
>JBAVTZ010000152.1:0-69685 GCA_049696515.1 Candidatus Cybelea sp. | reverse complement strand
ACGCGACCACGAGATCGTGCTCGTGAACGAAACCGACCACGAACGGCACCAGCGCGGATACCGCGGAAAAGCGAGCAAATCGTTCGCGAACGGTGATGGCCAGGACGACCGCGCCCGCGACGGCCAGCAGCGCAATCCCGATCCCGGTGAGTTGCGCCGCGCGTGCTGGTGCACCGAAACCATAGGCGATCGACGCCGGCGTGAGTTGAATTGCCACCAGCGCTTCGGCCCCCTGGTGGGCAGTCGCCGCCCGCGCATAGGTGAAGGGCCACATCCAGCCGCCGGCGATTGCTCCGAGCGCGTAGGTTACGAGCGTGCCGAGCGCGATCGCGAGCGTAACGCGGTTACGGCCGAGTAGCGACGCAAGCCCGATCGCCGCGTTCGGCTGGGCGAAGGCGAGGCACGCAGCGGCCGCGCCCGCCATTACCGAACGCTCGGCCAGAAGTGTGACCAGCACGGCGCCGAGGAAGCTCGGCAGCGCGAGTTGACCGAGCGCGAGATCGCTCGTAACCGGACCGAAGGAAAGCGCCAGCGCCACCCCCGCTAAGAACGATAGTGGCGTGATTGGCGCACCGCTTCCTCGAACGACCGCGGCAATTAGCGTGAGGAGCGAGATGGCGAGCAGCACGATCCACGCCGATGCCGCGTTTCGATACGGGAGTCGCGCGAAGAGGCTCCATCCAAGCAGCGTCGCAGGCGGCCCGATGAACGGCAAGATTTCGTCGTGGTGGGCGTTGACGCCGGGAACCGTACGCTCCGCATTCCAGATATCGGGCCGGTAGGGATCGACGCCGGCGTTGCGACTTGAGCCCGCAGCCCAATAAGCCTCGAAGTCGCGCAGCATTGGTCCCGGCGTCGGATGAGGGCGCACGCCGATGATCGCAATCGCGATTGCCACATAGACGAGTCCGATCAGCCATTTGCGCGTTACCAAGCGATGCCGCCGGATGCGTTGGATGCAACCGCGTGCGACTGCGCCATCACCACGAAGAGCCCAAACACCGTTGCGAGATACCAGATGCTGACGCGCACGCGCGCACCGAATGTCATGCGCTCGGCGCGAGGATCGACGTGGCCCCTCCAGGCAGCGATCATTGCGGGGAGCCCCAGTGCCGCGATGATCACGACGAAGAGAATTGGAATGTGCCAAAAAACCGCAAACGCCACGAAGAGTGCAAAGCCGATGATCCACAGCGGCGGCCAAAGTGCGCCGATGATTCGGCCGCCGTCGAACGGCGGCACCGGAATCATATTGAAGAGATTCAAAAAGGCTGACAGGTCGGCGCAGGCAAACCAAAAACGGTCCTGGGTTGCATAGCCGATGCCGTAACAGATTGCCGCAAGGCCCAGGCCGGTCAACGGACCGGCGAGCGCAATGTACGCGTCCTGCTCCAGATCGTCGGGAACCGCGCCGGCGGTGAAGGCGCCGAGTAACGGCACGAAGGCCGGCAGGCGCGCGGGCAAGCCATACGCCCGAAATGCGAAATAGTGACCGAGCTCGTGCGCCAGTAGCAGCAGCATCACGACGACCGCCAGGCGCCAGCCGAAGATGACGACGTAAATCCACAGCGAGAGCAGGAAGGTCCAGCTTACGCCGATCAGCTTGGCGCCGATCAACAAGAGAAACTTGAACTTCACCAGGAACGCGAGCAGCGCGGCCAGTATTGCGCCGATCCCGCTGCTGCGCTTACGCTGCACCGACTTGGGCGGTTCGGGCTCCCGATCGGGTGGCGAGGGCGGCAGGTATTCCACGCGGCTCTCTTCAACCGCGTCACGTGCCGGTCATCGTTATCGTCGGCGGAGGATTTGCTGGGATCGCCGTCGCGCGAGGGCTCGAGCGGCTGGTGCGTCCCGGCGAAGCCGAGATCGTGTTGCTAAGCCGCGAGAACTACTCCCTCTTTACGCCGATGCTGCCCGAAGTGACGTCCGGGGAGGTGGAAGTACGCCACATCGTGACGCCGATCCGGGAGCAGCTACCGCGCACCCGCTTCGTGCTGGCTCACGTCGACGAGGTGAACCTCAAGGAGCGGACGGTCAAGTACCACCACGTGCTTACCGGGCTCAACGTCGTCCTGGCGTTCGATCAGGTCGTGCTCGCGCTCGGTTCGTCGACCTCGACCTTTGGGATCCCGGGCGTTGCGGAGTATACCTGGCCACTCAAAAGCTTGGACGATGCCGATGCGCTGCGCAATCACCTGGTTTGGTTGCTCGAACTCGCCGATACGATCGCGGACGAAGCGCGGCGCAAACGCCTGTTGACGCTGGTCGTCGTCGGCGGAGGCTTCACCGGCGTGGAAACCGCCGGCGAGATAGCCGAGCTCTTCCGCAGCGTTCTACGCTTCTATCGCCGGCTGCAAGCCGAACAAGTGAAGGTGATTCTGGTTGAAGCGGGACCGGTTTTGCTGGCCGGTCTTCCGCCGAAAATGGGTGAGTACTCGCGCCGCGTGCTCGAGCACCGCGGGATTGAGGTGCTCACCGGTGACGGCGTTACCGGCGCCGACGAACATGGGCTCACGCTCCAAAGCGGACGGCGCATCGAAAGCGAGTCCATCATCTGGAGCGCCGGCGTGAAACCATCGGCGATGGTCGCCGATATGGGAGTTCCAACGACGCGGCGCGGCGCGATCGAGACAAACGGGGACATGCAAGTCGTAGGAGTCGCCGGCGTCTGGGCACTCGGTGATTGCGCCTCGATTCCCGACGGTGAGGGCGGCGTCTATCCGATGACCGCGCAGCACGCGATTCGCGAGGGGCCGCACCTGGCGCAGAACATCGTAGCCGCGCTCCGAGGCAAGCCGACCAAACAGTTTAGGTACAAGACGCTCGGCATGATGGCGGCGTTGGGCGGGCGCAAAGCCGTCGCGCAGCTTCCCGGCGACCGTGTCATCACCGGATTCATCGCCTGGTTCTTATGGCGGACCTACTATCTATTGCGCCTCCCGGGACTCGACCGAAAGATGCGGGTCGCCTTCGACTGGACGCTCGAACTGATCTTCCCGCGGGATACGGCCGAGCTGCGCTTCGACGAACAACAGGGCATAAAGACGGGGACCAAGAGATGACGCGCGGTGTGTAGAACCAATTGAAAATGCTCCGCGAACCGATCGAGCGTCTGATACGCGATCCCAAAGAGTTCACCCGAAGCGTCGGCTTTCCCAACCCGGCGGAGATCCGCATCTACGACGAGACGCTACGCGACGGCGAACAGATGCCCGGTGTCTGCTATACCCCTGCTCAGAAGCTAGAGATCGCCAAGGCGCTGGCCGGAGTCGGCGTGCACATCATGAGCGTCGGTTTTCCAGCAGCATCGGAGGGCGACCGGCGTACCTTGCAACTGGTGATGGGCGCCAAGCGCCGCGGGGAACTGGGCGACGTCGAGATCGTGGTGATGTGCCGCAGCAATCGCAGCGATATCGACATCACCGTTAGGACGCTGCGTGAAGCCGGAATCGAACCGAGCGAAGTGACGTTCTTCATTTTTACCAGCGGGAGCGATCTCCACCTCAAATACAAGATCGGTAAGACGCTCTTGCGCTACGAAGGACGCGACGAGCGCGAATGGCTCGATCTGCCGCTGGCATTCTACCGCTCGGCCAATATCCGTCTGCAGTGCGATGCCATTCGCCACGCGCGTGAGTCGGGGGTCGAGCGAGTCGAGTTCGGCGCCGAAGACGGCAGTCGCGGCGACGTGGAGTACTTCATCGAGTATTTCAAGGCCGGCTTAGAAGCCGGGGGCACGCGCCCGGCATGGCCCGATACGGTCGGTACGCTGACGCCGGAGGCAACGCGTTGGTATTGCTCGCGCATCGTCCGCGCTCTGCCGGAAGGCTTGCCGATCGTCGCGCATCTGCATAACGATTATGGACTGGGGACAATCAACGCGATCGTAGCCGCGTCGTGTGGTTTCAAGGTCATATCGGTGACGGCGAATGGGTACGGCGAGCGTGCCGGAAACGTGAAGCTTCACGAATTCGTCGTTGCGCTGCGGGTCCTTTACGACATCGAGCTGCCGGGCTTCAAGTATGGCAAGCTGCGCGAGCTGACGCGCTTCATGGAGCGAGTGAGCGGCATACCGATGCAGCAGCACGAGCCGATCGTGGGCTCAAAGGTATTCGCCCACGAGTCCGGGATCCACACGCAAGCGATGCTGATCGATCATCGCATGTACGAGGCGGTTCCGGCTGACCTGGTCGGCGCCCGAACGAGTTGGGTCTTCGGAAAACACACCGGCGCGGCGCTGGTGGAAGATACGCTGCGCCGTCAGCGCGAGCGACTTGCGAGCGCGGGCATCGAGCCGACTCCCGATCTGGCGCACCGCGTGACCGATGAGGTCAAGCGCTTGCGCGAGGAGCGGGCGGCATCGAGCAAGAGCGAAGAGACGATCGAGGCCTATGAAGCCGCGATGCGCCGGCTCTCGCTGAGCGAAGACGACGTCGTCGAAATCGCCATCGCCCTGGGCACTCCCGCAAAGGCATCGTAGCCCCACCCTTTGTCATCCTGAGCCCTTCGGCTCCGCTCAGGACAGGCTTCGTCGAAGGACGTCCGTGAGTTGCACCCTGAGCGAGCGAAGCGAGTCGAAGGGGCAACAATTTGTTGGGCGCTTCCATCTAGTCGTGCTTCGACAAGGTCAGCACGACCGATGTTCGTCCTTCGACGTCAGCGCTTCGCGCCTCCGCTCAGGATGACAGCGTAACGTGGTGCTGCGGTTCTTCGCTTAAGCCATTGCGCCGAGGCGCCAGGTTGCGACGAAGGCTTTGAAGATAACCGGATAGGCATCGTGCACGAATCGAACGCTGCGCGAGCCGGTGCGCTCGAAGCCGGGTATGCTTGCAACTAGATGGGCCTGGGCTGCGGTGACGAGCTGGACCTCGAGCGCGATGGGAGGTTCGAACCGGAAGGCTTTCGCTTTAGCTGCATCGCGGACGGCCTCTTCGGAGGCGCGGCGAATCGCACGGCACGCGGCGGCCGGCGTCATTGAATTTGCGGCAAAATTGCCGATCGACTCCTTGACGACCAGGCCGTGCACCCACGGCATTTGGGTCTGGACGCCCTCGACGGTCGTGCGATCCCCGGTCACGAGTAAGAGCGGCACGCCATAGTGCCCAAGGAGCCCGGCATTAAGCGTGGCCTCGCTGCAGCGCAGCCCGTTTACGCGGACTTCGTAGATTACCGATGGCGTATACGTATGGCACAGGACGGCATCCGCATCGCCGGCCGCGCCGTGGTAGCCGACGAAGAACGCACCGTCGAAGCCGTCGTCGGCATCTTGTACCATCGAGAAGGGCTTGCGGTTGCCGAAGATGACGCGCACGTCGCTAGGTAACTCGTCGAGGAGCAGGTTTCGCATCGGTCCGTGCGAGTCGTTGACGAGTACCGCGAGTGCGCCGCCGGACCGGGCCCCTTCGATCGCGCTGCATACTTCGTGCGTGTAGTACCGGCGGTAGATGGCATAATCCGGATGGGGCGTTCGTGCGTCGACTTGCTCCCAGGCGCAAACGCCGGCCACGCCTTCCATATCGCTTGAAATATAGAGCTTCACGCCACGGTGTTCGCTGCGGCTGCGATGCGGGTGGCCGCGATGAAGGCTTGCAAGAGCGTGGGATAGTCGCCGGAAGCAAAGTGTACTGCGCGGGCGCCGATCCGGACGAAGCCCGGCATCAACTCGATAAAGTCGGCGTGCTCCACGCTAACCGTTTCGATCGTCAGCTCGAGGGGGGGATCGAAGCCAAACGGGCGCGCGCGATCGATTCGCCCGACTGCCTCTCGCGCACCGGCACGAATCGCTTCGCGCGCGGCTTGCGGTGTCAGCGAGTTCACGGCCGAAAAGCCAATTGGGTCTTTGACCGCAACTCCGACGGCCCACGGGAGGGTGCGCGAAGCCTCCTCAACGATCGCGCGGTCGCCGGTAATCAGAATGACGGGTACACCGTAGATACCTGCCAAGGCAGCGTTAAGCAACATCTCGCTGCAAGGGGTGCCGTTTACCGCGACCGAGTAGATGGCATCGCTGAAAGTGTGCGAAAGCGTCGCGGGCTCGCCGGCTCTCGCGTGATATCCTGTGAAGAAGGCCGCGTCTGCCCGGGCGTCAAGGCCTTCCATCATGCTCCATGGCTTGGGCGCTCCGGAAATCACGCGTAGCTCGTCATCCCCGGGGAGCTCGTCGAGAAGAAGATTGCGCATCGACCAGTGCGAGTCGTTGACAACGATACTGCGTGCGCCGCCTTCACGCGCCCCGTCGATTGCGGCACGCACCTCGCGCGTCATGTACGCTCTGAAGATAGGGTACTCGTGCAAATCGCTCGGATCGCACTGCTTCCACGAGCAGACCCCCGCCGTGCCCTCCATATCGCATGATATATAGAGATTCACTGGTTCCTCAGCGCATCGCGGGCTTGCGCTAGACCGGTTTGCGCCGCGACGTTGTGCGGGTTTGCTTGGAGCGCTCGCTTGTAGAGCGGAATCGCTTGTGTAAAGCGGTTAGCGGCCAAATACATGTCGCCCAGCTGTGTAAGCGCAACATCATCGTTGGGGTGATTTGCGATGCGCTCGCGCAGGCTCTGTAGTTGCGCCATCACCGGCGCCGGCGGCCCACCTTCGACGTTGTTCTGCGAGCCCTGTTGCTGGGCAGCCGTCCCGGCCGTGGACTTCACCGCCTTCCCGAAGACCGAGCCGGTAACCCCGAAGCCATCGGCCACCAGGTAGGCCATGATGCCGAGAAAGACGACCGCAATGAGCGCCACAATCGGTAGATAGATCCGAGGCGGAAGACCACTCGACGCGTTTGGAGGCACGAAGAGTCGGTTGGACGGATGACGAAAAAATCTTCCGTGCTTCCCAACGAGGCCGACCTCCAGTTGCTCTTCGCCCGCTTAAACTACCAATTCTTTAACGGTGAGGTGCCCGACTGCAGGATTCGCTACAACGGGCGCTTCTCCAACTCCGCGGGCCGTATC
This sequence comes from Candidatus Cybelea sp., assembly GCA_049696515.1. Classification (GTDB taxonomy): domain Bacteria; phylum Vulcanimicrobiota; class Vulcanimicrobiia; order Vulcanimicrobiales; family Vulcanimicrobiaceae; genus Cybelea. Next base: position 62,732 of record JBAVTZ010000152.1, on the reverse strand, counting down.
ACCTACGGCGCACGGCCGTTGCTGATCGAGCTTTCGCCCAAACACTTTCGCGAACACCCGGAAGCTCTTACCGACACGCTACTGCACGAAATGATTCACGCCTGGTGTTACGTAAACTTCCGCGACGCGGGTCACAGCGCTCGTTTTAAACGCAAACTCCACCAGTGCGGCTTGAGCTCGATCTACCACGATCTCGGCAACGCGCGGCCAGCCAACGGATCGAGCAAGCGCTACATCCTTCGCTGCGAGCAGTGCTCCTTCGAAGCACTCCGGCGCCGCCGGCCGCGCGAGGCGTCGAGTTGTCCTCGCTGCAACCAGCGCCGCTTCGACCCCCGCTATCCGCTGACGATCTATGAGGTCGTCGAGATGCGCGCCGCCGGAACCACGCTCGAGGGCCTGCGCGCCGCCCGAAAAGGTGCCTGAGCCATGTTTGCTCTTGTCGTTATGCTCTTGGCTGCTGGCGCGGCCGCCGTTCCTTCGAATATGATCGGAGCCTGGTCGAGCGGACGCTGCTCCGACCAGTCGTCTCGCTTGGTTATCACTGCCACGACTGCCAAGCTAGGAAAGTCTCCGGCGCGGAAGATCGTCTACTACCCGAACGACGACGGTGCCGGGCACGGAGCGGTTCACTGGCAGCAGGAAGGCAACGTGGACAACTTCATCTACGTATCTGCGACGAAGAAGATCGTCCACAACGTTCAGGGATATCATATGCCCGGAGCGGTACTCTACGCTCGTTGCCCTTCGACTTAACTCGTGCGTGCGACTTTGGTCGAGGCAGAACTGGCGTCGAGCACGACGAAAACGTGAGGCATGATGACCGCTTCCAACGCGACGGAGAATAGAACGGCGACTCGGGTCGAGAGCGACTCGATGGGAAAGATCGAGGTCCCGGCCGACAAGTATTACGGTGCGCAATCCGCCCGTTCGCTGATCCACTTTGATATCGGCGAGGGAGAGTGGCCGCGTGACGTGATGCCACGCCAGGTAATCAAGGCGATGGCGGTGCTCAAGCAGGCCGCCGCGCTCGTAAACCGCGACCTCGGAAAGCTCGATGGCGAAAAGACGCACCTGATCGTCCAGGCCGCCGACGAGATCGTCGAGGGCAAGCTGGACGCAAACTTTCCGCTTCGCGTTTGGCAGACGGGTTCCGGCACGCAAACGAACATGAACGTCAACGAGGTTATTTCGAACCGAGCGATCGAGCTCGCCGGCGGTCAGATGGGCTCGAAGAAGCCCGTTCATCCGAACGACGACGTCAACATGTCGCAATCGTCCAACGATACGTTTCCGACCGCGATGCACGTCGCCGGCGCCGAAGCCATCGTGCACATGCTCCCCGCCGTCGAAGCGTTGCGCGACGCCCTGGATGCTAAGGCCACGCAATGGGCGCACATCGTCAAGGTCGGCCGCACCCACCTGCAAGATGCGACGCCGCTGACGCTAGGCCAAGAGTTCTCGGGATACGTTACCCAGCTCGATCGTGCCGTCGCGGCCTGCAAAACCGCGTTGAACCCGCTCTACGACTTGGCGATCGGCGGAACTGCGGTAGGCACCGGACTCAACGCGCATCCCGAGTTCGGCGAGCGGACGGCGCAGAAAATCGCTGAGTTGACGGGACTCCCGTTTCGCTCGCACCCAAATAAGTTCACGGCGTTGGCTTCGCACGACGATTTCGTCTTTGCCTCCGGCGCGCTAAAGACACTGGCCGCAGCGCTGATGAAGATTGCCAACGACGTTCGTTGGCTCGGCTCGGGGCCGCGCGCCGGGCTTGGGGAGCTGATCCTACCCGAGAACGAGCCGGGCAGCTCGATTATGCCGGGCAAAGTGAATCCGACGCAATCTGAAGCGATGACGATGGTCTGCGTGCAGGTCTACGGCAACGATCTGGCGATCAGTTTCGGCGCCTCGCAGGGCAACTTCGAGCTCAACGTCTTCAACCCGGTCATAATTTACAACTTCCTACATTCGACCACGTTGCTGCACGACGCGTGCACGATGTTCCGCATCCACGCGGTCGAGGGGCTGCGCGCTAACGAAGAGCAGATAAAGAAGCACCTCGACGAATCCTTGATGGTGGTCACCGCCCTCTCGCCGCACATCGGCTACGACAAAGCCGCCGAAATCGCCAAGAAGGCACACCACGAAAAGACGACGCTAAAACACGCAGCCCTTTCGCTCGGTCACGTCACTGAGGAAGAGTACGATCGCATCGTCGTTCCAAAGGACATGACGTCACCGAAATAAGCCGACCGGAGATGGCGGCTGATCCTCAGTCGCCCTTGGTCGACTATAGTTGCCGCCAGACCAGCGTTACTGCGGCGGTCACCAACGCGATAGCGACGACGATCAGCAGCTGCGGGGATCGCAGCCGAAGCGAGAGGCGGGCGCCGATTGGGCCGCCGAGCAATCCGCCGAGCACCAGCGGCAGGATATCGTTTGCGACGATGTCGTGCTGTATGGCATGTACCGCCAAACCAATCGGTGAGGTAAGTAGAATCGCGAAGTGAGAGGTGGCGCTAATTGCATGCGCCGGTAGCTCCGAAAAATAGAGGAAGCTCGGAACCAGTACGATTCCACCGCCCAAGCCGAAGAGGCTGCCGAAAATGCCGACGACGAAGCCCAGTGCGACAGCCGCTCGATACGACATGCCCTTGATCGACGTGACGCGATCCTGCTCGACGCGCCCAGCCATCCTTCTTTCGGCATTCCATGCCATATCGACCGCGACCGCGATCAGCAGTACGGCGAGCAGCGCGTCGAAGAGTTTGGCAGAGATATGGAAGGACGCGATGGCGCCCAGCAGGCTCCCCGGCAGTCCGCCGGCGGCGATCAACAATCCGATTTTTAAATGCACGCGGCGCTGCAGCAAATAGGTAAATGCGCCGCTGGCGCTATTGGCGACGATCAGAACAAGCGACGTGCCGGCGGCATAGGCGGGCGAAAATCCTAGAAAAAGGCGAAGGATCGGAACCAATATGAAGCCGCCGCCAAGCCCCACCATCGAGCCAAAAACGCTTGCGACGAACGCGGCGGCGAAGAGCTCCAACGCAAGGCGCACGTCCTAATGCTGCCGCGGCGAAGCGCGAGCTTCGCTAGCTCGAGCGTCCGATGTAACGGCGGTCGCGCGTGTCGATGCGTATGAGGTCGCCGCTTTCGATGAAGAGCGGGACCGCGACGGTCGCGCCGGTCTCGAGTTTGGCCGGCTTGGTGACGTTCGTTGCCGTGTCACCCCGGAAACCGGGATCGGTTTCGACGATTCGCAGTTCGACATGAGCCGGAAGGTCCACCCCAATTGGCGTCCCGTCGTGAAACTGAACGTCCACGACCATGCCGTCTTTTAAGAAATCGGCCGGGCCGCCGATCAGGTCACGCTGAAGCGTTACGTTCTCGAACGATTCCTGGTCCATGAAGTGGTAGCCGTCCGCGTCGTTGTAGAGCATCTGCATCTGGCGGTTGTCCACGATTGCCCGCTCGAGCTTTTCGCCGGCCCGAAAGGTACGCTCCAGGGTAGTTCCGGCTTTGACGTTCTTCAGGCGGGTGCGAACGAAGGCCGATCCTTTTCCAGGTTTGACGTGCAGGAACTCGATCACCGTCCAGAGTTGGCCGTCCACGACGATGGTCACGCCGTTCCGAAGATCGTTTGATGAAATCATGCGGTCTAGACTGTACGGTCCGCAGCAAGCCAAGCCCTGGCGGACGGCTCCTTTAGGTTCGCGGTTTGAAGAGGGGAACGGGGCTTTCGGTACCGTTGTTCAAGCGAAGAATATTTTCGCGATGCGTGTAGATGATCAACAGCGCCGCAAAGATGCCGTAAAGCGTTTCGGGGATAGAACCGGTGAAGAACCATATCGCCAATGGGGCGAGCGCGCTGCCGAGCATGGATCCCACCGACGAATATTGCGTTAGGGCGGCCCCGGCGATCCAACCCGCAACGGCGACCAGGCCGGCCGGCCAAGACATCGCGAAGATCGCTCCAAACGACGTCGCGACGCCTTTACCACCCTTAAAGCGCAGCCACGGCGAGAAGCAGTGTCCGAGCACGGCTCCAGCCGCGACGAGCGCGGCTAGGATCTGTTCCGAAGGCGGCCAGTTTTCGAAATCCAAGTGACCTCGAAAGAAGGTGAGGGCGAAAAGCGTCGGCGCGAATCCTTTGAGAGCATCGAGCAACAGGACAACGGCAGCGCCGCCTTTCCCCAGCGTACGCAGGGCATTCATCGCACCGATGTTGCCGGAGCCTTGCTTTCGGATGTCGGTCCGATAAAAGAAGCGCCCGATGAGGTATCCAAACGGAATCGAGCCGATCAGGAACGCGCCAATGAATGACAGGATCGGAATCGAAATGAGAATCAAAACCAAAAAGATCGAACCGGATTCGGATAGGCCGATGTCGCTCATTGCGGTGATTCCTCTAGCTCCCGGCGGGCGCGAAACTCGAGCGTGAGTGGAACGCCTTCGAAGTCGAACTGTTGTCGCAGCACGTTTTCCAAGAAGCGTTTGTAATGCTGTGCGACGAGATCGGGATCGTTGCAATGCAAAACGAAAATCGGCGGATGGGTCGCGGGCTGGGAGGCATAGTAAATCCTCAACAGCCGCCCAGAGGCCGTCGGCGGAGGGTGCGCGAGCACCGCACTGCGGATTACGGTGTTGACCTGTGCAGTTTGGATGCGGCGATCGAGATTTTCCGCCACCTTAGCGACGATCGGCATCAAACTACCCAAACGGCGATGCGTCTTAGCCGAAAGGAAGACGATCGGGGCAAAGGCGGCAAAGGGCAGCGATTCGCGCACAAGCTCGGCGAGGTCGGACTGGCTGACGTCGCCTTGTTCGCGCACCAGGTCCCACTTGTTTCCGACGATGATGAGGCCTTTTCGCTCCTCGATCGCGATGCCGGCCAAGCGGCGATCCTGCGACATGATGCCGACCATTGCATCAAAAACGAGCACCGCGATGTCGCAGCGCGCAACTGCGTTGAGCGAGCGCAACGCGGCATAGTATTCAAGCGCTCCGTGCGCTTGCGGCTTCTTTCGCACGCCGGCCGTGTCCACTAATCGGAGCGCACGATCGTGCCAGCGGAATAGAGTATCGGTTGCGTCGCGCGTCGTGCCCGCGGTTTGGGAAACCAGCATGCGCTCTTCACCGAGCAGCGCGTTCACTAGCGAGCTCTTGCCGACGTTGGGACGTCCGATCACCGCCAACGCGAGCTCGGTCTCGAGCTCGGCATTGGCGGCGTGAGGGGGCAAGAGCTCGACGATGCGGTCGAGCAAGTCCCCCGTGCCCTCACCATGGATCGCCGAGACGGCGATCGGCTCGCCGAAGCCGAGCCGGGCGAATTCGGCGTGAATGGCAGCCGCCGCGCTGGGAGACTCGGCTTTGTTGGCGGCCAGCACGATTGGTTTACGCTTTCGTCGCAGGATGCGCGCGACGTCGTCGTCGAGCGGGTGAAGCCCCGTTTGCGCGTCCACGACCATCACCGTGACGTCGGATTCGTCGGCCGCCGCCTCGGCTTGGCGGCGGGTGGCCTCGGCCAACTCCGGACCGTGGGCCACCGCCGCGTCGGGATCTATGCCGGCGGTGTCTACGATACTGAACACGCGCCCGCGCCAATCGCAGAGGGCGTAGAGTCGATCGCGGGTCACCCCGGGCGAATCCTCGACGATAGCTAAACGCCGGCCGATCAGCCGATTGAAGAGCGCGCTCTTCCCGACGTTTGGCCGCCCGACGATAGCAACCGTCGCTGGTCGCAGCATGCCCGAGGCATCGGTGGTCTCCAACGCTTGCACGCGGCTCATTTCTCAATCCGACCGGGCAAGACCCATCGGGCCGGAACGGACCGGGCGTCGAGCGAATGCGGGGTGCTGGAACATGCCCAGCATTTACATCGAAACCTTTGGCTGTCAGATGAACGAGGCCGATTCACAGTATATCGCCGATCGGGCGCTATCGGCCGGGTATAGCGTCGCCTCGGTGCCTGAGGAGGCGAACGTCGTCGTTCTCAATACCTGCACCGTCCGCGATAGCGCGGAGCGCCGAGCCTATGGGCGCATGAACCACTTCAAAGTCCTCAAGTTTAGCGACCCGAGTTTGCGGTTGGTGGTCATGGGATGCCTAGCCGAGCAAGACCGCGATCGGATGCGGAAGCTGGCGCCGCACGTTGATGCGATTTTCGGCACGCGCGAGTTGACGCAGCTGGGCGATCAGCTGGCTGAGTGGCAACCTACGCTGCGAGACGGTCCGCAAAGCGATTCCGCTCAGGATGCGGCAACGGACAGCATCCTCCGTTTTGCGCTGGGCGGAACGGCCGACGGGGTGACCGACGCGTTCTCACCCTTGCGCGCCTTCGTCACGGTCCAGCGCGGCTGTTCCTATTATTGTACTTTCTGCATCGTTCCGTACGTGCGCGGCCGCTTCGATCACCGGTCCGAATCTGCGATCGTTGACGAGGTGCGGCAAAAGGTCGAGCAGGGTGCGCGCGAGATCATGCTGGTCGGCCAGACCGTGAACGCGTGGCGCGATCCTGCCAACGGCGCCGATTTTGGCGATCTCTGCCGAGCAGTTGCGCGACTGCCGGGTTTGGAGCGCCTGACCTTCATCTCACCGCATCCCAAGGACTTCACCGACAAGATCCTCGACGATCTGGCAGCCATCCCGCAGCTCAATCCTCGGATTCATCTTCCCTTGCAATCGGCAAGCGACCCACTCTTGCGGCGAATGAATCGCAAATACACCTTGGCTCAGTTTGATGCTATACGCGAATCGATCCGGCGCCGCTTGCCGGAATGCGCGATCACGACCGATCTCATCGTGGGCTTCCCCGGCGAAAGCGACGAGGATTTCGAAGCCACGCTTGCGTACGTGCGCCGCGGCGTTTTTGCCAACGCCTTTACCTTCATCTATTCGATCCGTCGCGGCACGCCCGCCGCCCGTTGGGATCAAGTTCCGAAGGATGTCGCGCACGAGCGATTCGAGCGGCTGGTGGATGCGCAGAACCGGGTGACCCGCGCCTATCATGAGCGCAAAATTGGAACGACCGTGCGCGCGTTGATCGCAGGCGAATCGAAAAAGAACGTCGACCGGCTGACCGCCAAGACGCTCGACAACGTCACGCTCGTCGCCCCCAAGCCGGCCGATTATTCGGCCGACGGCTGGGGCGAGCGCGCTTACGCCCAAACACCCTGGCTCGATGTCGCGATCGAAACCGCCCACGTTTGGGGTTGCGTGGGAACGGTAGTCCGCCGCGCCGCATGCTTCGAGGATGTCGGGTCTCCGGCGAGGCGTCCGGTCGTCGATTTGACGGCTTTGCATGGAGGGCCGGCGTAACGGCAACGACCACGACCACCAAGTACTCGCCGATGCTCGAGCAGTACTTCGGGATGAAAGCCAAGCACCCCGAAGCCATCCTGCTCTCGCGGGTCGGCGATTTCTATGAAGCCTACGGCGAGGATGCCGAGGCAATCGCCCGTGCGTTGCAACTCGCGCTGACCAGCAAAGAGGCAGGTGCCGGGAAGCGGGTCGCGATGGCCGGCGTACCGCATCACGCGTTATCGCAATATCTCGCGCGTCTGGTGCAGCAACGCTTCATCGTTGCCCTAGCCGAACAACTCGAGGTTCCGCAGCCGAATCGGCTGGTGCGACGCGAGGTGGTACGGGTAGTGACGCCTGGTACCTTAATCGAAGAGCAGCTTCTCGACGGCAGACAGAACAACTATCTCGCAGCGGTAGCGACTGTCGGCGAAACGTTTGCGCTAGCGTATGCGGACGTTTCGACGAGCTATTCGGCGGCGACCGCGATTGGCGGCGAAAACTCCTACGACGAACTGTTGGCTGAGCTGGCACGCGTCGGGCCCGCCGAAATCGTCGCGGACGTTCCAGCCGACCTTCGCGCCATCATCGCGACGGCGATCGAAGCGATCGGCGCGCGCTTAGCGACGCCGAGCCTAGGCTTGGTCGAAGCACGCGACCGCGGAACGTTCGAGGGGTTCGCGCTCGACGAATCCCTTGCGATTCACCGTGCGCTGGACGCGCTTGGAGCATTCGTGAAGCGGACCGGCGTATCCAACGGCGAGCGCGGCCTGAGCGAACCCCAGCTCTATCGTCGCCAACAGTTCCTAGCGCTGGATCCCTCGACGCGCAAGCATCTCGAGCTCACTCGCGCGCAGGGTCAGAACCCCCGCGCGACTCTTCTTGCGACGCTCGACGTTTGCGCGACGTCGATGGGATCGCGAATGCTGACCCGGTGGATTTTGGCGCCGCTGGTCGAGGTCGGTACGATTACGGCCCGCCAGGAGATCGTTGCGGCCACCGCGGGCGAGCACGCCCGGCGGGAAGCGCTGCGTGAAATTCTCCGCGGTGTCTTCGACCTCGAGCGCATCGCGCAGAAGGTCCGGTTTCGCCGCTCTACGCCGCGCGATCTCGGTTCGTTGCGCCGAACGCTCGAGATGCTCCGGCCGCTGAGCCAAGTTGCGTTGCCGGCGTTCGCCCCTTTGCTGGGACGAATCGGCGACTTCAGCGGTTTGCTCGATGACTTGCAGCGGACGCTCGTTGACGAGCCGCCCGCATTAATCGGAGACGGCGGAGCGATCCGTCCGGAGGCGAGCCTCGAACTGGCCGAGTGCATCGCACTGCGGACCGACGCGCGTTCCAAGCTCTCGGATTTAGAGCGGCGTGAACGCGATCGAACCGGCATCAAGACGCTGAAGGTGAAGTATGCGAGTGCCTTCGGCTATGCGATCGAGGTGAGCAAGAGCTATGCCGGCGCCCTTCCGCCTGAATATCTGCGCAAGCAGACGCTAACGACCGGGGAGCGTTACGTTACGCCCGAGCTAAAGGAGCTCGAACTCGCAATCTCAACCGCCCAAACCCGTCAAGAGCGCCTCGAGCGACAGCTCTTCGAAGCGCTGCTCGAGCGCGTGGCCCTTCGGGCCGAGGACTTGTTAAAAGCGGCCTGTGCGATTGCTGAAATCGACGTCCTGGCCGCGCTCGCCCAATGCGCTGCGGAGCGCGGTTACGTGCGCCCCAGCTTCGTCGATGAAAGCATCGTTGCGATTGAAGATGGGCGGCACCCCGTAATGGAGGCGATTCTACACGCGCACTTTGTGCCCAATGACTTACACCTTCGGGTCGGCGAGCATCGGTTCGTCCTGCTAACTGGACCCAACATGGGCGGTAAATCGACCTACCTGCGGCAAGCTGGGCTGCTTGCGATCATGGCGCAAATCGGATCCTTCGTGCCGGCAAAGAAGATGGAACTGGGAATCATCGACCGCATTTTTACGCGCATCGGCGCGGGCGACGATCTCGCATCGGGGCAGTCGACCTTTTACATGGAAATGGCCGAAGCGGCGAATATTCTGCGGCGCAGCACGCAGCGCTCCTTGCTGCTAATCGACGAAGTCGGCCGCGGGACGGGCACGCTCGATGGACTTGCGATCGCACAGGCGATCAGCGAGTTCTTGCTCGGGCTGGAGGAACAGGCACCGCTCGTGCTCTTTGCGACGCATTTCCATGAGCTCTGCGCTCTCTCCGAGCACTGGAGTCTGGTCACGAACTACCATATCACCGCAGTCGAGAACAGGACGCTGGGCGGAGTGCCCGTCTTTTCTCATCGCGTTCAACCCGGCAGCTCCTCGCGGTCCTTTGGAATCGAAGTTGCTCGCATGGCCGGATTACCCGACGCGGTGATCGAGCGCGCGCAGGAGGTTGCCGACGCGCTTTCGGGCGAGGCCGACGTCGAGGCACGGGTTCCGTTGCGCAAAAAGATGCCAAAGCCACCGCCGCCGGAGCGCCAGCTTTCGCTCCTATGAAAAAAGGGGTCGTTCCCGCACCGCCGGAAGCTCAAAAACCTTGACACGTTCGTCGCTCCGGTTGGGGTTCAGCCTAGCAGTCGCCGTAATCGCCGCAGCTATTGCAGATCCCGTGGTCGAGTTCGCTTCTAACGTGGGCTGGTTCGGCCGCGGCAGTTACACCGACGGCAGCTACCTCGATGTCGTGCCTGTGCTTTTAGTCGGCATCGCGCTGTTGGCGCTCTACCTCGTCATAAGGGGTGGCGCGGTATTGGCAGGCCGCGCCCTGCCACGTAACGTCGCTGGATTGCTGCCGTCGATTTTTTTCTTTCAGATTCTCACGCTCTACGTGATGGAAACGGCCGAGCAGCTTATCGTAACGGGCCACCTGCTCGGCCCCGCGATTTGGCTCGGCGGACCGTTGCCTCTCAGCTTGGCCCTCCACGCCGCGATCTGTCTGGTCGTTACGCTTTCAATTGCGCGCTCGGTGCGCACGCTGGCCGCGACGACCCTGCGCGTCATCGCGCTCATCCGGGCGATCGCGACCTATTCCCTGCGTCCCGCCGAACTGACGGCATCCTGCCGGTTCGCCGGCCTCTGCTTCAAAGAACTCTCACCCGTTCTCTGCAGAATCGGAGAGCGGGGACCCCCTCTGCTCAGTCACTAGCCGCACTTTCTACGCATCTCTAGACCGAAGTTACTCGCACTTGCTGAGGTCGTCGTTGCGCTGAGTTTAGGAGCATCTAGGGAGCAGCTATGGGGGATTGGATATGTTTTTGAAGCCTTGGCTTCGCGTCGCTGCGGTGGCAATCGTCGCCGCAATCTCGGTTACCATCGGGTTCCTGGCATTTCGTGCGCCTATTCGCCAGCAAATCGCAACCCAGACGGCCCAGCATTCGTTCGGCCGGGAGAAGCTGAACCTGTTGATTCTGGGATATCAGGCCGACGAAGCAACGACCGATACGATCATTCTCGCACACTTGGACGTCGCGCGGCGCAACGCTACCCTGGTATCGATTCCGCGCGATACATGGGTTCCGGTGCCCAACCAAGGTTGGAACAAAATCAACGCCGCCTACGCGTACGGCGGCCCGCACATGACCGCAAAGGTTACCCGCAAACTCCTGGGAGGCGTTCCAATCGATGCGATCGTCGCGCTGCAGCCGGAGGCAGCCGCAGCAATCGTGGATGCGATGGGCGGGTTGGACGTTAACGTGGACGAGGGGATGGATTACGACGACGAAAACGGCGACCTCCACATCCATCTCAAGCAGGGCGAACAGCATCTCTCTGGTGCTCAGGTCGCCGGATACATTCGCTTCCGGCACGATGCGGCGTCGGATTTCGGCCGCGTGCGGCGTCAGCAACAGGTGCTGAAGCTCATGCTGGACCAGTTGAGCCAGCCTCAGAATTGGGCGAAATTGCCCAGCATCTTGCAGCTGGCCCGCAAAGACATCAAAACGACGCTGAGCAATCAGCAGCTTCTATCGCTGCTAACGATCTACCGGAACGTGCCCGACGAAAACATACGATCTTTCACCCTACCGAGCAAGATTGGGTGGGTCGGGGATGCTTCGGTCGTTTTTGCCGACCAGCGCTGGGCGAAACTGATCGGGACGCTGCTCTTTAGCCGGGACGATCCGCCGCAAGACGAGGTCTTGGTAGCCAATGCGACTGGAAACACGGCATTCGATCGCACCATCATCGGCGCGTTGCGCGGCGCCGGCTGGAACGTTCGAACCTTTGTTGATACCAAGGTAAAGCCGACCAGCGTGGTGGTCGGGGCTTCGCCGGCGGCTGCCGCTTTGGCCCGAACCTTTGCGACCGCGGTTCGGCCGGGTACGAAGACGGCCCTCGTGATCGGCGCCGATCTCGCACCGGACGGCGATTAAACGCCATGCGCTAACTGCCCAATGAAGGGAAGACGATCTGCACCGTTGAGACGACCGTCAGGGCGCCGACGATGACGACGGTGGCCCATGCAATTATGTTGAACAGCGGTCCGTTGGTCCAGGTTCCCATCAACCGTTTGTTGTTGATTAGCAAGAGCATGAGAACCAGCACGATCGGGAGCAATACGCCGTTGAGTACTTGCGAGTAGAAGATAATTGCGAGCAAGGGAGCTCCCGGGACGATTACCGTGCCGGCACCAACCACGATTAGCGCCAGATAGAAGCCGTAGAAAATCGGCGCTTCTCTAAAGCGATGGTCGAGGCCGCGCTCGAAGCCGAAGGCCTCGCAGACGTAGTAGGCGGTCGAGAGCGGGAGAATGGAAGCGGTGAAGACCGCCGCGTTGAGCAACCCGAGCGCGAAGAGTAGCGCGGCGAATCTTCCAGCGAGCGGCTGCAATGCGACCGCGACGTCGCCGACACCGTTGACCTGGATCTGGTGCGCGGCCGGAACGTGCATGTTGTGAATGTAGATCGTCGCCGCGCAAGCAACGATGATGAAGTAGGCGATGACATCGGTCCAGATTCCGCCGGTGACGACGTCGATGCGCGAATAGCCGTAATCCCCTTCGCGCACGCCCTTATCCACCACCGCGGCCTGGATGTAGAACTGCATCCAGGGCGATATCGTGGTGCCGATGACCGCAATGATCATCAGGATGTAGGCCTTGGAGGCCTGGAAATGCGGGACCAGCGTTTGATGTAAAACGTCGTGCCAATCTGGGCGCACGGCAAAGGCGCTGATCACGTAAGCGATGTAAACGAAGCAGAAGAAGAAAAAGACTCGCTCGATGACTTTGGCCGAGCCCCGCGTGACCGTCATGAAGACGAAGATCGCCGCCGCGGCAACCATGGCAATCTTGAATGCCTCGGCGTTGCCGACGTTCAGATAGCCACCGAAAATCGGCGCGGAGGAGGCTACTCCGGCGAACTCGGTTGCGGTGTTACCAATATCGCCGAGCACGAAGAGCAGCAAACACCAAAATGTAACCTTGACGCCGAAGTTCTCACGAATCAGGTCCGCCAAGCCCTTGCCGGTGACCGCGCCCATGCGCGCGCACATTTCTTGCACCACGACCAGCGCGATCGTCACCGGGACGAGAATCCAGAGCAGGGAATAGCCGAACTGCGCGCCGGCTTGCGAGTAGGTGAGGATGCCGCCGACGTCGTTGTCGGCATTTGCCGTGATAATTCCCGGGCCGACGATCGAGAGGAATAGCGCGATCGACCGCCAGAGGCTGGGGCGGGTTGCTCGCGTGGCTTGTAAGGTCTCGGTGCTCAACGGTTCTTCTCCGATATCCTTAGATCCCGATCCGCTGATCGACGATGAACGTGGTGCCTCGCATTGTCGGCGGTGGTCCGTACGGTATGGACGGCAGCCCCACGAGGGCATAGTGCCTTGCCTCGACGAGAAGCGCCGTGTTCGGCCCGGTCGCGAACTGCACGCCGCCGAACGCAACGCCGTAGATGGCGTCGACCGGCGTGATTGCCCACGTGCCAATCAGCTCGTAGCGGCCGTAGCCGCCAACCGCGAGCAGCTTGTTGCTGAAATGGTGCGCCCAGCTTGCGACGACTTGCGGCGCTCGAGTAGCGACCGTATCGAGCGGCTGCCCGGCGTCTGCGCTTCGATTCAGATAGTCCTCGACGGAATCTAGCGCGACGTCGTCGTGCGGCAAGTGCCAGACGAGGTACAATCCCAGCTGCCGGTCGTGTCCGAAGGTACCGAAGCCGTCCTTTTGAAGCAGAAAAAAGCCGTCGACGAAGCCGACCTGGGACGCGTTGGCTGCGGTCTCGGGCACGAGTTGTCTCCAATCGCCGTAGCTGATGTGCAGCTCCAAATGTTTGCCGGGATGGTCGTATTTAAGCCGGATGCCGGCCCGATTGGCGCCGATGACCGTGTTGTCAACGAGCTGATAGGTCGACTTAAGCCAGACCCCCGGCCACGACCATGCGATGCTCCAGATGTTCTCCGGGATGCCGTAGGGCAAGATCATCGTCGCGTAGGTTGGGTCGAAGCGGTGGTACTCGAGCGCGGCAACGTCATTGCCAATATGTCGAGCCAAGCTGAAGTGCTCGTAGTTCCCGAAACGCGACGTACCCGGAAGGCTCACTAATCCGGCGTCGTACCACGCGCGCCCGAGTTCCGCAAGCGCGTCCCAATCCTTGAACGGATGAAAGAACGCGCGTGCGCCTGCAATGGTTTGTTCTTGATTCGCCAACGTGCTGGTGAAGAGTCGACCTTGCGTGCCGTAATGGATCTGCTGATCGACACCGAAGAACGTCGTCGTTGCGATTGAATCGCCGGTCGTCCACAGATGCGCTAGCTGCAGGGAGAAGCGTCCGTAGTCGCCGCGATCCAAAACAAGCGATCCCATCGTTAACCGAACGTTGGTATCGACCAGTGCAGGCAACAACGCGTCGGAGAGTTCCAGCGTGGCATTGCCCTGATGGAAGACGCCGTCAACGCCGAGCAATGGCAACGACGACGGACTTGACGGCCACGCCGCAATCGCCGGCATTCCCGGTCCGAGCGTCTCTGCGGTCTGCACGCCGACTGAGGGCACGACGTCCGTCAGCGGCGGCGGTGCGAAGACGAATCGGTCGGTTTGCGTGAGATTGAAGTATCCGCCGCGCACTTTCCAGCTGCCGTCGGCAGCGGCGATCGAACCACTCAGGAGGCTTGCGTTCAGCACACTCGCATCGTCTTGGCCTGGATGCGTCGGGAAGACGATCGAGTAGGGCACGATCCGCGAAAACGCATGAACGTTTAAATTGGGGATCAGCGGTTCGCCCCAATAGACCGCGTTGGTGGTGCTGCCGGTCAAGGCGCCCATTCCGACCGTCGCCGCGAAATCAACGCCGGCGGTGTGATAGGTGCCGGTAAACTCGTATTGTGCTATACCGGCGTTCCCCGGCGTCACGGGTGCGCTGGTAAACCAATCGTAAGGCGACATCGGCGAGATCGGCGACCCGTGCGCGAATCCGGGACCTTCCGGCGGGACGATCCCCGGCCCCACCGTCGATTGCGTGATGAAAACGTTCGATCCGGCGGCCGACAGTGTAAAACGAGGCGTCGCAATAGGCGAAGGCACCGGCGCCGGCGTGGCCGGGGGCGCAGTTTGGAGCGCTACGAGCATCACCGCGAGCAACATGCGCGTCATTATCCTCGATTAAGCGCGGGCGTGGCGCTAACTGACGAGAGCTCGCCAGTAGCTAAACGAGTGGCTCTGGTCGCCAAATTGATTTGCGCGCAGCCTATCGTCGTGGATCGCATTCTCCCCCCGTCCGATTCGGCTGTAGGCTAACTCGAATAGAAATGCCAAAATCTTCTTCATGGCACGTACCTCCTATTGGTGTGCGGTTTGCCGCGCCGAACGAACGGACACAGCAGAGTAAAAACGGCTCATCCTGAGCCGGCACAATCGACTACTTGGCCCGTCATCCATCGCGGCGCATCACCTCCTTTCACAAATAAAAAAACCGCCGGTTCCTCGCAGGCCGACAGTTCGAGAACTTCGCGCGGCAGGCCGCGCGATCTCCCTCAGTGTCGAGCTTTAGCACTGCACGACGTAGACCGCCCCTCTTGTCATCCCTCCAACTCTGCTCGGGATGAGCTTCGCTGGAGGATTGGCGATCAGCCGCATTAGATTCCGCCTTGATTCGGCGGGATCTGGTCAACCCGTGGGGGTCTCTCGACCTTTCCGGGCAGCGGCATCTCTTCGTGCAGACGCCTCACCTAACGAGGAATCCCACATCCAGGATACTCAGCACTGGAGCTTTGTCAACCCAGGGCGCATCGGCTTTGAGGATATACTCATACCCCCATAGGGTATCCTATCAGAGAAACGAAGGGCCTTCGGATGAGCCACACAGTCGCAAAGAAGTCGAAGCTTCTCAACCGAGTCCACCGAATCCGCGGTCAAATCGAAGCAGTCGAGCGCGCGCTCGAGGCGGAGGCCGGCTGTGGTGTCGTGCTCCAGCGAATCGCGGCAGCGAGAGGCGCGTTGAACGCGCTCATGTCGGAGGTGCTGGAGGAACACGTGAGAACGCACGTGCTGACTTCGAAGGCCCGCGCCACCGTCAGCGCGGCTGAAGAGCTGGTCGAGGTCGTGAAAACCTACTTCAAGTGAGGGCCGGACCAGAGCTCCTGCTCGTCGGCGCCGTCGTTGCCGTCGGGATTCTGCACACGCTCGTTCCGGATCACTGGCTGCCGATCGCGCTGGTCGCGCGGCAGTTCGGGTGGACGCGGATCCAAACAGCCCGCGCCGCAGCCGTCGCTGGAGTCGGTCACACCCTCTCGACGCTTATCATCGGCGCGGTCGTTTGGCTCGCCGGCCTTGCACTGGCCGTGCGTTTAGGCAATCTCGTCTCCATTCTCGCCGGCATCGCGCTGATTGTCTTTGGTGTATGGATTGCTGCCGCCTCATTACGCGAGATGCAGCTGCGGCGGCGTTCGGGGCGCGAGTTAGAAGAACGGTTAGATCTCGCGAGCGGCGAGCCACGAAGCCTGCGCTTAGCTTTGCTCTTGATTCTCGGCTCATCCCCAATGGTCGAAGGGATTCCGGTTTTTTTCGCCGCGGCGCGCTTCGGCATTGGTTTGCTCGCGGTCATGGCGGCGTGCCTTGCGATTAGCACGATTGCCACCTACGTCGCGCTCTGCGTTGGCTCTCACCTGGCATTGCAAAGCGCGTCCTTTGGGCCGCTGGAGCGCTACGGCGAGGTGCTGAGCGGCGCACTCGTCGCAATTGTCGGCATCGTCTTCCTCGTCTGGTCGTCGGTCTAATCGGTCCCTCCGGCCGGGACGCGAGCGGATCCTCCTCGAATCGTCGGGGCGTGTCTACGATTCGCGAGCTGGATGCGGTTACGATCGGTCAGATCGCTGCCGGGGAGATCATCGACCGGCCTGCCTCCGTAGTAAAAGAGCTCGTCGAGAACGCGGTGGATGCCGGAGCGACGCGAGTCGCGGTGAACGTCGTTCGTGGCGGCCTGGAGCTGATCGAAGTGGTCGACGACGGAACCGGCATCACCGTCGCGGATTTACCGCTCGCGATGCGACGTCACGCAACCAGCAAACTCCTCTCGGCCGCCGAGTTGGAATCGATTGGCACGCTTGGCTTTCGCGGTGAGGGCTTAGCTTCGATTGCCGCGGTTTCGCAGATAGAGCTCGTTTCCCGCGAGCCGCAAAACCCCGTGGGCGCGCGGGTTACGGCGCATGCCGACGAGGTTGGTGCCGTCGAAGCGGAGGCCGCGCCGATTGGTACCCGGGTTCGGGTCGCCGCCCTATTCGAAACCCTGCCGGTTCGCCGGGAATACCTGCGATCGGCAAGCACGGAGTTCAATCGCATCTCGGCGTGGCTTTCCAGCTTCGCGCTCGGCTATCCGAAACTGACCTTTTCATTGCGCCACGATGCCAAAGAGGTGTGGGTGATGCCTGCCAGCGAGGACCCGCGCGAGCGGCTCGCGATGGTCTTTGGACGGCGAGCGGCTCAAACGCTGCTTGAACTGGATGGTGCAGCCGCGCGGACCCTCGACGGACGATTGCGTGGCTTCGTGAGCGCGCCCGGTGACGACCGGCCGGATCGACGGATGCAACTGCTCTTCGTCAACGGGCGACTATTGCGCAGCACGCTGCTGGCGGGCGCATGGACGAGCGGCTATGCAACGTTCGCCATGATCGGGCGCCATCCGTACGGCGTCGTCTTTCTCGACCTTCCGCCCGATCAGGTCGACCCGAACGTCCATCCGACCAAGAGCGACGTACGCCTACGTCATGCAAATCAAGTATTCGATGCGGTCCGCCGCACGATTGCCGCCACGTTGAGCGAGAATGCCAAAGCGCGCTTTCTCGATCACACCGCACAGGGGCAGCAGGTTAGCTTCTCGCCGGCTCCGCCCGCAGACAGCCGCGCTCCAATCGCCGAGCCGCTCTTCGCGCCCGGGACAGGCGTCGCCCCTCCCCACAGCCCCCTACGCGTGCTGGCGCAACTCAATCGCACCTTTATTCTTGCCAGCGACGGCGACGCGCTGCTCCTAGTGGATCAGCACGCGGCGCACGAGCGCATCGCCTACGAAACTATCGTCGCGGCGGCTCGGGGATCTGCATCAAGCGAACCGCTGCTCGTGCCGCACGTAGTTGAACTCGATCCGGCGCGTAGTGCCGCGCTCGACCGCGCTCTCGAGATGCTTCGAGAAGGCGGCCTCGAGATCGAAGCGTTCGGCGAGCGGACGTACCGTATCGTGGCAACGCCGGCTGGTTACGGCGCACGCCTCTTCGATCTCGCTGGTTTTCTCGACGACCTGACCGACGAGCCCAAGCAGCGCGACGTGCGCGAACGCGTTTGGGCGTCGCTTGCCTGCCATTCCGTGACGATTGCGGGCGAGCAGCTTGCGCCGGACGAAATGTCAACGCTGGTCCGCCGCTTGCAAGAGTGCAGCAACCCGATGCACTGTCCCCACGGCCGCCCGACGATGGTCAGACTCGGCTCCGACGACATCGCGCGCATGTTCAAGCGTGTCTGAGATTCGTAACGGCGTACTTATTATCGCCGGGGCGACGGCTAGCGGAAAGACCGAGCTAGCTATCCAACTGGCGCACGAGTTCGACGCGGAGATCGTCGGTGCGGACTCCCGGCAAATCTATCGGGGGATGCCGATCGGCACCGCTTCCCCGACGCCGCAGCAGCTCGCCGAAGTACCCCATCATCTCGTGGGCATTCTCGATCCACGCGAACGCTACTCGGCAGCACGATATGCACGCGATGCGTTGGACGCAATTCATGGCATTCGGCAACGCGGCAAGCGAGCAATTGTCGTCGGTGGCACCGGCTTTTATATCCGCGCGCTTACGGGCGGCGTCAGGCTTGCTCCGCAATACGACGAAGAACTGCGCCGCCGTCTCGCGCGTGAAGCGTCGCTTCATCCTCCTGAGTTTCTTCACGGTTGGCTCGAGCGACGCGATCCGGCCCGAGCACGTGGGCTGCCCGCCACCGATTCGTATCGAGTCGTGCGGGCGCTTGAAATTGCGCTGGCCAAACCGGCCGAGGTTCTGCGTGAGGGAGCGCTGCCGACGCTCGAAAGCGAACGCCTGGGATGGCTGCTGATATTTCTCGATCTTCCCTGGTGCGAAGTCGATCGGCGCATCGCCCAGCGAACGGAGCGCATGCTCGAGGTGGGTTTGCTTGAAGAAGCCGAACGAATCGGAAGCGATGCCGTCGCTGCCAATGCGGTCGGCTATCCGCAAGCACTCGCGTATATTCGGGGCTGGAGTACGCCGGGCGAGCTACGCGCGTTGCTCGATCGCGCGACGCGACGTTACGCGCGCCGCCAGCGGACCTGGTTTCGCGGCGAGCCGGCGACGCATTGGCTTGCGCCGGAATCGGTCGCCTCGGCAGCACGGGAAAAGCTTGGATGGTCTACGAAGCGCACCTAAGATGGAATCAGGGATGCGCGTGCCGGTCACCAAGATGCACGGCGCGCGCAACGATTTTGTTCTCGTCGATCGACGGACCGTGCCCCTGGAAGATGTGGCCTCGTTTGCGCGCTGGGCTTGCGATCGTCACGCGGGCATCGGCGCGGATGGCCTGATTGCACTCGAATCGTCGAGTGTCGCCGACCTGCGAATGCGCACGATTAATGCCGATGGAAGCGAGGCCGAGATGTGCGGCAACGGTATCCGGTGCGCGGCGCGTTGGCTCGACGAAGCCGGTGAGGGGAATCGAGTTGCATTCGAAACCAGCGCCGGCGTAATTCGGACGGAGATCGTCGCCCGTGAACCCGCGTATTTGGTTCGCGTCGCGATGGGGCGTCCCAAGATCGCCGCTCTTGCGCTTCCGTCGCCGGTAGGCGCGGCCTACGTAGAACTCGGCAATCCCCACGTCGTCATCTTCGGCGGCAGCGTTGAGGGTATCGATCTCGAGCGCGTGGCCGAGGAGCTGCAGAAGGAGCCGTTATTTCCCCAGGGCACCAACGTACACGTCGCGGAGACGTGCGACGGCCATTCGTTACGCGTCCGCCATTGGGAGCGAGGCGTGGGTCTGACGTTCGCCTGCGGAACCGGCGCCGTCGCCTGCGCTGCAGTCGCGATTACAAGAGGGCTGAGCGACTCCCCCGTTGAGGTTTTGGTTCCCGGCGGAGGACTGGTCGTCGAGTGGGACGGCAACGGCACTGCGCATCTCATCGGGCCGGCGGTTCGCGTTTTCGATACGGAAGTGAAGGTTCGCGTTGGCGCATTGTCGTGAACCGGTTGCGGTCGGGCTCGCGTCCTGCGATGCGAAGGGTGGGATCTATTACGACGCGAGCCTCCTTCCGCTCGCCGACGGGGGGCTTGTGCGCGAGCCGCTCCTCGACGAACTGATTCCCGCACCCGCCGGCACACTGGAGATGCTTCTGCCACAGCGGCGTCCGTTGACGACCATCGGGCCCGTCGCCGGACGCGACGCCATGGCGGTGGCGCTGCCGGCGGGCTACACGCGGCTCTTACTGCCGGCGTACGCCGCAGAGCGCAATGCACCCGCGCTGCCGCTCTTCGGTTATACGTTCGCCTGCGTCGTCGACGATCTACTCCACGTTGCTGCCGCGAGAACCGACGAAAGCGAAGATTGGGAGCCGCGCCGGTTCGCTGCGGGCGAGTTGGAAGGGTTGATCGCGCGCCGCCTGACGCGCGATCCTAATAGTCGCGTCCTTCGGCAGGTCGCGCTTTGCTCGCGTGAATACGGCTGCTTCACCGCCCAGAACGTCTTTCTCGAACGTGGCGAAGCGGCGTTACCAGTCTCTCCGAAGTGCAACGCGCGCTGCATCGGGTGCATTTCGGAGCAAGCACCGGAAGCAGGCATACCATCACCGCAAGCACGTGTTGCCGACGAACCTGCGGCGCAAGATCTGGCGCGTCTTGCGATCCACCATCTGGAGCGCGTGGAAGAGGGCATCGTTTCCTTTGGTCAGGGATGCGAGGGAGAGCCGCTCTTGCGCTCGGTCACCATTGCGCGCGCAATCGAGATCATTCGCACTCACTGCTCCAACGGAACCATCAACCTCAATACCAATGGCAGCCATCCGGGCGCCCTCGACCGCTGCATCGAGGCGGGCTTGGACGCAGTTCGGATCAGCCTCAATTCGTTCCGCCCGGAAGTCTATGCTGCATATTACCGGCCGCAGGGCTACGAGCTCGCGGACGTGCTCGCGTCGGTGCGGCTGGCAACCGCGCGAAACGTGCGCACGAGCCTAAACTTGCTCACGCACCCCGGGGTCACCGACGATGAGCGAGAGATTGCGGCGATGGAGGCATTCTTACGTGAGTCGCCGGTAGTGATGGTTCAGACGCGCACGCTCAACATCGATCCCGCCGTTTATTTTGAGGCCGTTGGCCGGCCGCGCGTTCCGCTGGGTATGCGCCGCGCACTCGAAGCGATTCGCTCGTTGACGCGCGTTGGAAACTTCACTCATACTCACTAGAAGCTATGCCCCGTGAAACTCTGGCAAATTCTCGTCGTCGTCGGCCTTGGGGCCGTCTACGGGCTAATTCAGCCCGGACGTCTTGCGTATGCGCTCGGCCACGCGACGCTGTACGTGTTCTTGCCGGCGTTGCTCTTCGAGGCCGCGTGGAATCTTAACTATCGCGCCGTGCGGCGTCATTGGGCGGCGATCGCGACGCTTGCCGGCCCCGGCGTGCTGCTCACGGCGCTGATCGTTGCCGGCGCGCTCTCGATCGCGCGAGCACCCTTCGGTCCCGCATTCCTGACAGGCGCTATTCTCAGCGCGACCGACCCGATCGCGGTCGTGGCGATCTTTCGGCGGTTGAAGGTTCCAAGAACCTTGGTAACGATCGTCGAGTGCGAATCGCTCTTCAACGATGCCGTCGCAATCGCGCTTTATCGTGCGGTGCTCGTTTCACTCGCGCTGGGTGCGGCTAGCGTCGGTTCGATCGCGCTAGTGACCCTCGATACCCTCGTGGGGGCAGCGGGTGGCGTCGCCTTGGGGATCCTAGTGGCTTTCGGCGTCGCACACGCGCTGAGCGGCCGACGCACCGTCACGATTCAGATAGCTGCGACCATTCTGTGCGCGTACGGGACGTATTTTGCGGCCGACTCGCTCGGGTTTTCCGGCGTCTTTGCGACAATTGCCTGTGGGATAGCGCTACGCTACTACGAGCGCTCTTGGTTGACGCTCAGCATCGCCGAAGACGTCACTCGCTTTTGGGATATCGGTGCCCTCGTGGCAAACGTCCTCGTCTTCTTCATGGTTGGTGCCGCGTTAGAGATCGGCCGCATCGCCCAAGAGCCGATCTTTGCGGTTGTCTGTATTGTCGCGATCGCCGTGGCCCGTGTGGCTGTCGGGGGGTTGCTGCTGCCGTTCCCGTACCCGCGCGAGTGGATCGACGTGGTGCGCGCGGCGGGCATGCGTGGCGCGCTTTCGCTCGCGCTCGCGTTAGCGCTCCCTGCGTCGCTGCCATATCGCGAAGCGATCATTGATGCAACCTTCGCGGTTGCGCTCGCGACGCTGGCCGTGAGCAGCTTTACCCTGGAGTCGGTGGTGCGAGGGGTTGCCCGGTCGCGGCAGCACGCACGCCTAGAGGGCTAGAACGTCTTACCCTGCTGGAGCTCGAAGTGCTCGACGATCGGTCCGAGAAGATCGGCGGGTAAAAACGTGAGCGCGCCAACGAGCAGGATCACACCGATGAGTAGTGCGACGAAGAGCGTATTATCGGTGCGAAACGTACCGGCGTGCGAGAGGTCGTTGGTCGGGCGCGCTGCCAGACAGCCGGCGAGTGCCAAGGCGGGAATCATCACCAAGAAACGCCCGCCGAGCATGATCAAGCCAATCGCGACGCTATAGAAAACGTTGGGTCCCAAGCCGGCAAAGGCCGATCCGTTGTTCGCAGCGCCGGAGGCGAATGCGTACAAGACCTCGGTGAAGCCGTGCGGTCCGGAGTTCGTGATCGTCGCCCTGCCCGCTGGAATGACGACCGCGACTGCGGTCGCGAAAAGGATCATGCAAGGAAAGATCAGCACCGTCAGCATCGAGAACTGCACCTCGCGCCGCTCGATCTTCTTTCCGAGATATTCGGGCGTGCGTCCGACCATCAGCCCCGCCAGAAAGACCGTGACGACGGTGAAGACGAGCATCCCGTAGAGGCCACTCCCGACGCCGCCAAAGATTATTTCCGCTAACTCGAGATTGAGCAGTGCGAAGAATCCCCCAAGTGGGGTAAGCGAATCGTAAGCGAAGTTCGACGACCCGGTGCCGGAGTCGGTTGCGACCGCCAGCGAGAGACCGGCGTTTGCAATCCCAAAGCGTGTCTCTTTGCCTTCCATGTTGCCGCCATGAACGCCCATCGCGTGCACTATTGGATTTCCCGCCTGCTCGGAGAACTGCGCCCCTGCGAAGGAAGCAACGCCAAGCACCAGCATTGCGGCGAGCAGCGTCTGCCCGGCTCGCTGGTTGCCGATCATCCGACCGAAGAGCAAAGGAAAGGCCGCCGGAATGAGCCAGATTGCAAGCAGCTCGAGCAGATTCGTGATGCCGTTGGGATTCTCGTTGGGCGACGCGGAATTTGCGCCGACAAAGCCGCCGCCGTTTCCACCCAACAGCTTTGGCGCTTCCTGTGAGGCCATTGGACCGCCGGTGACGCTTTGAGTAAAGCCTTGCGCGTTGGTTGCGGTGACGTAGTGGAGGAAGTTTTGCGGGATGCCTTGCGAGGCGAACAGGAGGCTGAAGATGACGCACAGGGGCAGGAGCACGTAGATCAGACTGCGCGTGCAGTCGACCCAAAAGTTTCCGAGGGTGGCCGAGTTCTTTCGCGCGAAACCGCGGATAACCGCAACGCCCGCGGCGAGGCCAATAGCCCCGGCGATGAAATTCAACCAGGCTAGAGCCGCCATCTGCGACAAGTAGCTCATCGTATTTTCGCCGCTGTAGAACTGCCAGTCGGTCGTCGTGACGAAGCTGACTGCCGTGTTCCACGCGATCCACGGATCGACGTTGGGAAAGCCCTGCGGATTTAGGAAATGACCATGCCACTGCTGCGTTCGCATGATGGCGTATGCCGCAAGCGTCGTGACGAGCGAAAAGGCGAGCGCGGCGAATGCATATTCGGCCCAACCCATCTCGCGGGCCGCATCGATGCCGCACCAGCGATAGATCGTCCCTTCGAACCGCCATCGGATTCGTCCCTCAAAAACTACCTGCATGTATCGCGCCAACTGGGCGGCCGCGAAGAGCAGCACCGCGAGGAATACGACTGCGTTAAGCCAGGGCACTAGGAGGCAATTATAGGGTGCATAAAATGGGAAAGCTAGCGTCCGAATGGATTATCCGTTCGGACACTAGCAGATTGGCTCGACGAATCGGCGGGCAGGCTCAGACGCCTAGCGGATAGGCCTCCTCGCCGTGGAGTTCGACATCCAGGCCGCGCTCCTCGGCCGCTTCGTCGACCTTCACGCGCGTTACCAAGTTGATCAGCCACAACATCGCGAAGGTGAAGCTGAACGCCCACGCGCTGCAGAGCACCGCCGCGACGAACTGCTTGCCCAGAAAAGATGGGTTCCCACGAAGCAGGCCATCGGCCCCGTGTGGATTCCAAGCCGTCGACGCAAACACGCCGAGCAGGACGATTCCCAAAAATCCGCCCACGCCGTGGACGCCCCAAACGTCAAGCGCGTCGTCCCAACCGAGTTGGTTCTTGAGCGTGACGGCGAAATAGCAGACGATGCCGGCAGCAATGCCGATCAAGACCGCCGTCGACGGCGACACGTAACCTGCGGCGGGCGTGATCGTCGCCAGTCCCGCAACGGCGCCGACAAGTAAGCCGACGAATTTCGGTTGTCGTCCGCGTGCCCACTCGACAAGCAGCCACGTAATGGCGGCAAAGGATGCGGCGATATCCGTATTCAGAAAGGCCGAGGCCGTTACCGCATCCACGCGAAGCTCGGACCCGGCGTTGAAACCGTACCAGCCGAACCAAAGCAAAGCGGTGCCCAGGGCGATCAATGGGACGTTGTGCGGTTTGTTATCGATCACATGGCGCCTTCCGACGTAGAGCACTGACGCCAACGCTGCAAAGCCCGCCGAAGCGTGCACGACGAGGCCCCCGGCGAAATCCAGCACGCCCCAAGTTGCCAGTAGACCATTTGGGCTCCACAGCATGTGCACGAACGGAAAGTAGACAAAGACCAGCCAGAGGGTTAAAAACAGAAAGTATGCCTTGAACGTTACTCGATTCGCAAACGCTCCGGTGATCAAGGCGGGAGTGATGATTGCGAACATCATTTGGTATGCAATGTGAACGACTAGCGGGAAGGCCGCATCGTTTCCCGTGAACATGGTATGTAACGTCACGCCTCGGAGGAAGGCGTACGTCGTCGGATTGCCGACGATCCCGTGCCACGTTGGGCCGAAGCTCTCCGAGTACCCGAACGCAAACCAGATAACCGTCGTCCAGGCGAGCGAAAAAAAGCTCTGCATCATAATGGTCAGCACGTTTTTGCGCTGGACCAGGCCCCCGTAAAAAAATGCGAGTCCCGGCGTCATTAGCATGACCAAACTCGCGCAGAGCAGCATAAAGCCGGTATTTCCAATGTTTAGGGCCGGCGCTGCGGTGCTCATCAGTATCCTCCTTTGAAATAAGGGAAGGATCGTTGCCGAGTCCTTAGCGTGTAGCCGGGCCTTTTCCCGCTGTTCCGTGCGATCCGCGGATCAACGTTGGGGAAGCCCAGCAATATCCTAACGGATCATCCGTTCGGCGGCTGGCGCCGGCGAGATAGCGAGTCGTAATCTGAAAGCGTTATGTTGGAGCTGTCGATGCGGCGTCTCGCGACCGGGGCCGCCTTTCTCACGTGCCTCACTCTCCCAGTTACGGCACGCGCGCAGGTCGTCTCCGTGCCTTCGGCTGTACCGCCCGCGGTTTCGGCCACACCAGCGGTTTCAGGCACACCGGCGGTTTCGGCCACACCGGCGGTTTCGGCTTCACCGTTAACAGGCCCAGAAAGCACTACTGCGCAGACGATTCCGCTAACCGTTCCCAGCCCGGTGGCTTCGGGCGCTCCAGAACTTCGACGGGCGCTGCCGGCGCCGCTCGATCCAATCTTTCCGAGCACCGACTTTCCGGGCCCCGCATACCTGATCGGCGTTCCATCGGATCGAGGGGTGCGCGCGTACGGCTGGTTGGATGGTGGCTTCGAGCTCAGCACCTCGAAGAACTCGAACTTCCCCCTTTCGTACAACGACGTTCCCAACAGTCCACAGATCGATCAGTTTGTGTTGCGCTTCGACAAAGAGCCCGACGTGCTTCAGCAAGACCATTTTGATTGGGGATTTCGGGTAACGAATCTCTACGGCGTGGACTACCGCTACACCACCATGGAGGGGGTCCTGAGCAACCAGCTTCTGCTTCGGAACCAAACCAACGGATACGATCCCGTTGAAGTCTACGCTGTCGGGTACTTTCCGCGCTGGGGTGAAGGCACGACACTGCAGCTTGGGCGTTACATCTCGCCGCCGGACATCGAAGCGAACCTGGCCCCCCAGAACTTCCTGTATACGCACTCGATCATGTTTACGTTCGACAGCTATACGCATATGGGTGCCTTGTTTACTACGATGCTTAGCCAGTATTGGACGCTGCTCTACGGCGTGCACTTCGATACCGATACGGCGGCCTGGGACGGTTCCGAGCACTTCCCAACCGCGCTGCTTCTGGCGCGCTACGTAACGCACTCAAACCGTAACTCGGTCTTTTTCGGCGTCGATGCCTACAATTTGAGCGGTAACTTCAAGACGTGGACGAAGGGAACGTACGTAAACGCTGCAACCGGCCAAGTTTTACCAGTGCTGTGGGGACACGACAACCTTCAACAGTTCAACTCGACCTGGACGCACGTGTTCAATTCCGGGTTTCAAAACCAGTTCGAAGCGTACTACCTTTATTCAATCAACGCATTTGTAGGTGGGACGATCAACAACTTCAACCTCGCGACGGCAGGACCGCCTTATCTCGGCGCCGGCGGCGGCCCAGGAGCATTTTTGCCGGGTTTGTCAAATGCGGTTGGGCTGGTCGATTACCTGGCGAAGAAACTCGGGCCCCAAATCTTCGGCACCCTCCGGCTCGATTATCTCAACGATCCGCGCGGATGGCGATCGGGTTTCCCAACCGCCTATGGGAGCATCACCACCGGCGTAACCTATCACGCGTATCCAACCGTCGAGCTCCGTCCGGAAATCCGGATGGAGAAGGCCTTTCGTGCCGGCGTGACTCCTTACGACAATGGAACGAAAAACTATCAAACGACCTTCGGAATGGACGCCATCTTCGATTACGGCAATCCGTAACGCCGGGTCAAAACATGAATGACGCGCCGGCCCCAACGTAATGCTGCTTCTGTCCAGCCAGTACGGTGGGTGAAAAGCCGTACTCAACGTCGAGTTGTACGTGCTCTCCGAGGTCGCGCACGTACCCAAGATCGATGAGACTTTTGCCTCCCAGCCCTACACCCGCTTGGCTAAAGTAAGCGTATTCGCCGAAGAACTCCGATGGACCCGGGAGCGATGCGGTTACCACGAGGCTAGGAATAAAGGCGAAATAGGATTGCGCGCCTCCCACGGAATTGAGGCCCGACAGAGCGTTGAAGCTCGTGGCGCCGGCGATGCCCACGCACGAGTTCACGGTGTAGCTCCAATTGAAGCTGCCGGTAAACTCCGTGTTTCCGGCCGAGAAGGTTTGCGTTCCGGTGGGATACGTGATGGCGGCGTTTACGCCGTAGAGCCACCTTTTGCTGTAACCGAGCTCGTATTTGGCGCCCAGGCCGATGTCGCTCGAACCGCCGATGGTCGCGCCGGCGAGCGACGAACGCTCGAAGCTCGGGGGCGTAGCGTCGAGCTCGAACTTCGGGTCGGCGGTGCCGATCCGCAAGAGCGACTGGGGATAGGCGGCCGTAACGCCCCCGCCTGGTCCGGTTGTTACGGTGTTCGTATATCCGTTTTCCACGAGCACCCGCCCGGTTTGCACGGTGCAAACTGAAGTCGTCACCGTGGGGCGCGTGACGATCGAAAGGATCGAACCGCAGGGGTTCGGAACGGCGGCCGGTGACGGGGCGGGCGACGGGCTCGCAGCTGCGGCCGCTTGGGCTATCGCCAGGACGATGCTTCGCGCTGCGGTCACGCAGCATTATAGGGGGTCCACTCGTCGAGGACCTCCATCCGGGTAGGTCCGTATGTCCGAACGGATCATCCATTCGACGGCTGGCGACCGCCGCGATGCGGGGTATCCTAGAAGCGAGATGTTGCTCGAAATAGGGATTGTCGCCCTCACGATCGTTTGTTTTGTCGTCCTGGACCTGTATGTGCTCGGCTGCGAAAGGGTGTAGGCGATGCAGTTCGACGACGCGTTAGGTCTGGTTCTGACGATCGCCGGGCTCGCATATCTCGTCTTCGCGATGCTCCGGCCGGAAAGATTTTGACGGGCAAGCTTCGGTGACCACAATCGGCTGGCTCCAGGCCATCGTGTTCTTTCTCATCGTATTGGCGCTTACCAAGCCGCTCGGTTCGTATATGGCGCGGGTGTTCGAGGGTGGGCGCACCTGGCTGACGCCCGTTTTCGCGCCGCTGGAAAGGCTGATCTATCGTCTTTGCGGTGTCCGGGAAGACGAAGAGATGTCGTGGTATGCCTACGCGTTCTCGATGTTGGCCTTTTCGGTGATCGGCCTCGCGTATCTCTACATCTTGCTGCGGACGCAGAAGTGGCTTCCCTTGAACCCGCAGCATTTCGATAACATGACGCCGGACTTGGCCTGGAACACGGCCGTCAGCTTTACGACAAATACCAATTGGCAGTTTTATTCCGGCGAGAGCGCGATGAGCTATCTTTCGCAGATGGCCGGTCTTGCATGGCACAACTTCGTTTCTGCAGCCGTCGGCATCGCGCTTGCGGTCGCAGTAGTGCGCGGCTTGGCACGCACTACCGTCACGACGCTCGGAAACTTCTGGGTCGATCTGACGCGTTGCTCGCTCTATGTCCTCCTACCGATCTCGATCGTCATCGGTCTCTTTTTTGTCTCCCAAGGGGTTCCTCAAAACTTCCACGCTTATCAGAGCGTGAAGTCGATTGAAGGCTTCGCGCAGTCGATCACCGGCGGCCCGATGGCCTCGCAAGAAGTCATCAAGGAGCTCGGTACCAACGGCGGCGGATTCGTCAACGCCAACTCGGCCTCACCCAACGAGAACCCGAACGCGCTGACCAATCTCATCGAGATGATCCTGATCTTTTCTCTCGGCGCCGGACTGACGTACACGTACGGGAAGATGGTCAAAGACACGCGGCAGGGTTGGGCGATCTTTACCGCCATGGCGATTCTGTTCTTCATCGGTTTTTCGGTGGCGTTTTGGGCGGAGGCGGCAGGCAACCCGATCGTACACCAAATGGGCGTAAGCGGTGGCAACATGGAGGGAAAGGAATGCCGCTTGGGCGTCTCGGCTTCGGCGCTCTTCGCGACGGTAACGACCGACACGTCCTGCGGCGCGGTCAACTCGGCGCACGACTCCTTCATGCCGCTAGGCGGCCTGATTCCGCTGGTCGACATGCAATTGGGCGAGATCGTCTTCGGCGGTGTCGGCAGCGGTCTGTACGGCATGATCGTCTTCGTCGTGTTGACCGTTTTCATCGCCGGGTTGATGGTTGGCCGGACGCCGGAGTATCTGGGCAAGAAGGTCGAGCGGCGCGAAGTGCAGTTTGCGATCCTGGCAGCGCTCGTGACGCCGGTGCTCTGCCTCGTGCCGACGGCAATCGCCGCAGTGCTGCCGGTCGGCAAGGCGACGCTCACCAACGGCGGTCCGCATGGCTTCTCGGAAATTCTCTACGCGTTCACGTCCACGAACGCCAACAATGGGTCCGCATTTGCGGGCTTGGGGCCGAATCTGTTTTACAATTTGTTGACCGGCGTGAATATGTTCTTTGGGCGCTTCGCGGTCGCGATCCCGGCACTCGCGTTGGCCGGCGCCTTGGCTGGTAAAAAAGCGATTCCCGAAAGTTCGGGTACCTTCACGACCCATTCGCCGATCTTCGTTGCGCTGCTTATCGGCGTGATCGTCATCGTGGGAGCCCTCACGTTTCTGCCGGCCGACGCGCTGGGCCCGATCGTAGAACATTTGCTCGTTTTGCAAGGAAAGACGTTCTGATGTTGAGCCAGAGACGGCTGGAACGGCGCCCGAAAGCGCGCTCGCTCTTCGACCGGTCGATCATCACCCGTGCGCTCGGCGACTCGTTTAAAAAGCTCGATCCGCGCTGGCAGGCCCGTAACCCGGTCATGTTCGTGGTTGAGGTCGGGGCCGCGGCAACCTCGATCTTTTTCGTCCGAGATCTCGTAAAGCACAGCGGTTCGGCAGGCTTCGACTTTGCGATCGCGGCTTGGCTCTGGTTCACGGTGCTCTTCGCGAACTTCGCGGAGGCGGTTGCCGAGGGACGCGGCAAAGCCCAAGCCGAGGCTTTGCGCCGAACCAAATCGGATACTTACGCGCGGCTATTGCACGACGACGGAACCGAGGAACGTGTGACGAGTACGAGCCTGCGGAAAGGCGACCGATTCGTCGTTGAGACCAACGAGATCATTCCCGCGGATGGCGACGTGCTAGAAGGCGCCGCGACCATCGACGAATCGGCAATCACCGGTGAATCGGCTCCGGTCATTCGCGAGTCGGGCGGCGACCGAAGTGCGGTGACCGGCGGCACACGCGTCCTCTCCGATCGGATCGTCGTCCGGGTGACCGCGAATCCCGGGGAGAGCTTCCTCGATCGCATGATCCGGCTGGTTGAGGGTGCGCAGCGCCAGAAGACGCCCAACGAAATCGCGCTCTCGATCCTGCTGGCGGGTTTGACGATCATCTTCCTGATCGCGGTCGCGACGCTGGCTCCGTTTTCGATCTACGCGGGCACTCATCAGAGCGTCACCGTTCTCATCGCCTTGCTCGTCTGTCTAATTCCGACGACGATCGGCGGATTGCTCTCCGCCATCGGCATCGCCGGCATGGACCGCGTGATGCAGCGCAACGTCTTGGCGATGAGCGGGCGGGCCGTCGAGGCAGCCGGCGACGTGGACACACTGCTGCTCGACAAGACCGGAACGATCACGCTGGGCAATCGCCAAGCCGTCGAAATCATCACGGCCCCCGGAATGGCGGCCGCGGATGCCGCCCGCATCGCGTACCTCTCCTCGTTGGCCGACGAGACGCCGGAGGGGCGCTCGATCGTTGCGCTTGCGCAGCAACAGGGTGCCCGCGATGGCGAAGCGCCGGCGGGATCCGTTTTCGTACCATTTAGCGCGTACACGCGCATGAGCGGACTCGACCTCGCCGACGGCACGAAGATTCGTAAGGGCGCGCCCGATTCGGTTCTGGCCTGGGTGCAGGAGGCAGGTGGTTCCGGATCGACCGAGCTTGCGCCGCAGATCGAGCGCATCGCCCGCAGCGGCGGCACGCCACTGCTGCTCGCCCGCAACACGCTCATCATAGGGGTAATCTATCTTAAGGACATCCTGAAGCCGAACATGACCGAGCGCTTCAGCCGTCTGCGCGCGATGGGAATTCGCACGGTCATGATCACCGGCGACAACCCGCTGACGGCTGCCACGATCGCAAAGGAAGCCGGAGTCGACGATTTTCTTGCCGAGGCGACGCCGGAAACGAAGATGGAACTGATCAAGCGCGAACAGACGTCGGGGCGGCTGGTGGCGATGACGGGTGACGGAACCAACGACGCGCCCGCGCTGGCGCAGTCGGACGTCGGGGTCGCGATGAATTCCGGTACGCAAGCGGCCAAAGAAGCGGCCAATATGGTCGATCTGGATTCGGATCCCACCAAATTGATCGAAATCGTTGAGATCGGCAAGCAGCTGCTCATGACACGAGGAGCATTAACGACCTTTTCGATCGCCAACGACGTAGCAAAATACTTTGCGATTCTTCCGGCGATGTTCGCGATCGCTTATCCGGCGATGGCGATCCTCAACGTCATGCGTTTGACGACGCCGCAGAGCGCCATTCTCTCGGCCGTGATCTTCAATGCGTTGATCATTGTCGCGCTGATTCCCCTCGCGCTGCGCGGCGTACGCTACGAACCGAAGGGCGCCAATCGTGTGCTGTTCGAGAACGTCATGCTCTACGGCGTCGGCGGCATCATCATCCCCTTCATCGGGATCAAGCTAATTGACGTGATCCTGGCGGCGCTCCATCTCACGTAGGAAGCGAAAAGCATGATAAAGCATCTTGGTACGGCGCTCCGGGTAACCATCGTTTCGATCGTCCTGTTCGGATTGATCTATCCGCTGGCGATGACCGCGTTCGCACAGGGAATCTTTCCGGAGCAGGCCAACGGCTCGCTGATCACCGTCAACGGAGAAGTCGTCGGCTCGTCGATCATCGGGCAGCTCTGGACGAAGGCGCAATATTTTCACGGCCGGCCGTCGGCTGCCGGCAAGGGCTACGATCCTACCGCTACCGGTGGAACGAACTTAGGGCCCACCTCAACGAAGCTGATGGACTCGATTAAAGCGACCATAGCGCAACTGGAAAAAGAGAACCCCGATGCGAAGGGGGCGCCCCCGATCGATCTCGTTACCTCGAGCGGCAGCGGTATCGACCCCGACATCAGCCCCGAGGCGGCCTACTGGCAGGCACCCCGTGTCGCAAAGGCACGCGCAATGAGCCTTGCGCAGGTTCGAGCGCTGATTGCGAAGCACGTGCAAGGCAGATCGTTCGGTTTCTTAGGCGAACCGCGCGTCAACGTACTCGAGATCAACCTCGCTCTCGACGGCATAAAACCACAGTAACTTCGTGTCGTGCTGAGCCGCCAATTTGTCATCCTGAGCGGCGTCGAAGGATGACGGCAAGAGGAATTCAGCCTACGTTTCATTGGTGCACTCGGCCAGACGGTGGATCAGCTCCCAATCGCTCGCTATAAGCGCCACTTTCTTTGCGCGCGACCACCCTTTGAGCTGCTTTTCCCACGCGATGGCGTCATCGACGTTCTGAAAGTGGGACGAGTGAACAAGTTTTAATGGGCGATGAGAGAAAGTGTAACAACCACGATCTATCCCAAAGTCGTGTTGTGCGACTCGAAGTTCCAGATCGTTTGTAATACCTACGTAGGAACGACGCATCTGCGCACAAGAGCATGTAGACGTAGTAGGTTCTCATCGCTCAGCTAACTGCGACGTACAGCCTTGGTGACAAGCGGCCTTAAGGTACCATTCGCTTTGCGTCACCCTTCGACTCCGCTCAGGGTGACAGGGGTTCGCTCAGGGTGGCCCTGACACGGGCTCGCTCAGGGTGACAGGGACGCGTTGCCGGCAAGCGTTGGCGGAAGGAATCGAGCGACCGTCGTGGCTAACCGGCGGGTGAAAGATGATTCGTCAAACGCAGCCACACGTCCATTTGGGTCACCTGCGCCACGCCATGCCGCCCGGTGCCGGTCCCGCGCCGCCGCATCGGGCAACGCAATTTATCGTGGTTATTGTTATCCTCGCGCTTATTGCGGGACTCATCTGGGTCGTTTTGCAAATCAGAAAGTCGCCTTCGACCTCGAAGCCTGAGTAGCCAGGCCCCTAGCGACTCGCGTACTCTTCCGGAGGCGCTGTTTCGGCGGGGCCGCTGGGCGGCGTGAGTACCAACAGCTCTCGAGCGCCCGCATCGAGCAGGCGCCGAGCGAACGATGGACGGCGTAGCCAGCGCGGTGGGCGCTTGGACCCGGCGAGCGCGATAGTGGTTTCCGCACGCGAGCGCGCGATCTCGATCAATCGCTTCGCCGGGTCCTCGGCAACCTCGTCGATCCATTCGGCATTGGTCTTGCGTGCCTCAGCGCGCAATGTGTCGACGACCGTCTGATCGATCCGCTGGCGAGGCTTGACGACGTGTGCGATCGCAAACTCGATGGCCAATCGAGCGGCGACGCGGCTCGCGCGCGCGATCATCGGGAGGTCGATCGCGCGCGATCCAATGGCGAGCAAGATGCGTTCGAACGGCGAGACGATACGTTCCCGATGGCGAGCGCGCAGCGCTTCGCGCAGGGCAAGCTCGCGCAGCGCGAAGAGGTTTTCCGTGCGAAAGAAGTTGGCAAGGGCCGTTTCGCAGCGCTCCGGCGGATAGATCTTCCCTTCGCGCAGGCGCTGGCGCAGCGTCTCGGGGGTCACGTCGATCAAAATGACCTCGTCGGCGAGTGACAGGATGCCGTCGGGCAGCGTCTCGCGCACGACCGTGCCGGTGAGGCGGAAGATGGTATCTCCCAGCGCCTCGAGATGCTGGACGTTCAGCGTCGTGATCACGTCGATTCCGGCGCGGAGAACGGCAAGAACGTCGTAGAAGCGCTTCGGAGCGATAGAGCCCGGTGCATTTGTGTGCGCCAGCTCGTCGATCAAGGCGACCTGTGGTTTGCGCGCGATCAACGCGTCGCGATCGAACTCACGGTAGGTGATGCCGTTAACGCTGACGATTTTCGGCGGGATGATTTCCAAGCCGTCGAGCAACGCCGCCGTCTCCTTTCGACCATGCGTTTCAACGAAGCCGACCACGACATCAACGCCTTCTGCCACGAGTTGATGCGCGCGATCGAGCATTGCGTAGGTCTTCCCTGCGCCGGCGGCCGCCCCGAGATAGACGGTAACCTTGCCGTATCCGACCCGCAGCCGATCCCCTGCCGTCTGCGAGTACGGCGAGCGGGCCGGATTTTGCCCGAGATACGTTTGACCGGCGCCGACAATGAAAAGATCGTAGGAGAGTGGCAGGTTCGCAAGATTGAAGGCGATTCTCCCGTTTGGCAGCGCCACCAGCGATGCACGCAACACATCACCGGCCGCTTTTGCCGGATCGGCTACCTCGTGCAGCATTTCGCCGCCGAGCTCGCGCGTGACGCGCTCCAGCGCGGTGGTGTCGACACCCAGCGCAGGTACGACCTCGAGACCCAGGTCGAGCGCCTCCGTGATCGCGGCCGTGCGCTTGAGGTAGGGCGCCGGATCGAGATCCGGGTAAACTACCGCCGCCGCCATAGACGTGCGACCGGCTTTGATGACGGGAAGTGTGAGATTGTCGACCGTGCGTAAGAGCAGCTCGCGCAGCATATAGAGCGTCTGTTCCTTGAACGCTCCGTTCAAGGCACGATCGACGTCTTGTTCGTTAACGATCTTGCCGGCTTTCACGCGACTCTGCAGCAGGCGTGGAGAAACGTCGAGGGCCACTACCTCGTCAGCCGCTTGCAAAAACGAAAGAGGGACAATCTCGCGAATCGGATAGCCGATGAGCGCCTCGGCTGTCGGCGCTACGGTTTCGAGATGCTGGATGTTGAAGGCGCCGATAACCCCTATTCCCTGTTGCTTGAGGGCGAGCGCGTCCTGCCAGCGCTTGGCGTGCGGCGCGTCACCCAGACTGTCGTGCGCGAGCTCGTCGAGAACGACGACGTCGGGTTTTGCGCGCACCGTCGCGGCATAATCGAAGTCCTCAAATATCCGGTCGCCGATCTGCACCTGGCGTGGCGGAATGCGGGACAGCCCTTCGGCCAGGCGTTCGAGATCGGGGCGTCCTTTCGTTTCGACCCAGCCGATGACAACGTGCTTGCCATCGTTGGCAAACCGCCGCGCGTCTTCAAGGAGACGACGCGTTTTGCCGGAGCCGGGAGCGCTTGCGATATATACGACGAGCCGCGCGCGCCCGCCGAGCTCGCGCAAGAGTTCCTCCGCTCTT
Organism: Candidatus Cybelea sp.; assembly: GCA_049696515.1. Taxonomy (GTDB): domain Bacteria; phylum Vulcanimicrobiota; class Vulcanimicrobiia; order Vulcanimicrobiales; family Vulcanimicrobiaceae; genus Cybelea. The sequence continues at coordinate 27,292 of JBAVTZ010000152.1, read as the reverse complement.
GCCGTGCGATCCATCGCCGCAGCCTTCCGCGCAACGGCAAGGCACCCCCGCCGCTAAGCCCGAAACGCGTGACCGTGGCCTGGATCTGTTATGGCTTGCTCGTCGCCGCTTGGATCGTGGATCTCGTAACGCCGCAACTATTCATTGCGGCGATTTTGCTTAACGGTCCAATTGCGCTTAGCAGCCTGGCCTTACAGAGCAGGCTTACCACGAACTTGGTAATCGCCGCGCAGATTGCCAACATCGTTGCGGGCTATGTCAACGGCGTTCAAGCCGGGCATCACTGGGACGGCATAGCCATCGGCGACCGGTTGCTATTGGCGGCGTCCTTCGTCCTGGTCGGGTATCTGAGCATTAAAACACAGGAGTTCGCGCGCGAAGCCGGCGTTTCGGCCGGGCGGATGCGCCAGGTCGAGATTGAAAAGGCGCTGCGCGAGGCGACCGGACGGGTGCGGGGTACCCTCAACGTGGAGCTCGTGCAGCGCGCAGTAACGCGCGAATCGGTACCATTGCTAGGTGCTTCGAAAGCAACGCTCATCGTTCGTGAAACGCCGTTCGGAACTCCACTGCTTCTCACATACTCCGCTGGTGACGGCGACATTGGGGTCGAACGCCATCCGCTTTCGACGGAAATCGCGTCACTTGTCACGCGTGCCGGCGATGCTGACGGCGTCTTCCAGGTTACCGCCAGCGACCTGCTGGGACGGGCGACCCTCGAAGCGCTCGGCGCCAGCGACGCACTCGTAACGCCGATCGCCACGAGCGCTCCGCCGGAGTACGTGCTTATCGAGGAAGTGAGCACGGGCAAGTCGTTCGTTGCCGATGCGGTCACGACGCTGCGCGCCTTTGCCGAGCAGGCGGCAATGGCGCTCGAGCAGGCACGTCTCTTCGCGCAGTTGGGCGACCGCAACGAAGAGATCGCCCGGCAAAAGGACGAGCTGGCCGATCGAAGCGACGTTATTCGCGATATCGTTTACGCGTTAGCGCACGACCTGCGCACGCCCTTGGCCGCCGCCCACGTCACTATGAATCAAGCGCTCTCGGGCGCGTATGGCGAGCTGCCGGAGCGTTACCGAACTATTCTAAGCAGCACGCAAGCTGCCAATCAAGACGAACGGCGCATCGTAGAAACGCTGTTGCTGGTGGCGCGCTACGAAGCCGGCGAGGCGTCAACCGTTCGCGAGCGGCTAGATTGCGGCGAGTTGGTGACTCACATCGCCGCCGAACTCCAGCCCGTTGCAGAGATAAAAGGCATCGAGCTTCGTACGGAGATTGCGCCCAAGCCGTTGCCGGCAACGGGTGACCCGCACGAGATTCGGCGCGCAATCGCCAACCTGCTGGCTAACGCGCTCGACGCAACCCCGCGGGGCGGCCACGTAACCGTGCGCGCGACTCGGGTTGGGGAATCGATCGCCATCGCCGTCGAAGACGACGGCTATGGTGTGCCGGAGCAGCGCCGTGACGGGCTCTTTCAGCGATTCGGCGGCGGCCATCCAGGTTCCGGAACCGGCCTCGGCCTCTATATTGTGCGGCGAATCGCTGAGAAACATGGCGGAGCCGTCGCCTATGCACCGCGCGCGCCCAACGGCAGTACTTTTACGCTGACCCTTCCGGTCGCACGGGAGTAAAATGGAAACTCACGATCGCATTCGAGTCGCCATTGTTGAAGATCATGCGCTGACCCGCGCCGGACTACGGACGGCGCTGGAAGCCTCATTCGACGTCGTAGCCGAGGCGGCCGATGGTTCAACGGGGTGGGAAGCGGTCCTGCGCGAGCATCCGGACGTTGCCGTTATCGACATCGGCATTCCGGTGATGGACGGCATTGCCCTGACCAAACGCGTCCGGGCCGAACTACCGGCGACGCGCGTCGTGATCGTTACGATGATCGATTTCGAAGAGGAGGTGCTGGCTGCGCTCGCAGCCGGCGCCGATGCGTATTGTCTCAAGAGTTCCGAGCCGGAGCGAATCGTCAATGCCGTGCGCATCGCAAGCGAAGGTGGCGCGTATTTCGATCCCCAGATCGCTCATGTAGTACTGGCGCGATTTTCGGCCGAAGCGTCGAACGACCACCGCTCCTCGCCGCTGACCGCTCGCGAGACGGAAATCCTGCGCTTGATTTCGGACGGACGCGCAAACGCCGAGATCGCCGAGACGCTGCACATCGGTCTGGGGACAGTAAAGGGGCATATCCGCGACATTCTGGAGAAACTCTCCGCGTCCGACCGCACCCAAGCTGCAGTGGTCGCCCTCAGAAAGGGCTACATCTAGCATCTTTCGATGAAGCCTGTCCTGAGCGAGCGAAGCGAGTCGAAGGGCTCAGGATGACAAGGTCAGGATAACAAAGACATCAGTGGGTTAGACGCCCAGGATTGCGCGAATTCGTTCGGCTGCGCCGTTCTTCACGATCACGATCATCGAATCGCCTGCGCGCAGCGTCGTGTCGCCGGTTGGAATTTCGAGATTGCTATCGGGGCGATCGACCGCAACTACTACCGAGTTGTGTGGGAAATCGATCTCTGCGAGCCGCTTCCCGTCGACCAGCGAGCGCTCCGGAATCGCGACTTTGACGAGCTGCATGTCGCCCTTGCCGAACAGGTGCATCGTTTCGAGCATCGAGCGATACTTCGAGGCGTTAACGTGTTCGTTCAGCACGTCTAGGATAAGCTCGGTCGAGGAGATGACGATCACCGGATCTTCCGCGTCGAGCGAGTTGAAGATCAACTTGTTGGCAGGATTGTTGACGCGCGCGATGCAGCGAGCCGACGACTTCTTCTTAGAAAGCAGGACGACGACCAGGTTGTCTTCGTCGTCGCCCGTATCGGCGACGACGACGTCCGCGCGGGCTACCCCAGCGGCCTCGAGGACGACCGGATCGCAACCGTCACCTACGACGCTCACTTGACGATCGATGAGACGCTCCAGCATTTTCGCCTTACGCTCGTCCTTCTCGATGACGACGACTTCGTGCCCTTGGTTTAGCAGCGCTCGCGTGAGATACGAACCAACCTTACCGCCTCCGACGATCAAAATGAACACGGCTAGGCGGTCACTTTCGGCTGAGGGACGGCGCCGCGGAAGCGTTGTGCGAACTCGCTGATCGCTTCGGGAGCAACTACTGCGCTGAGCTCGTCGCCCTCTTCGAGAATCAGTTCGCTTGAAGCGACTACTACGTCGCGCGTCTTTCGGCGCACCGCTCCAATCCGAATTCGCCCCGGGTCCTCGATTTCGCTAATCTGTTTGCCTGCTTCGCTTGCGCTGACGACGACCGAGAGCGAGGTCAGCTTGCCGAAATCGAACGTCTGCGAATCCCAGGGCGCTTCCATCAAAACGTCGCGGATCAGCTTCGCGCCGACCGTCGTGGGGCAGACGGTCTCGACGCCGAGCTCGCGGTACATCTGGCCACGGGGGGGATCGTAAATGCGCGCGACGATACGCTTGATTTTAAACATGCGTTGGGCAATCAAGGCGGCCATGATGTTACGATTGTCGCCGTTGGTAACGGCGATGAAACCATCCGCGCTCGCCGCGCCGGCTCGCTTGAGCACGTCGTAATCGATGCCGGTGCCGACCACCTCATGCCCCTTGAAACGTTGTCCAAGGCGTTTGAATGCAGCCGCGTTTTCGTCGACGACGATTACTTCGTGACCGTCGGCGTCTAGCAGTTTCGCGAGCGCGGACCCGACGCGTCCGCACCCTACGATCAGGTATCTCATGAGCGACGATTGAGCTTCAGAACCGTGTGACTTTTACCCTGGTCCGTGGGAGGCCCTGCAGAATTAGGCCCTGCAGACAGGGTAGAGGGGTAAAGGAAGAGAGCGTGGCTCTGTGAAACCTTCGAAGCTCTTCGGGGCGTGGCTCAGCTTGGTAGAGCGCTTCGTTCGGGACGAAGAGGTCGCACGTTCAAATCGTGTCGCCCCGAAATTCTCTCTCCTCCCGAGTGGAGTCGAAGGACCCGGAAGACCGCTTGTTCTCCAAATTCAACCCCGCCGCGCGGCGCGTGCTTCGGGTAGCCGAGCAAGAGTGCCGAAATCACAGCCACTATTACGTCGGTGCCGAACACCTCCTCGTCGCCTTGCTCGAGGAGCGCGATCCTTCGACGTTACGCGCGCTGGATGCCGCCGGCATCGACGTTCCGGAAGTGCACGCGCAAGTTCGCCGAGCGCTCGGCACCGGTGAAGACCGGCTGTGGGAGGGGATTTTGATAACCCCGCGCGTTCGCCGAATTGTGGCCCTTGCGGAAGAGCGCGCCGGGGACCGGGAGATCGGTCCAATCGATCTCTTTGAGGCGCTGCGTGCCGAAGGCGGCAGTTCGGCGGCGGAAATCCTTCGGCGCGCGGCCTCCCGAAACACGGCCTCGGCGCTGGAGTAACCAGCTTGGTGGAACACCTGCAACAGGCCATCATTTCGCTAATCGACCACTACGGGTACTTTGGCCTATTCGTGGGTCTCGCTTTGGGCAATATCGGCTTCCCGATCGGTACGGAAATCATCCTTCCGGTGGCCGGGGCGCTCACCGCGACGGGACATTTGCACAGTCTCTGGCTGACCGTTGCCGTTGCGCTCGCCGGCGAGTTAGCCGGAGGGTCGGTCGGCTACGCCATCGGTCGCTTTGGCGGGGTTCCAGTCATCGAACGTTATGGAAAGTACATTCACTTTACCCACGACCGGTTGATGCTCATGCACCGCTTTTTCGAGCGCTGGGGAACCTTTGCGATCTTCGTCTGCCGCTTTCTGCCGGTTCTGCGCGGCGTCGTAGCGATTCCGGCCGGCATCGCGGAGATGAACCTCGGGCTCTTTTATCTCTGGACTTTCCTCGGGTCGCTCATCTTTTGCAGCGCGTTGATTCTGCTCGGGAACGCGCTTGGCGCGCACCTCGATGCGGTGCTGCCGCTGCTCCATCGCGGAGCTTACTTTGCGCTTGGCCTAGTGGTCGTCGCGGTCGTTGCGGGAATTTTCGTGATACGCGCTCGGGCGCGTCCAACCTACGCCGCCCCGACGCAAGACGACGTCGGCGTGGGGTGACGCTGCTTCCGGCGCTCTCGCAGATCCCGGATGCACCGGGCGTCTACCTGATGGTGGGACGCAACGGCGAGATCCTTTATATTGGAAAGGCGGTCTCGCTGCGCAATCGCGTGCGTTCGTACTTTCAGGAAGGCGCGATTCATCACCCAAGGACGACGGCGATGGTGGAGAAAGTCGCCGACGTTCACACGATCGTGGTCACCAACGAGGTCGAAGCCCTAATCCTCGAGGCGAACCTGATCAAGCGCCATCAACCTCCTTTCAACGTGCGCCTGCGCGACGACAAGCGCTACCCGTACTTGAAAGTGACCAACGAGTCGTTTCCACGCGTCGTCTTTACTCGCATGGTGCGCAATGACGGAGCGCGTTACTTCGGTCCATACACCAACGCGCACGGTCTACGCGAGCTGATCAACTTGGTGCGGCTGGTCTTTCCGCTGCGTACCTGCCGCGAACCGATCGACGGACGCCGCAAGCGTCCGTGCCTGCAATACCACATCAAGCGATGCCTTGCGCCGTGCGTCGGCTATCAAACCGAAGAAGAGTACGACCGAACGATCGACGAGGTCGTGCTCTTTTTGGAAGGCAAACAGGAGTCGCTGCTAGCTCGGCTGCAGCGTGAAATGACCGACGCCGCCGAGCACTTCAACTTCGAAGCGGCCGCGCGCGTTCGCGATCGCATCGTCCAGGTGCGCCGTGTCACCGAAGCGCAGAAGGTCGTCTGGAAATCGCGCCTCGACATGGACCTGATCGCGATCGCGCGCGCGCAGGGTCAGGCCTGCATGCAAGTCTTTCTGGTACGTGGCGGCAAGTTGATCGGCCAGGAGCACTTCATTCTCGAGGGCGTCTACGAGCAGACCGACGGCGTGCTTACGGGGGAATTCCTCAAGCAATTCTACACGGCGCGCACGGCAGCCGCACTCGACGACAAAACGTTTTCGCTCGCGCGGATCGCGCGTGACAATCAAGCGCCCGTGCCGGAGAAGCGGCGCTCGAGTACGACGAGCGCGGCCGCGGTGCCCAAAGAGCTGCTCGTCTCGGCCCTGCCGGACGAGCGAACGACGATCGAATCCTGGCTCTCCGAAATCAAAGGCCAGCGCGTTCGAATCCTCCGCCCGCAACGGGGTCTTCGGGCCGACTATCTGCGTCTCGTGCAACGGAACGCGGAAGAGAACCTGAAGGCGTTTCTCGCGCACCAAGAAGTGCAGGAGACCGCACAAGCGCGCTCGCTCACCGACCTCGCCGACGCCCTCGAGCTTCCCGAGCCGCCGCATCGCATCGAATGTTACGACGTCTCCAATATCCAGGGCACGAATCCCGTCGCCTCGATGGTGGTCTTCGTGGAAGGTAGAGCGAAGAAAAGCGAATACCGCAAGTTCAAGATCCAGTACGACCGCGGCGCGAACGACTTCGCGATGATGCAGGAGACGTTGCGCCGCCGTCTCCGGTATCTACGGCGCGAGACCGACCGCACGGAAACGCCGATCGAGCGCGAGCTGGCCAAGAAAGAGAAGTTCAATAAAAAACCCGATCTGATGCTGATCGACGGCGGTAAAGGGCAGCTGAGTGCGGTGGTCGAGGTGCTGGAGGAGCTCGACATGACCGGCCTCCTTGTGGCAGGCTTGGCAAAGGAACACGAATGGCTCTATCTGCCAAATCAGTCCGATCCGATCGTCCTGCCCCCCAACTCTCCTGCGCTGCATCTGGTCGAACGAATTCGCGATGAGGCGCATCGCTTTGCGGTTACCTACCATCGGCAGCGGCGCGCGAAGTCGATGACGCAATCGGCACTCGATGCGCTCGCCGGCGTCGGTCCGGTCCGTAAGAAACGCCTTTTGACAGCCTTCGGCTCACCCGCCGGTATTCGGCGGGCCGGACTCGACGAAATTGCAGCGATAAAAGGGATGACGCCCGCGTTAGCCGCAAAGATAAAGCAGGACCTGGAAGGAGGGTACAAACCTTGAACTTGCTGCTCAGGTTCCTCGTGAATGCACTCGTGCTGTATCTCATCGCGAAGTACGTCCCCGGCTTCAACCACGACGTGACGATCTGGACCGCAGTTATTGCAGCGATCATCTTCGGTGTGGTAAACGCCCTGCTCGGGCCAATTCTTCGCCTGATTTCGCTCCCGATTAACTGGATTACCCACGGCCTCTTCTCGATCGTCATCAACTACATACTCTTCGTGATCACCGTTTGGCTTGCGCCGAACTTCCATAACACCGGCGAAATCAATCCGTGGCTCGCGAATCTTTATGGTGCCATCATCATGACGATCGTCTCGACGTTGATGGCGTATGGGATGAAGGCGGAGTCCCGCACGAGCGCCTAGTCGCTGCCCGTCACTCGGACCGGGATAGAAGGCGGCCGGTTTCCGGGGCGCCGAAACTCCTTGGTTGCTTCGGCGTGTTATACTCGTTGTCGGTCGCGGGGCTGAAATAGGTTCGACAAGAAGGTCCGTGGTCGGCGTCAGCAGGCGGAGTTGCGAGCACTCCTAAAACGATCGCAACGGCAATATCTGCCAATAACGAATACGCACTGGCTGCCTAATCTAGGCTAGTCACCGGACGCAGAGGGTCGGCCCGAACCGCTCTGCCCTCCGGTCATCAACTCGGGCTGGCACGCGCGCGTGATTCGACGCTCGTGCGAGAAACTGGATCTGCAGCGAACGGTAAGCCACGCTTCGAGGCGTCCGTTCGATCAAGACAAATTCGAGGCTGAGCCTGGAGAACGCGCCGGTTAGGCTTCTTGGACTCGGGGGGCAGTACCCCGACAGCTCCACCAACCCTTCGCGCAGAAAGAGACCGTCGCCGGTCTTGGCGCTATGCTTCGGTGATCTCCGGAGCGACTTCGACGGGAAAGTTGACCGATCGCGCGATGAAGCAAAGACGATGCGCGTCGTGATGCAACCCGAGCGCGCGAGCGCGATCGTTGCCGCGAGCGATCGTGACGATTGGTCGCAGTTCGACGCGCACGAACTGCGCCGAACCATCGGCGCTCTCTTCCATTGTGCCCGAGGCGACGTCGCGATAGTCGAGCACCCTTATTCCGCTGACCGAGCACAAATGCAAGTACCACAACATGTGACACGACGATAGGCTCGCCACGAGTAGCACCTCCGGGTTGTAGCGACTCGCATCGCCGCGAAACGCCGGATCGCTCGAGGCCAAAATCTCGTGCTTTCCATCCGCATTGATCGTATGATCGCGCCGATAGCTTTTATAGCCTTTCGTGCCTTCGCCGTCGGGCGTCGTCCAATGTACGCATGCCTCGTACGTATGAGTCTTCACCCCGCATCTCCACCTTTCAAGCGCCGCGCTCCATCATAGCACGGAAAAAGGCCTGCCTTACGACGGCTTGAACATGCATCGGCATGGTGATCCGCTCGATGCAACACGAGGAAGCGGAGAGGTGGGCGGCCCTTCGTAGCCGGCTGTGGCCGGATGCGCCCGCGGACGAACTTGGCGCCGAGGCCCGCGCGTTTCTCGAGGGGCGCAAGGTGCCGACGATAACGGCCGCATTCATCGCCGAAGAAAAATCCGTTCCGTTGGGATTTCTCGAACTCGCGCTGCGTTCGTTCTCTGACGGCTGCGATTCGATGCCGGTCCCGCACATCGAGGGCTGGTATGTCGAGCCGTTTGCGCGCGGGCGTGGAGTCGGGCGCGCATTGATGCACGCGGCGGAGAGCTGGGCACGTGGGCAGGGCTTTGTTGAACTCGCTTCCGACACCGAGGTGCACAACGACGCATCGCTAGCGGCCCACCAGCGCTGCGGCTTCCTTGAAGTCGAGCGGCTCATCAAGCTGCGCAAAACCCTCCGGTAACCGTGATGCGAGTGATCACCCTCAATGCCAACGGCATCCGTTCGGCCGCGCGGCGTGGGTTCTTCCAATGGGCGGCCACTCAAGGGCCCGACGTCGTTTGCCTGCAGGAGACACGCGCGCAGGAGCGTCAGCTTCCGCCCGAAGCGATCGCACTTCCAGGCTTTACCTCGTACTTTGTCGATTCCGCGCGCCGAGGATATAGCGGCGTCGCACTTTACGCGCGGCAGGCGCCGCTTTCGATTCGGCGCGCGCTCGGCTCAGAGAAAATGGACTCCGAAGGGCGCTTCGTTCAAGCCGACTTCGGGGCGGTCACGGTTGCGTCGCTCTACGTGCCCTCCGGCATCACCGGGCCGGCGCGACAAGCGTTCAAAATGAACTTCCTGGAGCAACTCCTGGCCGTGTTGGCGGCACTGCGTCACTCGGGGGGCAATCACATCGTGTGCGGCGACTTCAATATCGCGCACAAGGTGATCGATACCTATAGCCCCGGACGCAACAGTCACCTCAGCGGCTTCCTGCCCGAGGAACGCGCCTGGATGGACGTCCTGGTCGAACGTTTGGGCTGGGTCGACGCCTTTCGCGTGGTTAACAAGGAACCGAAGCAATATACGTGGTGGGCGAACTGGCCGGCCGCTTGGGAGCGAAATCTTGGATGGCGGCTCGACTATCAGATGATCACACCGGGGTTAAAAGGTGCGGTTCGAGCAGCCTCGATCTACAAGGGGGCGCGTTTTAGCGACCACGCGCCGCTCACGATCGACTATGATCTCCCCGAATAAGCCCATGTCTAAATGACCACCCAGAACAGCAGTAGCCAGATCGCAACTATTGAGAGCGCTACCCCCGAAAGCAGAGCCGGGGTAAAACCGAACCCTCGTTGCCGCAGGCTGCGAATGACGATTGCCCCAAGCAGCAACACCAGCCCCGCCTCGGCAAAAGGTGTTATGCGCCACTCGGCACTGCGCTGCAGCAGAACGAGCAAGATAAAATAGTTTGCGAGGCCGCCGAAAACAAATCCGGTGGCTAGACCGGCGAAAGACCGCAAGACGGTCCGCCATTGCGGGCTGCCGGAGGAGGTTCGGCTTACCGGCATGGACAAGGCAAGGCAACCTTATCTAACGCCATGCTCGGGCGTGGCGCGCGCCGTAGGAGGGTACTCATGCGATCCCGGTTTACATTACTCGTGAGTTTGCTCGTCGTTCCCGTTCTGGCAGCCTGCGCCTCTATGTCATCGACAACGCCGCCGGCGCAGCTGTCGCCGCAGACGCGGCCGGTGATGCAGTCGGTACGAGTTGACGTCCGATTCGGTTTGACGCCCATGGAAATCCAATCTGCTAAGACCGCGCGTGGCGTCGGGTATTTTCACGGGGACGCAAAACAGGCAATCTTGTTCGTTTCGGACATCGACAGCGATGCGATTAGGCTCTTTCCCGCAAACGAGAAGAACCCGGTGCAAAGCGGAAGCATCACCGAGGGCATCAATCTGCCGGTCAACGTGGCCGTCGATAACCACGGCACGATCTATGTGGCAAACAATGGGAATAGCACGGTCACCGAATACCCGCTTGGTCAGACGAGTCCCGGCGTAACGCTCTCGGGAGGGCAGCTCGTCGATCCCAACGGCATCGCCGTCGACAAGAAGGGCGTGGTGTACGTGACCAGCGGCGCAAGCGTTGGCGAGTGTTACGTGTTGGTCTATCCGAAAGGTTCCTCTAGTCCGAGTGTGCAGATCAATGGTTTCGATCTTCCCGTTGGCCTCGCCATCGACAAGCGTGGGAACCTCTACGTAGGCGACGCCCTTGAGAATGTGGTCTGGAAAGTACCCAAGGGTTCGACAACGCCAAGTTCCCTCAATCTGAGCGGTTTGGACGATCCGACCGGCGTCGCGATCGATCCCGCCAACAACCTCTGGGTCGCAAACAACCGGAACGATACCGTGCTCGGCTTCCATCCGGGTGACACTTCCCCGTTCGTCACGATTACCGATGGGCTTTTGGGACCCTATACATTGGCATTCGAGCGAACCGGGAAGCTCTTCGTCGGCAACAGCTTACACTCTCCCGGAAATGTTGCCGGTTACAAGAAGGGTAAGACCCAGCCGTTCGAATCGATCAGCATTCCTAATCCGGCCGGCCTTGCCGTCTACCCTCGGCCTAGGCTCTAGCCTTCGCGCACCGGCTCGTTAAGTCAAGCCCCGAAACATTGGGCGGCGAGCCCACGTACTCGAAAACGATGCGGCGTTTCTTAGGCTTTCCGCTGGTGCGGCTCGGTCTGATAATTTTGATCTTTGCCCTGCTCACCACGCCGCTCGTGCTCGCCATGCGGCCGTACCATTCGACCTGGTTGACCGTCGTCGTGACTTGGATCATCATGGCCTTGCTGCTAGCGACGATGATCGTAGTCGAGCGACGTACGACCGGAAATCCGCCCGCGGCGATCGGATTCGATCCGCACAACGCGGTGCGCGATTTGCTCCTGGGCGTGGCACTCGGTGCCGCGCTCTTTTCGGTCGTCGTACTGGGACTGGCTTTAAGCGGCCACTATCGGGTGGCTGCGATTGCGGTGACGCCGGATTTGGCGGTCGCCGCGCTGCTGCTTCTGCCAAGCGCCGCTATCGAGGAGCTCTTGTTTCGCGGCGTGATCTTCCGGCTGACCCAAGAGTGGAGCGGGACGTGGATCGCGCTGGCCATCTCCGCCGCGATCTTCGGCCTGGTGCACGCCGCCAACCCGGGTGCCACGTGGTTCTCAACGGTAGCCATCGCCTTGGAAGCGGGCATCCTGCTAGGCGCGGCATTTGTCCTCACGCGCAATCTTTGGTTTCCAATAGGTCTGCACTTCGCCTGGAACTTCTTCGAGGGCCCGATTTACGGCACGCAAGTCTCCGGCCGTACTTTCCTTTCCAGCGCGCTCGTCTCGCACGTCAGTGGGCCGCCGCTGCTCACCGGCGGATCATTCGGTCCTGAAGCGAGCTTAGGCGCGGTCGTCACCTGCATGGTGGCATCGGCCGTGCTGCTGATCGTCGCGATACGCCGTTCACGGATCGTGCCGCCGAACTGGACGGCTAAGCCGGGTAAAGCCGCGCCGGGTGTATAATGGGCCTACCCGGAGGTAAGAGGACCATGGAAAAGAGCTTACCGCACGAACACGAAAACGGTACGATGCACGTGCACGACGACGCCTTTCCAGGCCATACCCACGATCATTCGCACACGCACCTGCATCACGACGGCACCGTTCACGAGCACGCGCACTCCCATGATGGCTCGGATCCCGATCACGGGCACGAACACGGCGATAGCGGGCCCGATGTCACGCCCTAGAGGTTCGGGAAAGTTTGGGCCGGTGAGGTCGCTCCGGCTGCCACTCGAACTCGACGAGTGGTTCGAGCAACGATTGCGCGATGACGCCGCTCGCTCGGCGAGCGATATTCTGCTCGAAGCGGTCCATGGCGGGTTGCGTTTGGAAGCCGGCTATATGAAGCGCCAGCATCGCGCGCTCGCGGCGCTGATCAAGGCGAACGATCGAGCCTCCTACGACTCGTACATTCGCGCGCTGGCCGATTCGTTTGGAAGTGGATACGTTAAGCATTTGGAAGCCTGGCTGCTCGCTGACGAGATCCTGCCGTTCGAGGCGGCGCGCTGCATTGCCGCCGAAAGCTCAGTCTTATCGTAACGCCGGTAGGCGTGATACGCTATGGATGCTAGCCAGCTCAGCGCAAACAATCCGATAATGGCAAAACCGAGCCAGCCCACCCCCCACCCGCCGCCCGCGATGCCCGATAGTTCGATGCCGCCGACGAGCAGTGCGATCAGGACTGATGCCCCGGTGATGGTCATGTTGTAGTACAGCTTACGCCCGGGGTTCAGAAAAGCCCAACCGTACGCCCCGAGCATCAGGACGCCGTCGGTCGTGTCAATGAGCGACATACCGGCCGTGAACAGGGCCGGAAAAATCAGAATCGCCCAGATCGGTAGTCCCTTGCCGGCCTCGATCGCCGCGATTCCGAGCAGCCCCACTTCAGTCGCGGTATCGAAGCCCAATCCAAAGAGGATTCCGATGAGGTACATATCGCGGCTGCGCGAGACCAGTCGCAGCAACGGCTTGAAAACGCGGCCGAGAAGTCCGCGCTGGGCTAGCGAGTCGTTAAGGGTTGCGTCGCAAAAAGTTCCGTCCTTTCGCATCTGACGAGCCGCTCGGACGATATCCACCAGTACAAGTCCGTTGATGGCGGCAATCACGAAGAGAAAACCCGCCGAAATGCTCGTTCCAACGACGCCCCCGAGCAGTTGCAAACTGGGAAGGTGGTCGCGAACCGTTCCGGCACCGATCACGATCAAGAGCGTCAGCGCCACCACGATTGTCGAATGTCCCAAAGAGAAGAAGAAGCCGACCGCAACGGGTCTTTTGCCGTCCTGCATTAACTTGCGGGTAACGTTGTCGATGGCGGAAATATGATCGGCGTCCACCGCGTGGCGCAAACCGAAGGTGTAAGCGAGCAGCGCTGTCCCCAGCAGCAGCGCGTGCGGCGGCGCAAAAAAGAGAAAAGCCAGAATCCAGGCGAGCGCGTTGGCGCCTAGGAGCAGCGCATAGATGCCGCCGATCTTCGTGCGCGTAGAAAAGGCCACGCAGGCGCAGTTCTACGTTACGAAACGCCGCACTGCGGCATTTTTGTAGACAAATACGGCCTCGCGTGCCGCGGCGCGCTAGCCCGCGTAGGCAAAAACCGTCGCCCGGCGAACCAATAGACCGTCACCGCATGACCAAGCGCAGTCGTTTCTCATATGCGCAGACGCTCGCGAGCCTCGAGAAGGCGATCCGCGACGGCGGCAACACGATCTTCGCGACGATCGACCAGGCCGCCGCGGCGACGAGCGCCGGCCTAACCTTACGGCCGACGACGCTAATCATTTTCGGCAATCCCAAGGGCGGAACCGCGCTGATGGATGCCGTTCCTCTCATGGCGCTCGAGCTGCCCCTCAAGTTGCTCGTTTGGGAGGAGAACGGCGCCGTCAGCGTCGCCTACGAACCGATGTCGGAAATTGCGGCGCGATACAACGTCATGGGCATGGATGCGCGGATCGCGGCGATGGATCACGCGCTCGACACACTCACGGGAGCGATAACGTGAAATTGAATTTGGCTGGCGCGTTGCTCGCCGGAGTGATCTTCGCGACCGCGACTGCGTATGCCGGCCAGCCGCCATTTTCGGCCGATGCACCCGACGTGCCGATCAGTCACCGCGATCGCGTCTACGCGGCCGAACAGTACTCAAACACGGTTTCGGTTATCGATCCGGCCGGTAACAAACTTCTTGGCGTCATCCGCCTCGGTGATCCGCAGCCTGCGAGTTTGAGCCCGCTCTATACCGGACAGCTGCTCGTGCACGGCATGGGCTTCTCGCCAGATTCCCGTACCATTGCGGTGGTCGCGGTTGGCTCGAACGCGGTCAACTTTATCGATACCGCGACCAATGTGGTCAAGCACGTTACCTACGTCGGCCGCTCGCCGCACGAGGCGTTTTTTACGCCCGATGGATCTGAGGTTTGGGTCACCGTTCGTGGCGAGAACTACGTTTCGGTTCTAGACGGCACGACATACAAGGAAAAAACGCGCATCATCGTTCCCAAAGGTCCGGGGATGCAGATATTCTCCCCCGATGGGAAGTACGGTTACGTCTGTTCCTCATTCACCCCCGAGACGGTTGTGGTTACGGTCTCCGATCACAAAATCGTGGGGCACGTTCCGCAGGCAAGCCCTTTTTGCCCGAACATCGCGGCAACGCCCGACGGGACGCAGGTCTGGTTCACGCTCAAGGATAGCGGCAAGACTCAAGTCTTTGAGGCTCGGCCGCCGTTTTCGATACTAAAAACGATCGATACCGGACCGATCACCAATCACGTTAACTTCGCCCACAACGCCCACGGTACGTTCGCCTACGTCACGGTCGGCGGGCTAAACGAGATTCAAGCCTTTCGCACCAGTGACTTCGTGAAAGTCGCAACCATCCCGGTCGGGAAGTTGCCTCACGGCATATGGCCGTCGGGCGACGGAACGCGTGTGTACGTGGGGCTCGAGAACGCCGACGAAATGGCGGCCATCGACACTTTGACGAACACCGTCATCGCAACCATCCCCATCGGTCAGGCGGCGCAAGCTGTTGCCTACGTGCCCAACGCAGTGCCGTCCGGTGACGGCCTGCAGGGATTGCAGCCGCTTGGGATTGCGGGTGAATCGTTGCACTTGACGCTGTCGCCGGCGTGGAACGGTCAGACGCGCGCCGCTAAACCGGCGACCAGCGTAACCCTCTTCGATCAGGGTCTCGTACAAGTTCTCGAGGCTGCCGTAACGGGGCTGCAGCCGAATGCTGGGTACGTTCTGGCGCTTTCGCGGCGCCTTGACGGCAGCGGTGCTTTGGAATCGCTGACGTCGTTCAAGACCAATTCGAGCGGTTCGGCAGTGGTCAATGCAATCGGTCCGTTTCGACAGTTCGTCAGTCCGCAACGCCCCGCGCAGCGCCGGTATTTGGTGATCGTACCGGGAACCCCGGCCCACCCCGGGGCGACGGTGCAGGTCCAAGCGCCGTGAGGCAGGCGGCATTCGCCGCAACAAGACGCGCTTGCATGGACGATCTTGACGCAATCCGGCGCATTTACAACCAAGGCATCGAGGACCGCTTAGCCACCCTCGAGACGGGGCTGAGATCTTTCGACGACGTCGCGCAGTGGTGGGACGATCACGAGGGATTTCCAGTCCTCGTCGCTATCGCGGACGGCGTTATCGTCGGCTGGGCCTCGTTGAACCGATTTTCCCACCGCTGTGCGCACGCCGAAATCGCGGATTTGTCGGTCTACGTGGCACGCTCCCACCGTGGCCGTGGCGTCGGATTCGCGCTGCTCCGCGATCTAGAGTCGCAGGCTATCGCGGGCGGCTTTCACAAAATCGTCCTCCACGCCTTGACCGAGAACGTTCAAAGAGCACGGCATCTTCGACGGAAGACGCGTCGACGTGATCGCGATGGAGAAAATCTTGAACTCGCCCGGCTAGGACGTGCTTACCGCGCCGTTTTGAATGCGCACTTTTTGGCCGCCGAACGTGGTGAGTACGAAACCGTCGAACTGCTCGTTGAACGTTCGGCTGTAGTCGCCGAGCAACAAAAGCGCTTGCACCTCGCCGGCAAGCAATCCCGTTAGGCTGTCGGAGCGATAGTGCACGCCTGCAGCGTGCCGTGAAAAGGCGATGTTAACCGCAAGCTTCTCGAACTCGCCTCCGAGCGTTAGCTCGCCCTCGCGCCATGGTACGAGTGCGGTGCCGTCCGCGCTTGCAACGACGGCGTTCGGGATGACGAAATCTTGATTGAAGAACGCCTTAAGGAGGGTCGCGGATGCGCCGGCATTGCAGGCGTGCGCGGCCGGATACGAGGGATGGGTGGGGCTGCCTTCCGGATACGCCACCGGCAGAAAGGACGACCCATGCAGCGATTTCGTTCGAGCCAGGGCGTCGGAACGAAAGATATCCGGGTGAAGACCATACTCCTTGCGCCCTGCTGCCTGATACTGAATTCGCCCTCCGGTGACTTCCGGTCGCAAACGACGATCGACCAGCCACTTGTGAAAGTACGAGGTTTTCTGAGCAATCAGCGCCGCTTCGGCGATCATCGACAGGAACATCTTGTTGCCGAAGGTGATATCGCCGAACTGCGTTTTCGAAACGCGATAGGGGTTCGTCGGCGAGAGTGCTTGCGCACCATAGGAGAGCGCGATCAGCGCCGCGTGCATGTAGGCCTGAAAGCTAAAGTCTCGATGAACGTAGGCGGCAAGATCGCTATTGGTGGCGACCCATCGAGGTTCCGCGTAGACGATCGTCTCTCGCGCAGCGGCGCCCCGTTGGCATGCGAGCCAAGCCTCTGCTTCGGTAAGAAAGGCTTGGCCGGGCACGGGAACGGGATAGCGTTGCGATAGCTTCGTCGGACCGTACGGCACGTCGAGCCAAAGAAATTGACTGACGAACGGTCCTCGGGCGGCGCCGGCGAAGACGCTGCGAAAAAGCGTCATCGGGGCGATGGCCTTTGGGTGCCCTTCCTCAAGCGGTTCGGAGAAAGAGTTTAAATCGGCCGCGGCTGCCGCAATCAGCGGATTGGTATCGAACTGCGCAAACGGTACGTCGAGCGTCAAGGCGAGCCAATAGAGTTCGCCCATCTCAACCGCCATCCGCGCGCTTGCAAAGGCGGGCGCCGGGATGATGTGGGTTGCGTGACTGTCGGCGGCGACGAAGTCATAAGCATACATCGCTTGGGGGTTGTTGAGCCGTTCCACCGCCTGCGAATCGCGGGGCATCTCGTTAAACCCAGCCGGCGCGCCTCGTTCGACGATGGCGACGAAGGTTGCGAAATCGGCCGGTTCTACTTCGCCAAGATCGTTGTGCGGGAGCGTTTTTGAAAAACTCGCCAGCTTATCCGCGTAACGGCGCTCGTCGCCGTTGGAAACGTTACGGGGCACTCCGGCAGCAAAGTGTGCCCGCGCCGCGTCCTCGCGAATTGCATAAGCTCGCTTACGCCGAGGGAGCGCTGCCGATTCCGTAGCGTTGGGTTGACCGGCTGCAAGCAGCTCGTTGGGGGTGAGCAGCGAGCCCGCCGCCAAGGCGCTCGCCGAGAGAAAGCCTTTGCGAGAAGTCATGATTGCCGCCGGCTCATCGTTTTCCAAACGCGACGAGCACCTTTGGCGGAATCAAACAGGTGAGCGTTCCGCTGATCGGCGATGGGCCGGCGAACTCGATGCCGGCAAGTGCGCCTTTTTTCAGATCCAGATGCGCGCCGCCGGCAAGCTGCCCCAGCGTTAAACTCATCGTTGGCTCGTGACCGACGAGCATGACCGAGTCCGCGCCGGCATGCGCACTTAGGATCGCGCCGAGCTGTTCGACGTTGAAACCGTCTGCCAGGCGGTCGTCCTCGACAGGTTCACACCGTGCCTTGAGCCGCTCGGCAACGATCTCGGCGGTTTGTTTTGCGCGAACGAGCGGACTCGTAACAATGACGTCGAGATCGAGCGAAAGATCGGCGATCGCTCTCGCCTCGCGTTCCATCCGGAGGCGACCTTCGCGCGTTAGCGGCCGGTCGAAGTCGCTCCCGCTCCACTCTTGCGGATCGACGGCGATGCCGTGGCGTAAGAAGTAGCATTTCATCGCTGCTGACTACGGCGTCGGACGCCGAACTCCCAGTGCAGCCGACAGGCTTACAACCACCGCGGTATGAACCAGGCGCCACATGAACCGGAGCTGGCAAACACGACTCATCCACCCCGACGCAAGCGCCCCCGAGGGCTACCGTTCGCTCGCGACTCCGGTCTACCGAGGCTCAACGACGCTCTTTCCGGCCGCCGCTGCGGTCACCGACGACTGGGAACAGGAGCGGGTGGGCTATACGTACGGATTGTACGGCACGCCGACGTCGCTCGAGCTTAGCGCGCGAATCTGCGAACTCGAATCGGGCCGGCACACGATCCTCGCGCCGGGCGGACAAGCCGCGATCGCGCTGATCGACTTTGCGCTGCTCGGAGCCGGCGATCATATCCTGGTTCCCCACAGCGCCTATCGTCCCAACCGCCACCTTACGAGCTCGCTGCTTGCGCGATTCGGTGTCAGCGCGACTTTCTACGAACCCGCCGCCGGCGCGGAAATCGGCCGGCTGATTCAGGAGAACACGCGCTTGGTCTGGACTGAGAGCCCCGGCTCGGTCACCATGGAGGTCCAGGACGTCCCAGCAATTGCTGCCGCCGCCCACACGCACAACGTGATCGTCGCTATGGATAACACTTGGTCTGCAGGCGTTTTCTTCGACGCTTTCGCGCACGGTGTGGACGTGACGATGCAGGCAATCACGAAATATATCGGCGGCCACAGCGATCTACTGCTGGGTTCGATCACCGTTCGCGACCACGCGCTCTACCAGCGTCTGGGTTCCGCGCGGCAGGTGGTCGGGATGGCAGTTTCACCCGACGAATGCAGCCTCGCGCTCCGCGGCCTCCAGACGCTGGCAGTGCGGCTTAGCGCCGTCGAAAGCTCGGCGCTGGCGATCGCGCGCTGGCTCGCCGATCGACCGGAAGTGGAACGCGTCCTCCATCCGGCGTTGCCCTCCTCTCCAGGGCACGAGTTTTGGAGACGCGACTTTACCGGTTCGTCGGGCGTCTTTTCGATCGTGCTCGCACCCGGGCCGACGCGCGAGCGAGTTTTCGCCTTCGTGGATGCCTTAGAGTTGTTCGAAATCGGCTACAGTTGGGCGGGCACGACCAGCCTCGCCGTCGCGTACACCATAGCCCCGGCTCCCGCACGTCCGAGTTACGACCATCGGCTGGTGCGTTTCAGCATCGGTCTAGAGTCGACCAGCGACCTGATCGCCGATCTCGAGCAAGCCTTACCGGCGTTGCGCGCCTGAAGCCTGGCTTACCGTTGCCCCACTCGGATTCTCGAAGGGGCCGCTGAGCGTCTGCGTCGCATCGCCGCCCCGCGGATAGTTCCAGAAGCCAACATCCTTGTTGCCGCCGTCGGGACCGTCGGGTCCAATAACCGTGCGCCCTTGAATCCAGAACTGCACGACGTTGGTAGCCCGCCGAAGATGAATCACTCCGGTTTCTCTGGCCTTGTTTTGCTTTACGACGAACCGATAGACGGTCGTTGAGCCATCTCCGATCGCGACATACTTACCGTCCCATTGCACCGAGCCCCAACCAATAAAACTGTGGTCTAGCCTGATTCTCTCGAACTTCGTCGCGCCCTTGGGCAACTCCACGAAGACATAGTCGTAGTTGAAATTAAGCGCGTTGACAAAGAGATTCCCCGCATTATCGTAGGCGCAAAATAGATAGGCGATGAGCTGCGGATCCTTGTAAATCTTCGGCACGCCTCGCGCATGCTTGTAAATCGAAACGCTGCCAACGTTGTAACCGGTCGGACCGTAGTTCGTCACCGCGAGGTTTCCGGTTGCCGGATCGAAGGCACAGTCGACCGGTATTTGACCATGGTCCCGCAGCGTCGCAACCGGACTCTTGTCTCCGTGGCGGTATTCGAGAATGTCTTTGTCGCCGGTATTCGTGATGAAAACGTCGCCATCTTGGTCGGAACACTCGCGCAGCGGGTTGGCAAATCCCGTCAGCGTCCCTACCAAAGTACCTTTCGGATACGAATAGACGTAAACGTCGTCGGTGCCTACGTCGGAAAGATAAAGTAGATTCTGGTGGCTTGCCTCGGGGGCCATCCAGGAGGGCGCGCGATCGGGGTGCGCGGCGCGTGTCGCAATCCGCAACGCGTCCATAGGTGCTCCGTCGGAAGGAAGTGCCACGGCGGAAGGCGGTGCGCCGCATCCGGCGAGGATCGCAGCCAGCGTGCCGCCGAGCGCGCATCTGCCAAAGCCTGAAATCATGCTTTCACTCCAACGGTTTAATCAAGTTTGACACGTCCTCTACGGCGCTACGACGGCGCCTTGAGTCCACGGCAACGCGATGAAACCAGCGGGCATAAGTACCACGTTAGGCGGGCTCCATTCGGGACGCGTGGACGGCGACCTTGCCGGTGCCATCTCGGGCCTGTGATTTTTCCGCCAGACATGGCGAATAGTGGATCGGAATGGGCACGAACGACCCGCAGGACGCATTCATCGAGCGCCTAAACCGGCATCGCGGGATCCTTTTTAAGGTAGCGCACGCGTACTGCCGCGACCCGGCAAGCCGGGACGATCTCGTCCAAGATATGATCGTGCAGCTTTGGCGCGCCTACGCCCGCTTCGACGAACGCTTACGGTTCTCGACCTGGATGTATAGGATTGCGGTCAATGTTGCGATTTCGTTCTACCGAAGGCAGGCACGCACGCGGCAAAGCCTCGTTCGCGCCGAGGCTCGTGTGCTCGAAAACCTGCCCGCCGCGCGCGAGACGGAGGTCGACGATCGTCTGATTGCGCTCCGCGAGTCGATCGACCAGCTCGACGAACTCAACCGAGCATTGATGATCCTCTATCTCGACGACAACTCTTACGCCGAAATCGCGGCGATTCTGGGCATCTCGGAGACCAACGTTGCAACAAAGGTCGCGCGAATCAAAGAACGTCTCCGGCGCGACCTGAACGTTGCCGCTAGAAACGGATAATGCGATGGAAATCGACGAACTCAAAGAACTCTGGACCCAAAGCAATCGCAAGCTTGAGGCGAGTATGCGTCTCGACACGTTGTTGTTGCAGCAAGGAAACTTTCGCAAAGCCGACAGCTCGCTCAAGCAGCTCTCAGGCGGGATCGCGTTCGAGCTCGCGGTGAACTTCATCGGCATCCTGCTGCTGGGATCGTTCGCCGCGAATCACTTCTATCAGGCGCGGTTCCTGATTCCGGCGGTGGCGCTTGGCGTTTACGCTGTCGCGCTGCTCGTTGCCGGCATTCGGCAGCTGGTCGAGATCAATGGCGTCGACTACGACGAACCCGTGGTCGCAATCCAGAAGAAGCTCCAGCAGCTGAGAGTGCGTCGCATATGGGCGACGATTGGGACGCTGCTCTTCGCTCCGCTGATGTGGGTGCCGTTTTCGATCGTGGTTTCGCGGGGGCTCTTTGGCATCGACCTCTATGCGGCGGCCGGCGCGGGCTGGCTTCTTGCGAACGCCGCTCTCGGCGTTGCCGTAATACCTTTGGCTTTCTTCATCGCGCGCCGCTATGAGGCGAAGTTGGAGGGCACTTCGCCGCTGCGAGCGCTCGCCGATGAAATCGCCGGGCGCAGCCTAATGCGGGCACTCGATACCCTCGACACGATCAGTCGCTTTGAAGAGGGCCCTCCGTGATTGGACTTAGTCGTTGGTAATGCGGCGATTTTCGATGTGGCGCATAATCGAGGGTGGGAGTTTGTTCGGATTGTAGCAGGGCGGCTAGCCCCGGAGAGCGAGTACGGCGCCAAAGCCGCGGGGTCTAAGTGGCGCGAGCGGCCACGAAGCGGCCGAACCCTCTCGCGGCAATGACGCTTGCCGCGAAGGCGAGCAAGGCCGAGCCGATCATCGCCCCGCGAAACCCCTGCAGATACGAGGGGGCGGTGGTAACCACGATTCCGAGCAGGGCTACGCCGATCAGGCCTGCCGTTCGTGCAACCGCGTTGTTGACACCGGAGGCCACGCCGGCGTGTTCCACCGGAACGGCGTTCATCACCGTGGTCGTCAGCGGAGCGACGAAGAGTGCAGCGCCGCACCCAAGGATGGTCGCCGCTGGGAAGAAGGTGGTCCAGTACGATCCGCCAGTTCCCGGCACGGCAAAAGCAAGAAAACCCAGGCCGGCCAAGATCGCTCCTAACAAGAGCGGCGTCCGCGGACCAATTCGCGCGACCAAACCACCCGACCACCGCGACGATGCCACGAGAATTCCGACGAACGGGAGCAATGCGGCTCCCGCTTCGGTCGGAGAATAGTGATGAACGTTGATCAGGACGAACGGCACGAAATAGAGACTACCGCCGATGGCAGCGTAGAGAAAGAACGTGTAGATATTTGCGGCGCTGAAGTTTCGTGAAGCGAAGAGATCGGAACGGACCATCGGATCCGGCGTCCGCCGCTCGTAGAGCACAAATAGCCACAATGCGACGAGTCCCGCTCCGCTCGTGGCCAGCGCCAACGGCGAGAAGCGTCCGCCGTTCATCGCAATTAGCCCATAGACCAACAGCCCCAGCCCCACCGTTCCCAGGGTCGCTCCGACCAGGTCGATTTTTCGATCGGCCGATTCGTCGCGGCTTTCGGCAACGTGGAAGACCAGAATGATCAGCACGGCGATCGCAATCGGCACGTTGATCACAAATACGTAGCGCCAAGAGAACGCCTGGGTTAGCCAGCCGCCGATAATCGGGCCGCCTGCCGAGGTTAGCGCAGAGAAGCCCGACCATAACCCGATCGCGCGTCCGCGCGCTTCACCGCTATACGCCGCACTGATCAAGGAGAGGCTGCCCGGCGTCGAAAGCGCGCCGCCGATCCCCTGGATGCAGCGCGCCAAAATCAGCACCTCGATGCTGCCGGCAAGCGCGCAACCCAGTGAGGCGAGCGCGAAAATCGCGATACCTATCGCGAAGACTAGCCGCCGTCCGTACAGGTCGCCGAGTGCTCCACCGAGCAGGATCAACGCCGAGAGAAAGAGTGCGTAGCCCTCGATCACCCACTGGGTTTGGCCCGTTGTAGCGTGGAGCTCGCGTTGAAGCACCGGAAGCGAAACGTTGACCGCGGTGCTGTCGATGAACGTCATGGCCGAGCCGAGGATCGCGGCGACCAATACCCATGCGACCTTCACTCACGCGCGGTTCCGCTTGCCGTAAGCGACTCCTACCGTTGCGAAGGCCGCGCGGCAAGATAGCAGAAACCTCCAGCGCGTGAGCTCCGTCCTCGATCGACCGTTACGCGCGGGTATTCTGGCTGCAGCCGATAGCGCACTCGTGCGCAATGCCGTCACGCGCTACGGCATGCGGCTGGGCGCGCGGCGTTTCGTCGCGGGCGAGAGCACCGCGGAGTTTTTGCCGGTCGCCCGTGGCGTCAACGCGCAAGGCTTCGCCGTCGCTGCCACGATTCTCGGTGAAGGCGTGCAGGATCGTGACGAAACTCGCGCGGTAACCGCCGAATACCGCCGGCTGCTGCAAGCTTTTTCGGAACGGCGTCTCGACGCCAATGTCGCCTTTAAACTGACTCACGTCGGTCTCGACATCGACCCCGAAATGGCGTTCGAAAATGCGTCCCAAATCGCGGCGGCCGCGCAGGCGACCGGCAACACGATCCGGCTCGACATGGAGCAGTCCCGCTACGTCGATCCGACGCTCGCCATCTACCGGCGGTTGCGAGAACGTTACGAGGGTGTCGGTTTCGTCCTTCAGTCTTATCTCTACCGGAGCGAGGCCGATCTCAACGCGATGCTCCCGCTGGCACCGAACGTGCGGATCGTTAAAGGCGCGTATCTGGAGCCGCCCTCGGTTGCTTATCCGAAAAAGAGCGCCGTGGACGAGAATTACATCAAGCTTGCCGAACTCGCGCTGTCGCACCATGGTTATACCGCGATCGCCACGCACGACGCCAAGATCGTCGAATGGGTGATGCAGTTTGCCGCGGCACGCGGCTTACCGCTACGCGGGCGGTTTGAGTTTCAGATGCTCTATGGCATCGCCACACCGCTCGCCCGCAGCGTGCGCGAACGCGGCTATCGCGTCCGGCTCGCGGTCCCCTTCGGCGAATACTGGTTTCCGTACTTGATGCGTCGTCTCGCGGAGCGCCCCGCCAATCTCGCCTTCTTTCTCAAAGGCGCCTTCACGCGCCAATGACCGGAGGCATTTGGGCGGCGGTTCTCACGCCGGTTGACCGCGATTTTTCGCCGGACGCGGCCAAAGCGATTCCTTATTATCGCGACCTGCTGCGGCGCGGTTGCGACGGCATCAACCTGTTGGGCACGACGGGTGAAGCGATGTCCTTGTGCTCGGACGCACGCCTGCGGTTCATGGAGGCAATGGCATCGAGCGGTGTGCCGATCGGGCGCATGATGGTTGGGACCGGCGCCGCCTCCCTCGGCGACGCGGTGCGTCTAACGAGCCGAGCCTTTGGATGCGGATTCGCTGCGGCGCTGGTCATGCCGCCTTTCTTCTATCGCGAAGCGACCGACGACGGGATACTCGCCTTCTTCGAGGCGCTCTTTTCGCGCGCAAAAGCGCCGCCGCGCAGCGTGCTGTTGTACAACTTTCCACGCATGAGCGGCGTAACGTTCCACCCGGGTCTCGTCGACCGGCTGACCGACGCGTTTCCGGGCATCATTGCCGGCGTGAAGGACAGCTCGAACAGCGCGGAGCTGCAAAGCGAGCTCGCCGCACGCCATCGCGATCTGGCGATCTTTCCCGGTTCCGAGAGCGATCTGCCGAGCGCTATCGCGCGCGGTGCAGCCGGATGCATCTCGGGAAGCGTCGTACTTTGGCCGCAGCTGGCGCAGGCGGTCTTTAGCACCGGCAGCGAATCGCAAGGCAAAGAGCTCAGCCGCCGGCGTGCCGCGCTGAGCGGTCTGCCGTTCGTTGCGGCGGTGCGCCATTTGACCGCGCTGTTGTGCCGCGATTCTGGCTGGGGACGCCCGATCCCGCCGCTCGTGCCGCTCGCGCCGCACCAGCAACATGCGCTCGAGCGCGGGATCGAGCCGCTGCTCGAGACGGTGACTTAACGGAGCGAATACGCCGTCAGATCACCGTTTTCGTCCGCACAATAAACCCAACCGTTGACCACGATCGGACTCTGCCAGTGAACGGACCCGATCGAGCGCCCGGCGCTCGGCGACGCGCTGCTCCATAGTTCGTTCCCGTTGCGCGCGTTGAGCGCCACAATCGCACCGTCGAACGCGACGAAGACCATGCCGTTGGCAATCACCGGCGAGGTGCCTTCGCCGTTTGTTTGGCCGGGGCTTGAATGCCATACACCGACAAGATGACTCACGCCGTGCGAGTTGGTCTGTAGACGATAAGCTTCGACCACATCCGGGAATCCCATAAAGATCCAAGCACTGTTGGACGGATCCGTCCAGACCGCTGGGGTAGAGAAGAGTCCGTTGGGTAAATCGACTAACTGCAGCTCGTTGCCGACGCCGGGAAGGGCCGCGCGGTTGAGCAGTTTCAGTACTGCATCCTTACCGCCTTGAACGAGCATCCACGGGGTCTGGCTCGACGCCTGCTGCGGCAGGATGGCCGGTGACGTGCTTCCCAGGTCGGTGTCGCCCGCTTGAAGCTGTTGGTAGTCCGTCGGCGTATAACTTCCGAGCAATGTAGAGAGATCCGCGCTGAGCGAGAGTACCGAATCGCCATAGTTGTGGCCGCCGGAGTTGGCATTGAAATCCCCGTTTCCGGTGGCGGCATAGATTCGACCATTCATGGATGGATCCGGATCGACGACCGCGCCGCCACGGGCCCAAATCCCCGAGCGTTGCTGCGCACACGAGTTTGGCCCCGGCAGCCTTCGATCGTTGCTGCAGAGCGAGTTGAAGACCGAGGCGGCACCGTCGCTGAGCCTGACGCTCACCACGTGTCCGTCGTAGGGTGGCGCATCGCCTATGTAGCCCGACGTTACGGCATAGAGATAGCCATTGGCGACGTTGAGCGGCGAGGCGTCCTTTTCAGAATTGGGCATGCGCGTGATGCGCGCCGGGAATCCGGGAACTCGTTCGTCGCGGCCCTTTGCTGCCGAGACTTTGTGGATTTTACCGTCAATGCCCGGCACGTACACTGATTCATCCGAAGGATCGGCAGCCGGGGTCGAATCGGTGATGTTCGAGCCGTGCGTCATGAAACGCCAGATGACCCGGCCCGATGTGGCCTCGATTCCGAGCGTCACCCCCGCTTTGGTCGTTTGAAAGAGCATCGGTCGCTCCGCGCGGCCGATGCGCACGTGCTGGAGCAGAATCGGCGTCGAATCGGCGACTGAGCCGAGCGAAATCTGCCAACGCTCGCGCAGACGGTGAACGTTCCTCGGCGTTAGGATATGTTCTGCCGAGTTGAAACCGCTGCGCGCCGGATCGTATCCGAAGACCGGCCAATCGGCGGCAAAAGCGGGCCGCAGCGTTGCCGGCAATAAAGCGACAACGGTCAAGATCGAAATCAACCTAGCCATGCCTCGAAGATTGGACGCGGCGCACGCGGACGCCTCGCCGCCGCCTGCAACCAACCGTCGTAGGACTTAGGCGGACCGAACTTCAAGGTCCAAGCATGCCCAAACCGAGCCATGCCGATCTGACGCCGCCCGTCGAAAACGTTATCGTCGACGTGCCCGGGTGGCAAGAGGTAAGGCCGCGCATCCCCGATACCCAGCAGCGACGTACGCTCGAAAAGCGCCGCAGCATTCGCGAGATCGTCTTCGGCGTGCAGGACGGCATCTTAACGACGCTCGGTATCATTACCGGCGTCGGCGTTGCCGAGGGCGACCGGGCGGCGGTCTTTATCAGCGGTTTTCTCGCCCTGCTCGCGGGCGCGCTCTCGATGGGCGTCGGCGAGTACCTGGGGCGTAAGTCGGAGCGCGAGGTCGTGCAGGCCACGATCGACATGGAAAAGCGCGAGATGGCCAGCGATCCCCAAGGCGAGTTTGCCGAGCAAGTCGCGTACTATAAGCTCAAGGGTTTTAGCGCCGACGAGGCCGAGATGATCGTCAAACGCTTGACGAAGCTTCCGGAGATTTATCTTTACGAAATGGTGCGCGATGAGTTCGGCATCGATCCGCGTGAAGCCGACGATGCCGGTTTACGCGCGCCGGTCGCAATGGGCGCTTCCTACGCGATTGGCTCGTTCGTTCCGATTCTGGCTTTCATGCTGCCGCTTTCGATGTTCGGCTCGACGGTCGCCTCGCTGATCTTCGCCCTAATAGGGCTTTTCAGCGTAGGCTACTACGCCGGGACGCTGAGCGAGCGCAGCCCTATCGGCAAAGGTCTAGAAGTCGCGGTGTACGGA
>JBAVTZ010000151.1:0-7650 GCA_049696515.1 Candidatus Cybelea sp. | reverse complement strand
GCGTTCGAGAGTGCAAGGGCTGCAATCGCTTCAGCGGGCCAGGCAAGCGGCATGCGCTTGAGCAAGCAAGCATGGGGAGGCGGCTAGGCACGCTCGGAGGCTGCGCGAATGCAGCGGCCATGGTTTCGAACGCGCCCATCCGATGGGGCCGCCTCGTCGCGCAGGCCCTGCTGGCCGGGGTTGCGGCGGGCGTGTCCATTCAGCTCTACCTGTGGCTCACGACGATCCTGCCGCAGCATGGCAGCATCCTCGCCGCGTGGCAGTTTATCGCCTCGACGCTCTTTGGAAAGGTCGCGTTTACCAGTTTGGTCTTCGCCTGGCTGGGGCTGGCGATTCATCTGGTGATTAGCATTGGCTGGGCGGGCGGCTATACGTATCTGGCGGTCCGGCAGGCGGCGCTCAACCAGCGATGGTTTGCTTCCGGCTTGCTGTACGGGATCGTGGTCTACGTGACCATGCAACTGATTTTGCTAGCGGGAAATGCCTTCCGGCCGCCCCCCGACCCGACCGCATTCCTAAATTTGGTCGTCGCCCACACGTTTTTCTTTGGCCTCCCCATCGCCTATACGGTCAAACTCTTGCAACAACCGAGGAACGCGTGATCGGAGGTCTGCGGATTTCAATCGGCGCGCTGCGCCATAACGCGCAAGTGTTGTCTAAACTCGTGGCGCCGCGCCGTGCCGCCTTCGTGGTCAAGGGCAACGCGTACGGACACGGCCTCGTGCCAACCGCGCGCGCAGTCGAACCGTTCGCAGCGCGCATCTGCGTCTACACGATCGAAGAAGCGTTGGCATTGCGCGCAAGCGGCATCACCGCGCCGGTGCTCGTCCTCGGGCCGGTTCCCCCGCCCGTTCTCGACGAAGCCTTGGCCGCCGGCCTCGAGCTGGCGCTCTGGAATCGATCCGAGTTTGCAAGACAGCTCTGCCGCGCGTCGCGCAATCAGCACCGCCTGGCGGCGGTCCACATCAAAGTGAATACCGATCTCAACCGGCTTGGATTCGAGCCGCACGAGTTGCGCGACGCCGTCGAAGAGTTCTTGCGCTTCCCCGAGATTGCGATCGCCGGAATCTTCTCGCACCTGGCCTCGGCCGAGGAGATGGATTCACCGTACACGATGCACCAGCTAGCCGAGTTCGAACGCGCGCTCGCGCGGGTTACGCCGCTCTTGCAGACACAACCGGCGCCAATTCGACACATCGCGGCCTCGGCGGCGGCGATGCTCTGGCCGCAGACGCGACTCGACATGGCGCGCTTCGGCATTGCGCTCTATGGTCTGATGCCATCGCCGCAAACCCGCGAAGCGATGGCGGCAGCACCGCTCGATTTGCGGCCCGCACTTTCATACCACTCGCAGATCGTGGTCGTTCGGAGTATTGCTCCGGGTGCATCGGTAGGCTACGGCGGAACCTTCCACGCACCGCGCGAGATGCGCATCGGGGTCGTTCCGGCCGGCTACGCCGATGGCGTACCGCGCGCGCTCTCAAACCGCGGCGCCTTCGCGGTCGACGGCGCAATCTGTCCGATCGTCGGACGCGTCGCAATGAACATGACGGAGATCGATCTCACGCCCGCCCCTCGAGCGGAGGTTGGTTCGCTGGTGACGTTGATCGGCACGGATGGTGATGCAACCGTCACCGCCGACGATTGGGCGGACTGGTCCGATACGATCAACTACGAAATCGTCACGCGGCTTCCGAGCGAACTGCGGCGCGAGTATGTCGAGTAGCGCTTCCGCGACACCGTGTCACCCTGAGCGGAGTCGAAGGGGACCCGTGGGTCGAAGCCGGTTACGCGACGGCGGCGATCGCCGCTTGCAGGTCGAGCGTGCCTTTGTAAAGCGCGCTGCCGACGATGCACGAGTCCACCGTCATCGGCACCGCATGTCTGAGAATCTTGAGATCGTCGATATTGCGTGCGCCGCCGGAAGCAGTTACTTTCACCTCGGCGGCATTCGCGACCGCGTTGAGCGCGTCAATGTCGTAACCCTCGCCCATGCCGTCGCGGCGGATTTCGGTGAAGATGATGCGCGAAACGCCCCACTGCGCGACGCGACGGACGAGCGCGTCGCGATCGACCGGCGTGCGCTCCTGCCAACCGTGCGTGGCAACCTGCGAGCCGCGAGCGTCAATACCGGCGATCACTTTCCCAGGAAAGCGGTTGATAATGTGGCGCGCAAGCCGCTCGTCCTCGACCATCAGCGTACCGAGAATAATCTCTGCCGCTCCAACGGCAAAGGCTTCTTCGGCGTGCTTTACCGCCCGCAGACCGCCGCCGGTTTGCACCGGCACGTTCACTGCCTTGCAGATCCGCTCGACAGCCGAGAGATTCTCGCCGGAACCGAAGGCTCCATCGAGGTCGATCACGTGCAGCCGCCGTGCACCGGCCTCGACAAATGCGGTCGCGCGTTCTACCGGATCCCCGTCGTACTCAACCTCGGTCGAAGGATCGCCTTGCTTCATCCGCACGCATTTTCCACCGCGCAGGTCGATGGCAGGGACGACCAACATCCGGTTAGTTGCCCGTAACGCCGTTTGCTGCGCGGTTTTCAATCGGCTGATATGGTCCGGCCGCGGGCCCTTCGTAGGTTGCCTGCGGGCGAATCAGGCGGTTATCGGCGAGCTGCTCGAGGATATGACCTGTCCAGCCGGCGATGCGACCGCACGCGAACATACAAGTAAACTCGTCGCCTGGGATGCCGAGATCGGCGAGAACCGGCGCCGTGTAGAAGTCGACGTTGGCGTAGATCGTGTTGCCGGGTTTTTTCTCTTGTAAGACCTTGCGGCTGGCCTCCTCGACGGCGTTGGCAGTTTCGTACCAGCGACTGCCGACCTGTTTGGAAAGCTGTTGGGCCATCGCCTCGAGATGTCGTGCGCGCGGGTCGCGGACTTTATATTCGCGGTGTCCCATTCCCATGATGCGCTGCCCGCGCTCGAGCACGTCGCGCACGTAGGGCTCGGCATTCTCGGGTGTCTTCACTTCGTCCAGCGAATGGTAGGCCGCACTTGCAGCCCCGCCATGGAGATCGCCTTGGAGCGTCGCAAGCGCCGCGGTTACCGAAGCGTAGATGTCGGCGCGAGTCGAGGCGGCGACCCGAGCGGCAAAGGTCGAAGCGTTAAACGAGTGATCCGCGAGCAGCACGAAGTAGGTGTCGAGCGCGTCCTCCTCGATCGCATGCGGCACTTTGCCGGTGCGCATGTAAAGAAAGTTACCCGCTTGCGAAAGATCGGAACGCGGTCCGATTGGATCGAGCCCTCGCCGAATCCGATCCCAGCCGGCGACTATCGTCGGCATCTTGGCGATCAACTCGATCGCGGTATGCACGTCGGAGAGATGCTCGCCGTGCGCGTTCACAGGCGAGAAGAGGCCAAGTCCGCTCACAATCGTACGCAGAACGTCCATCGGCCAGGCCGTCTTCGGAACGTTCTGCATCGCGTTGACCAGCGGCTCCGGGAGCGCGCGGCACGAGCCTAGTTCGCGCTTGAGCACTTCGAGCTGGTGGCGGTTGGGGAGATGTCCGTAGAGTAAGAGATGGACGACCTCCTCAAAGGTCGCATTGGGCGCGAGATCGTCGATGTCGTAACCGCGATAGGTCAGACGCCCGATGGTCCCCTCGACATTACTGAGTTGAGTGGACCCGACGACGACGCCCTCGAGACCACGATCGACAACGGTAGGCAACGATTTCCTCCATAGACGGCGAGATACAACAGGCGGGGTGGACCCCCGCCGGCTCTGCCGATGCGTCAGAGCGCATCCTCATTTCGACAGCCGTAAAGCTTCGACTCCTAATCGCGGCCGGAGGCTTCAGCAGGGCGCCTGGTTGAAAAGGCGGCGTATGGAAGCCCTCGACCTTACCCGGCGCCCGCCGCGCAGCCCGCGCGAGCTGCTGCCGGAGCTCGACCTCCTGATGGCGGCAAGGACGGTCGACAAGCTTCGTGCGACGCTGCCCGGCGGCAACCTCGGCGCCTACCAAATCACCGGTTTCAGTTCGCGCTTGCTCGAAGCGCTCGACATTCCCGAAGCTCTCCTCCGCGAGGCAATCGCCGAAGCCGATTCCGATGCGAAGGTGGCTGCCTGGATCCGCGAACACAGCGATCCGGCGCGCTATGCCGAGATCAACGCTCGCTTAGAGCGGGCGACAATCGGTGAGCGGCTCGGCAATCGAGAGTTCGTCCAGCGCTACCCAATCGCCACGCGTCTGCCGCCGGAAACGTCCCGGCTCGATCTGCTCGTCGCCGACGATGCGGATACGTTCGGGAAGAGTTCCTAGTCTTCGGACGCGTTCTGGATAAGAATCGCGGCCGGATCAGGCGACCGCGTCACGCAGCTCCGCGCGAGCGAGCGCGTAACCGACGAGCCTTTCGATTAGCGCTTCAAAGCCGATGCCGGCCGCCCCGCACGCATCTGGAACTAAGCTCAACGGAGTTAGGCCGGGGAGCGAGTTGATCTCCAGCAAGTGCGGACGATTGTCGCGACCGACGATAAAATCGCTGCGCGAGTAGTCGCGCAGGCCGAGCAGCCGATGGGCGGAGAGCGCCAGCATTTGCAGGCGAGCGGCGAGATCTTCGTCGATTGGCGCCGGAACGATATGCGTGCTCCCGCCCGGTTCGTACTTGGCATCGTAACTGTAGAACCCGTCGCGATTGGCGACGATCTCCACAATCGGCAACGCCTCTTCGCCCAGCACGGCGCACGTAAACTCACGCCCCTCGACATACTCCTCGGCAAGAATTTGCGGGTAGGACTTCGAGGCGTCCAGCATCGCTCGGGTCCATTCCTCGTGAGTGTGCACGATCGCGATGCCCGCCGACGAGCCTTCGAAGCGCGGCTTGATCACCAGCGGAAGGTCGAGCGCGCCCGGCAGAAGCGGCAACGTCCCGCCGGTCAGATCGAAGAGATCCCAAACCGGAGTCGGCAAACCTTCGGCCGCGAGCAACTTTTTGGTGAGGTGCTTGTCCATGGAAAGCGCCGACGCTTCCAGCCCGCTTCCGGTATACGGAATCGAGAGATACTCGAGCAGTGCCTGAACGTGACCGTCTTCTCCGCCGGGACCGTGCAACGCAATGAAGACGACGTCGGGCTTAAGTTGGCGCAGGGCGTCGAGGAAGCGGTCGTCATAGTCGAGCGAACGCGCGTCGTATCCGAGAGATTGCAACGCGCGCATCACTTCCGATCCCGACTGGATCGATATCTCCCGCTCGGCGCTGTTGCCGCCCATCACGACGGCGACCCTGGCTTTGCTCGCAGCGTTACGTTGCATCGATGAAGACTCCGACCAAGTGAACTTCCAGTTGTAACTCGACACCCCAGCGATCCCGCACCGCGCGCCGTACCCGCGCAAGTAGGGTGGCGACGTCTTTGGCGGTCGCCTCACCGAGATTGTTGATGAAGTTGGCGTGCAGGCGCGAGACTTCCGCGCCACCCTCGCGCCACCCCTTAGCCCCGACGCTTTCGATCAGCCGCGCCGCCTTGTCGGCTTCCGGGTTGCGGAAGCACGAGCCCGCATTGGGAAGTGCAATCGGCTGCGTCTGCTTGCGTCTGACGAGGCGCGTCTGCATTTCGGCGCGTACATCGCGCACCTCTCCGCCCGCGAACGTCAGGACGACCCGCGAAACGACGACGTCGCGACCCAGCGTCGAGTGCCGATAAAGATATTGCACGCTGACGGGATGCGCCTCGGGGCGGCCGGGCGACTGCGCCCAAACCTCGCGAACGAACTCGCCGATCTCTCGATCGGTACCCGCGTTCATCCGCAACGAGCCGCCGATTGTCCCTGGGATGCCGGCCAGCGAATCGACGCCGGTCGCCCCAGCCGAGGCTGCCTTGGCCGTAACCAGCGCCACATCGGCCGAAGCACCGGCCTCGACGATAACCCTTCCATCCTCGACGCGCACCGCCACTGCAGCAAAGTCGCCGGCTAGGCGAACGACCACGCCCCGCACGCCGCCGTCGCCGACCAGTACGTTGCTGCCGCCGCCGATCACCCACCATGCCAGCCTACGCCGCATGCAAAAACGCATAAGCTTCGCCAGTTCGTCTTCACTCTGCACCGTTGCCAGCGCATCGGCGGGTCCGCCGATCTTCCACGACGTGTACGGCGCAAGCGGTTCGTCAAAGCGTACGCGCTCGCCCAATATCGCGCGCAGCGCTTCACGATCGGAATCTTCGAGCAGGCTACGAAGTGCCTCGGCCGTTGTAACGCTCATGCTCGCGCAGTTGCGGCTCGGTCATCGGCAGTGGAAAGGCGTTCGGCCATCCGCGCCGCGACTTCGGTGATGTTTCCGGCGCCGAGCATCAGGACCATCGCACCCGGGGGAGCCTCGGCGAGAATCCGGTCTTCCAAATCTTCAACCCGCGTAACGTAGTTCACACCGGCGCCGAGCGCCGCGAGCAAATCTCCGATCGAGCGTTCGCTCACGCCCGGAATCGCCGGCTCCGACGCAGCGTAAACGGGTGCGAGATAGACGCGATCGGCATCGCGCAGCGCGTCGGCAAATTCGCGAGCCAAAAATGCGGTTCGTGTGTAGCGATGCGGCTGGAAGGCGACCACGAGGGTACCCCGATGCTGGCCTCGAGCCGCGGCGATCGTCGCTCGGACGGCGGTTGGGTGGTGTGCGTAGTCGTCCACGATCGTCATCCGCTCGCTCGATACCAAAATGTCGAACCGGCGGCGTACGCCGCGGAACGCGTGCAACGCGGTCGCGATGCGCGTAAACGGAAGGCCAAGCGTATGCCCAACCGCAATCGCGGCGAGCGCGTTCTGAACGTTCATGGTACCGGGCACCCGCAGTGAGACGCTCCCGAGTCGCCGGCTACCGATAAGCACGTCGAAGGTCGAGCCGAAGTCTTCGAACTTCAGGTTGGCGGCGCGCACCCACGCGCGGGGATCCAACCCGAAAGTAATCACGCTGGCGCGCAAGTCGTGGGAAGTCAGCGACGCCGAGAGCGGGTTGTCAATCCCGATGACGGCGAGCCCGTCGTCGGGCAGCTTCGCCAGAAACTCGGCGAAAGCGCGCACGAGCGCGGGCAGTTCGTCGTCACTCGTCAGATGGTCGTTTTCGATGTTGGTGACGGTCGCCAAGGCCGGCTCCAATAGCGCAAACGACCCGTCCGACTCGTCAGCCTCGGTTACGAACCACGGCGAGCTACCCTCATAGGCGTTGCTCCCCAGCGAGCCGTCGATCCCACCCAGCACGAGACCGGCGTCGATGCCGCCGGCGCGCAGCACGGCGTGCGTCATCGCCGTGGTCGTCGTCTTCCCGTGAGTCCCGCAGACCGCAATTCCGCGGCGCCCTTGCATCAGGCGCGCCAGCATCTCGCCCCGGTGGAGGAGGGGAATTCCATTGCGGATCGCCGCGAGGTATTCGGGATTGCGCCGATCGATGGCCGAGCTAACGACCACAGTGTGCGCGTCGCGTACATTTCGCGCTTGGTGACCGATCGCGACGCGAACCCCCTCGAGACGGAGCTCCTCGATTAACGGCGTAACGCACACGTCCGAGCCCGAGACGGCCTCGTGCCGGGCAAGGAGGATACGTGCGATCGCACTCATGCCGATGCCACCAACGCCGATGAAATGATAGGTGGTCACCGCTCGCTCTTTCTAGGAGCCAGGGCATCGATCCGCGCCAGGATCGCGCGGATGGGGTC
>JBAVTZ010000150.1:0-2587 GCA_049696515.1 Candidatus Cybelea sp. | reverse complement strand
CCTCCGAACCATCCTGAGCCTCAATCGTACCGCCGGGAAAGACGAACGCGTCCGGCGCAAAGGCACTGCTCGTACTTCGGCGCGTCAAGTAGACTTCAAAAGGCGGCCGCGCGAGGATCACGGTTGCGGCCAAACGCACGCTATTACTAGCCACGAGTTGCTAGTCTCCCGCCACCTCATGGCGAAAACCTCTCGATGCGAATCGCACTCGGCAGCGACATGGCGGGCGAACTTCCCAAGGTGATCGAGCGATGGCTGCGTGCGCACGACCATCAGGTCATCCGCTACGGTGCGCTTGCCCAGGGTACGGATGACGCATGGCCGTCGGTGGGACGCGAGGTGGCACAGGCGGTCGCCCGCGGGGAAGCTCAATACGGCGTGCTGTGCTGCTGGACCGGTACCGGTGTCAGCATCGCGGCCAACAAGGTGGCGGGGATTCGTGCGGCCCTTTGCGGTGACGCGGCTACGGCCGCCGGCGCACGCGAATGGAACGATGCCAACGTCCTCTGCCTGAGCCTGCGCGCTACCACGGGTACGATGGCCGAGGAGATGCTCGAGGCATGGTTCGCAGCGACTCCTACGCAGGACCCGGCCTATGGCGCCATGATCGCGGATGTTCGCTCGCTCTAAGCAGAGGGGCTGCGCACTCGCGCAGCCCCCTATCTCTCTGCCGTTCGCCGGACCGTAGAACTAACGCTACGATCCGGCCCCTCTCCTCCGGTGGTTTCGGCGTTTGAGCCGGCCTGACCAGAGAGGCCGATAATACCAAAATCAGATGCCCCGACTCAATATGTTGGAGACAAATAACCAGCAATAGAGGACCAGGAGCGTCAAATTGACGATATGCCCCGTCCAGCAGTACGAGCATTCGCGTCGAGTGACGAAGAGTAACGAATAGCCCAGTACGACCGACGTGATCGCGGCCAAAAGCACTACCGCAAGCAGGACCACCATGCCGATTGGGCTTCGCACCCACCAGATCGCGAGTCCAAAGGCTGGGTAGTAGAGCGACCCGAGCAAGGAGTTTTGGACCCCGCCATATAGGCGGCCTCGGGGCAATTCAACTACGCTCGGCTCCAGAAGCTCGCCGCGTTCGGCTTTGCGGCTCTTCGCAAGCATGAAAAGTGAGGCATAGAGCCCAACACCGCACAGTAATGTGATGACCGCCCTTACTACCATCGCTTGAATCGTTACCTTCGGCGGGCTGCCGGGCTCGCGCTGCTGGCCGCTTCGTTCGCACTGGCGTTCTGGGTCATCCGTCACCAGCCGCGCGTTGAGCATGAGATCCGATCGATCGGTCCGCTCGCCTATCCGCTCGCGGTGGCCATTTTCGCGTTGGTTGCCTCGGCGCCGTTTTCGGTGACCGACGCGCTCGCCATCATGAACGGGGCGATCTTCGGACCCGTGAAGGGTACGCTCGTGGATACGGTCGGCCTCGTCCTGGCGGCGCTGCTTGGCTATTGGATCAATCTGCGCGCTTCGGGGCTCTTCAACCTAGAAGACTATCTTTATCGGTTGCCGGCGTGGGTCAAGCGTTTCCCGGTTGGGTCACCGGCCTTCTTGTTGGGCGTTCGCGTCATCCCCGGCTTCGGCGGGACGGTGGCGACTGCGACTGCCGCCACCTTTCGAATTCCTATTTGGACGCACGTCTGGACGATGTGCGCGATCGCGATTCCGATTTGCGCCGCGCTTACGATCTTCGGCGACCGCGTCACCGTCGCCGTGCACGGTTACGAAATGCAAGCACGCCGCTATGCACGCCATTACTGCGAAACGCACAGTTGCCCGCACTTCCATTTCCACCACCATCCGTCGGCGCCGCCTTCGCCGTGACCACGCCGCTGATCGTCAACGATCGGCCCGCGCTCGAGCGCCTCTGCGCTCGCGTCCGCGATGCCGCTCGCGTTGGGCTCGATACCGAGTTCCACGCCGAGCGAACGTACTCGCCGCGTCTGATGGTCGTCCAGCTCGCCTTCGACGATGGGGCGGCGATCGTGGATGCGTTGGCACTTCCGGATTTGCAGCAGCTTGCGCTCTCGCTGACGCAAACGACCGTTGTCGGTCACGCCCTCTCCGCAGATTTGAAGATCTTTGCCGATCGCTTCGGCCTCGTACCCCCGCGTGTTTTCGACACGCAAATTGCAGCGGCGTTTCTCGGCTACGGCATGCAGGTCTCCTTGGCCGATCTCGTACGCAGCTTGTGCGACGTGCGGTTGACAAAGTCGCAAACGGTCAGTGACTGGTCGACGCGGCCCTTCTCCGAGCGGCAAGTGGAATATCTCGTCGGTGACGTCGCATACCTGTTACCGGTTTACGATGCCGAGCGCCCGCTGCTGGAAAAAAAGGGTCGCTACGATTGGGTCTACGAGGAGTGCGAAGAGCTCGGGGACATCGAGCGTTATCGGATGGACGAGCGGCGCGCATACCTTCGTATCCCGGGAGCGATGCGAATGAGCCGTCGCGAGCTCGGCATCCTTAGTGAATTGGTGAAGTTGCGTGACCGAATCGCGCGCGAGCGCGACCTCCCGGTGCGATACGTATTGCCCGACGACGTAGTCGCCGGCCTCGCTCTACTCAAGCCGGCGCA
>JBAVTZ010000149.1:0-20214 GCA_049696515.1 Candidatus Cybelea sp. | reverse complement strand
GCTCCGTCAGGCTTGCGCCCATTGCGGAAAATTCCTCACTGCTGCCTCCCGTAGGAGTCTGGACCGTGTCTCAGTTCCAGTGTGGCTGGTCACTCTCTCAAGCCAGCTACCCATCGAAGTCTTGGTAGGCCGTTACCCTACCAACTAACTAATGGGACGCAGTCCCCTCTCCGTGCGGATTACTCCTTTCATCGCCAAGGGATGCCCCTCGGCGATCGTATGCGGTATTAGCTAGCCTTTCGGCTAGTTATCCCCCACACGGAGGCAGGTTGACCACGTGTTACTCACCCGTCTGCCACTAGGTATTGCTACCTCGTTCGACTTGCATGTGTTAGGCACGCCGCCAGCGTTAGTCCTGAGCCAGGATCAAACTCTCCATAATAAAACTATGGAGCCTTGATAATGGCCCTCAATCTCTATGTAATATACGAAATCTCGCGACTCAAAAGACATTGCCAGAACGACGTTGTCTTTATGACGTCGGAGACCCACAGACTTATGCGCTTGCTGCACTGTTCAGTTTTCAAGGAACGCACTTCGAACCCGTGGCGCCCTAGAGCGAGTCGGCCGACTACGCTGGATGCCAAGTGTCTTACGATGATACGGGTTCGCCCGACCGACCCCTGTCGGTCAAGGCACGACGGCTATCATATCGCCGCGCCTAGAGCGTGTCAAGGAAAGCCTTGAAACGGCTTTCCGACCTCTCCAAGAGCCGGGCTACCGGGACTGAAACCCCGACGCCGGCTCGCCGGTTGCACCGGCCCCTTCCCTCTCATCAAACCTTCACCAACTTGGGCGACTGCCCGCTTGCTTAGGAACGGAGGCCACCATGCTGTTCGACCACGTGGACCTACGGGTAAGCGATCTGACCAAGGTGCGAGGCCTATACGACGCGCTTCTGCGCGCGATGGGATACTCGCTCGTAGCGGAAGATCGAACCGAGATTTGCTATCTCCATCCGGACGGATCGAGGTCAAAAGCGTTCTTCGCGCTATCCTTAGATCCGCACCACCGCCCAAATGGAACCCGGATCGCATTACGCGCCGCCGATGAAGCCGAGGTAGATCGGCTCGCGGCGATCGCGCAGAACAACGGGGCATTGGCGTTCGAGCCGGCTCACGTTTGCGTCGAGTACACTCCGTTTTACTATGCCGCGTTCTTTGAAGATGGCGACGGGAACAAGCTCGAAATCTGCTTCCGCAGGTCCCCCTGACTCAATTCTTTCCCGCTTTGCGCGGGCAAAGAGAGGTCAGCGAAATCTCGGCTCGCGGATCCGGAGCCATGCCGCGTGAATAAGAGTATCTTGCCACAGCGACCATACCGTTCTCGCGCATCGCAATCTCGTCGCTGATACTCGTTCCAAATGGCGGACGCGATTGCAGAAACAGCGCCCGAATACCGTGGCAGAGCGTAAGCGTTGAGACACTGGTAAAGAATGGATCCCCGGTCTTTCGAAGGGGTCTCGAGCGCGCATAACCGTGAGCGACATCAACTGCGGCGGAGCTAGTGTATGCCATTCGCGGGGGCGTAGATGCAGCCTACCAGGCTCAACGTCGAGAGCGACGTAGCCAACCGCACCCGCCCGCATGCGGTTAACGCCATACCTCTTATTCGAAAAGCCTTCGCCGCGCTAGACCTTTCGCGAGATGGTCTTGGCTTGCATAAAGAGCAGGAGATAGTCGCGACCTCCGGCTTTGCTGTCGGTGCCCGACATGTTGAACCCGCCGAACGGGTGCACGCCAACCATCGCGCCGGTGCTCTTGCGGTTGAAGTAAAGGTTGCCAACGAAAAATTCATCTCTCGCGCGCGCGATCTTCTCTTCGTCGCTAGTGTAAAGCGAGCCGGTCAACCCGAACTCCGTGTTGTTGGCGATTGCCATCGCATCGTCGAAATCTCGCGCTTTGATCACCGCCAAAACGGGCCCGAAGATTTCCTGCTGCGCAATCGTAGCATCGGGCGCTACATCTGCGATGACCGTGGGCTCCAAGAAGTACCCGCGCTCGCCGAGGCGTTTACCTCCGGAGACCAATCGTCCCTCGGCGATTCCCTTTGCAATATATCCCTCGATGGACTGAAGAGCGCCTTCGTTTACGACCGGACCCATGTAGTTGGCCGGATCGGACGGATCTCCAACCGTAATGCCGCTCACACGGCGTTTAAGTTTATCCACGAACTCGTCGTAGACTTTTGCATCGACGATTGCGCGCGAACAGGCCGAGCACTTCTGCCCCTGGTAGCCAAAGGCCGAAACGGCTACGCCTTCCACGGCCGCGTCCACGTCCGCGTCGGCGGCGACGACGATCGAATCCTTGCCCCCCATCTCTGCTACGACGCGCTTGATCCACTTCTGCCCCGGCTTCGTCTCCGCGGCCAACGCGTTGATCCGCAGCCCGACTTCCTTCGAGCCGGTGAACGAGATGAAGCGAATTTTTGGATTCGCCACGATCAGGTCGCCAATCTCACTACCCGATCCCGGTATGAAGTTTACTACACCGGGCGGAATGCCGGCCTCGCCCAACAGATCCACGAACCACGCCGCAATAACGGCAGAGTCACTCGACGGCTTGACCACCACCGTGTTGCCCGAAACGATAGCGGCCGACGTCATTCCCATCATGATCGCACCGGCGAAGTTCCACGGCGGAATTACGGCGCCGACGCCGAGAGGAATGTATATAAGTTCGTTCGCTTCGCCCTCCAGCGGCACGACCGGCTGCGGCTGCGCATAGCGAAGGGCTTCGCGAGCGTAGAACTCGAGAAAGTCTATCGCCTCGGCGATATCGCCGTCGGCTTCGACCCAACTCTTTCCAACCTCGTAAACCAAGAGCGCATCGTATTCAAAGCGCCGCTCGCGCAACAGCCCCGCCGCCTTGAAGATGCAGGCGGCGCGCTCGGCCATCGGGACCTGTTTCCAGGATTCGAAGGCGCGTGCC
Source organism: Candidatus Cybelea sp. (assembly GCA_049696515.1). Taxonomy (GTDB): domain Bacteria; phylum Vulcanimicrobiota; class Vulcanimicrobiia; order Vulcanimicrobiales; family Vulcanimicrobiaceae; genus Cybelea. Next base: position 17,281 of record JBAVTZ010000149.1, on the reverse strand, counting down.
GCAGCCTCGATCGCTTCGTTCGCCTGCTCTTTCGATGCGCTGCTTACCAGACCGACGACATCCTCGGGGTTGGCCGGATTGAGGGATCGTATCTTTTTCGCGGTCTCGACCTTGCGGCCGCCGATAACGAGCGGATACTCCTTGCCGAAGTCCGCTTTTACGGCGGAGAGCGCGGCTTTCATCGCTGCAATCTCGGCGGGATCGCTGAAACTCTTGACCTGCTCGTTTTTGAAGGGGGCGACCGCGTCGAGCGGCCGATTCGCTATCGTCGTCATGTGAATATACTACCAGGCCTTCCTCGGGACGCCTTGCTACTAGTGCCCCGGCACTCAGCGGGCCTTGCTTGCTAGGGCGAGAAGAGTCGCCCATGACGCAGCTGCGTGCCGTCGCAATAGCCGCCTTCTTTCTCGGAATCGGGATGGCCGGCGAGCCTTTCGCGCCGCTTCAGGCGTTGCTGGCCGCAGCTATCTTGCTATTGGTCGCCGTCGTGCTCGAGCAGCGCGCCTCGCCGCTGATTATCTTCCTCTTCGCACTGGCCGGTGTGTTGCTGACGTGCGATCTGCAGCACGGCGAAATCTACCCGGGTACGGGAATCGTTGCCCTCGGGTTGGGCGCGCTGGCGGCTTCGTCATTCGGGCGCCCCAACGCGCCCACCGCGGTTGCGGTCTTGGGCACGGTGGTCGGCACCAGTCTCTTCCTTCTTTTGTAGGTGCATGCGCGTATCGAGCGCATCCCTAGCGGGCGGCGACCGAATCTCCAGCCGCGGCCCGGCGGAACGACGCGATCAGCGATTTAGGATCCTCGGCCTTCATGAGAGCCTCGCCGACCAGGAAGCCGCGGGCGCCCGAGGCCCGCAGGCGGGCGACGTCTGAAGCATCGCGCATCCCGCTCTCGCTGATTGCAAAAACGTCCCGGGGGACTTTCGGCAGCAGGTGCTCGCTGACCGCGAGATCGGTTTCGAGTGTCCGCAGGTTGCGGTTGTTGATGCCTACCAGCGTGGCCCCCGCGGCCACGGCGCGCTGCAGCTCGCCTTCGTCGTGCACTTCCGCAAGCACGTCGAGCGCATACTCTCGAGCCTCGGCGATCGACTCGCGCAGAGCCATATCGTCCATACCGCCCACGATCAGCAGCACGCAGTCCGCGCCATACGCAGCCGATTGCGCCACATGATAGCGCGTCCACATGAAATCCTTGCGTAGTAACGGTCGTGACGTCTTTGCGCGAACCACGTCGAGATACGGGAGCTCTCCGAGGAAGTGATCCCGCTCGGTGATGACGCTGATCGCATCGGCCCCAGCCGCGTCATAAGTGCGCGCGATTAGGGCCGGATCGAAGCTGCGCGCGATCAAACCGGCCGATGGAGAAGCACGCTTGATCTCGGCAACGATCGCACCACCGCCGGAGCGCTCGAGCGCCGCCAGAAAACCACGGCGCTCCGGCACGCGAGCCGAGGCACGCGCGCGCAGTCCATCGTAGGGCTCGAGAAGCTGCTCTTGCTCCAGCAGCGCGGCTTTCGCCGCATAGATCTTCTGCAACACATCGGACATCGGCGGTAATCTTTCGTGCTTAGGTAGGTGTGGCCGTTGGGCTAGGGCCAGTCGACGGCGTCACCGTCGGCGTTGGCGTCGGCACGGGCGCCGGACCGACCGTAACCGTCGAACCGACCGCATTGGACAGAATCGTCACGTTCCTTCCGCTCGCGCCGGAAGCGAACGTTCGCTGCACGATATATGCGCCGCTTCGGTTGGCGCCCTGTTGCGCCGGATTCCAGGTACAGTCCAGCGCGCTGACGGTGACAAAGCGCCGCGTGATTGCAATCTCCGTGACTCGCGCGCCGATGAAGTTGTTGCCGCCGCCCGAGTTAGCTGCGCCCCCGCCAAAATCGACGGTTCCGCGGGTCGACACCGGCACAACCGCCGGCAACGCGTCCTCATAGGCGTACTGGCCAAGCTCGAATCTCTGTCCCGATGCGTCAATGTTGACACTCCCGTCAGTGAGAATGTCGACGACTTTAGCGGCGATCGTGCTATCCCCGGCGGCATGGGTCAACGTGATCGTGGGTCCCAGCGCGGGCGTCGGGGACGAGGGCGATGACGGCGTCGCCGATGGCTGCGGCGTCGCGCTACCAGGCACCGAAAGCGCGGCGATCCCGAAATCGTTCCCACGTATCGAGCACGAGCTGCAGGCGAACGATCCTCCCGGAACTAGCACTCCGCTAACGTTACGGAGCGGCGACACGATGCCGGCGCCAAAGCTTGCCGTTGAAGTCACTGCCCCGAATGTGTCAAGCGAGGTGTATGTTGCGCGAGAATTCGGCAGCTTGAGTGTCGCGTCTCCGATGTAGACGTTGTCTATAGTCACGGTCGCCGTCGGTATTACCTCGAGCGTCGTAAATTCGGTGCCGGCGGCCGCGTGAACCACCCGCTCGAAAAGCGTGTCCTGACCCGAACCGTCAATGAACGAGCCGGCCGTTGGCCCCGAGCCGTAATTCGACCCCAGGATCTCGACGACGTCTTTGGGCAAAACCAGTGGGAATAGTTCGCCGTTGGCGGCATTGTAGTCGCCGCTCGCCAAGTCGACCGTTACGCCCGTCGAGGAGACCGCTTTGGAGGTGGCGGCAACATCGAGGGCTTTAGTGATCGTTCGGTACGGCCGAGGCGAACTGCCGTTGCCGGAGGTATCGCTTCCCGTTTTGGCATTCACGAAAATCGTTGATATCGGGGCGAGCGTGGGCGAAATCGGGCCAGGCTGTCCCCAACGCGTGCACGCAGTGCCGCTTAGAAGCCCGGCGACGGCCATCACGCCAACCAGCGCGAAGAAAAGGCGCGTCAACCAAGGATTCCTCATTAGCATCGCCCCTTTGCCGCGTCGCGCTTCGGCACCTCGGGGAGTCGCCGTCGAAGCTCCTGAAGAGATGAAACAATGGTTAGGAACCCCGTTCGCTCAATCATCGGCGCGGTCGCCGGCGCGGCCGCTCGCTGGAGTAATGCTGGTTTTCCAGCGCGCGTCCGGGCCCGCGATGCGGTCAGCCAACGTACCGGATACACACTTCCCGTCGTCGACTATGCTTTCGATCGCCTATTCTCTTCGCTTCAGCGTAGTGAAATCGAAGCCGTCATCGCCGACGAGTTGGGGTCCCTCGATATTCTCGATCGCTTCGTCCATCGGCCGGGAAGACCGGCCGCACACGCACTCCCACTGGGACGCGTCTGCATCCTTTCAAGCCGAACGACCATTGGGGCGGCAATTATCCCCGCGGTTTTTGCCCTCTGCGCAAAGTGCGAGATCTTAGTCAAGGACCGCGAAGACCATTTCGTGGCCGCCTTCTTCGCGAGCGTGGCCGAAGAGTTGAACGAGCTGCGTGACACAATCGCAGTGCAGACCTGGAGCGGCGAACGCAACCTCTATAACCTTGCCGGCTTTGACGGCGTCGTTGCCTTCGGTAGCGACGTCACCCTCACTCGGATTGCAGCGCAACTTCACGCTTCGACGCGCTTCATTCCCTACGGATCGAAAGCGAGCGCGGGTTTCATAACCCGCGAGGCGTTGGAAGAGCCGTCCCTTGCGCAGGCGATCGCCCGTAATGCGGCGCGCGACCTGGTCCTCTATGATACCGAAGGCTGTCTCTCGCTTCACGTGCTGTTCGTCGAAAGTGGCGCTTGCGTTTCCGCTGCCTCCTTCGGCGAAATGTTGGCGCACGCCATCGCCGGCACGGCTGCCGAGTTTCCGCCAGGACCTGCCGAGCCACGGCTGCTCGCGCGGCTTGCCGCGGCGCGCGATCTCGCAACGTTTCGCGCACCACGCCCCGGTCGAGTCTACGCAGATGCGCATTCGACGTACCTCGTGCTGGTCGATCCCCCCGCTGAAGAGCCGCCCCTCTTTCTTCCGCGGGCGCTCGCCGTTCGTTCGGTCGGCAGCGCATCAGAGGCGGCATCGTATATCGCGCGTCACGGTATCACGCTCGAAGCACTCGCCGTGAACCAGAGGCGCCCGGACCTGACTGACTTAGCAGCGCAGGCGGGCGCGGCCCGCATTGCCGCATTTGGTGCGCTTCAAGCGCCCCCGCTTGGGGGATTTCATGGCGGCAGGCCGCGCGTCGCCGAGTTCGTGCGCTGGATCGTGGACGAAACGTGAGCATTCCGGGCCCGCGGAGCGCCGCGTTAGCGAAACAGTTGCGCGCCTACGAATCACGCAACGTCACCTTCCTCGGAGAGGACTTCCCGGTTTTTTGGCAGTCGGCGAGCGGCGCAACCGTCACCGACGTTGACGGCAACCGGTACGTCGATCTCACCGCGGCGTTCGGCGTTGCCAATGTCGGTCATTCCAACCCTCGCGTAGCCAATGCCATCGCGGAGCAAGCAAAACACCTCATGCACGGGATGGGCGACGTTTATCCGACGGCGATCCGCGTGCGGCTTTTCGAACGCCTCTCCGAAATTCTGCCGAAGGAATTAGACACAGGGTTCCTTGCGACTACCGGATCGGAAGCAGTCGAGGCGGCGCTCAAGAGCGCCATGCTCGCGACCGGCAGATCACGCTTCGCAAGCTATCGTGGTGGGTACCACGGTCTCTCGTTTGGCGCCCTCGCCGTAGGCGGCATCGAGCGCTTCCGCGAGCCGTTCGTGGCCGCGCTTCCCGCGGGGCCCGTACTCTTGCCGTTTCCAAACGAGTCGACCGGGATTAGCGCGCAGCGCGCCGCCGCGGAGGCCCGCGAACTGCTCGCAGCCCAAAGCGATATTGCCGCCGTGGTCATCGAGCCCATCCAGGGACGAGCCGGCTGCATCGTCCCGCCCAGCGGATACCTCGCAGCGCTTCGCGCGATCTGCGACGAGCTGCGCATCGTCATGATCGTCGACGAAATCTATACGGGATTTGGGCGTACCGGCAGCTGGTTTGCGGTCGAATGCGAACGCGTGGTTCCGGATATCCTTTGCATCGGCAAGGCTATGGGTTCCGGTTTCCCGATCAGCGCCGCCATCGGGCGCTCGGCAGTCATGGATGCCTGGCCGCGCTCCGCCGGCGAAGCGCTGCACACTTCGACGTACTTGGGAAACCCGCTGGGCTGCGCGGCCGCCCTGGCGACGATCGACGAACTCGAGCGGCTGAAACTTCCGGCCCGTGCCGCGCAGCTCGGGGAGCAGCTCGGTCTACGCCTCGCTGCCCTGCGCGCGCATCCGGTGGTCACTGAGATTCGCGGGCGCGGACTCTTCTGGGGCGTCCAGCTGCGCGATGCGGCAGCAGCGGCCGCAGTCGTCAGGGGCTCGCTCGCGCGAGGCGTTATCGTTCTGCAATCCGGCGTCGAGGGCGACGTGGTCGCGATCGCGCCGCCCTTGGTTATCGACGAAAGCCAGCTCGCAAGCGCCATCGATAGCTTAGAGGTCGCGATACAAAGAACGGCATAAGGATGATCGTGCAGCCTTACCGAGTTGGAATCGTCGGCGCGGGCTTCGGCGTGACCGCCCACTTGCCGGCACTGACCAATCATTCACGTTTCGAGGTAGTCGCGCTAGCGTCGCCATCGAGCGCCGGCCGCGTCGCGCGCGAAGCGAACGTCCCATATGCCTTTACTTCGGCCGAGGCGATGCTCGCGGGTTGCGAGCTCGATGCGGTCACCGTCGCCTCACCCCCGTTTGCGCATCGCGACGACGTTTTGGCTTCGCTTGCTGCCGGCAAACACGTACTCTGTGAAAAGCCTTTCGCGCTCGGCGTTGACGGCGCACAAACCATGCTCGACGCGGCCAGAACCGCCGGTACTGCATGCGGTTTAGCGCACGAGTTCCGGTTCATCCCCGAGGCTCAGGCCCTCAAAGAGCTCGTGGTCAACGGCCATCTCGATCCGCTTCGGGAGATCGAGATTACCTTGCTACGCTCATCGCTACGTCGCGATGAGCGACGTCCGCGCGGCTGGTGGTTCGAGCGCGAGCGCGGGGGCGGTCTGGCCGGTGCAGTGCTCTCCCATCTTATCGACTACGCGAACTGGCTCGCAGGCCGCATCCCGCTGCATACGATCGGCTTTCGTAGGACCGCGAATCCGCTACGGACCGACGAACATGGCACTTTTACGTCCAACGTCGACGACGGCGCGTTTGCGCTCATCGATTACGGCGATGGCTTGGTAGCCCGCGTTTCCGCCGATGCTACCGCTGCGGTGGACGCCTATACCTGCGCGCTGCATGGTGAGGAGCGCACCGCGGTCGCCAGCGGACCGACGATCGTCGAACTGGCGCTTTACTCTGTCGACGCTAAAGCGACCGACGAACTAAAGTGCAAGCAATCGCCTTACGCCGGCTATGCCCGCATCAACGCCAACGTTCCCCCGCTCATGGAACTCTACGACGAGTTCGCGAACAAGATTGAAGGAAAGCCTAGCGTCCTACCAACTTTTGAAGACGCGCTCGTTACCCAAAAAGTGCTTGCTGCGATCGGTTACTCGCCTGACGGCTGAGATGTCGCCACAGGATTCCCAACCCGATCGTTGAGGCGCGCTCGGCAACCGCAGCGCGATTGCCGGTCAACTCGAACCGCCAGCTCTGCGTGCCGCTTTCCGCGTCGTCCAGCGCGAACCAGGCGAGTCCGACTGGCTTCTCCGCGGTGCCTCCATCGGGCCCGGCGATACCGGTGGTCGCGAGCGCCACGTCGCCTCCCAAACGCAGGCGGGCTCCGCGCGCCATCTGTTGCGCAACTTCTTCGCTCACTGCACCCACTCGATCGATCGTTTCAGCCTCCACCCCGAGTTGCGCGATCTTGACGCTGTTTCCATATGCGACGATCGCTCCGGCAAAGCTTTGCGACGAGCCGGCTACGCTGGTGAGTGCAACTGCGATGCGTCCGCCGGTAAACGACTCGGCGAGCGCGACAGTCCGCCGGCGCGCTTGGAGCAGTGCGTGGATCGAGCTCGCCGGAGTGTCCGCGTCCCTTCCAAACACGTAGCCCTCGAGCCGGCGCTCGATCTCGCCCTGCAGAGGCACGATCACCGCCTCTCCGCTTTGCGCCGAGTCGCATTTCGCCGTGATTTTTACGTCCACTCGAAAGTCGTGCGCGAGGACCGCAATCTTGGGGTTCTCCGAGCCGCGAAAGAGCTCGTCAATGCGATGATCGATCTCCGATTCGCCCAGCCCGATGGTATGAATGACCCGCGTATAGATCGCCTCACGCGCGTCGAAACGTGTGCGCAAATACGGCAGGAGCTTACCGGTCAGCATCGGCTTCATCTCGCGCGGCACGCCGGGCATACAAGCCACGAACTTTCCGTTTTCCGCGAACGCGATGAAACCGGGAGCCGTTCCGTTGAGATTCTCGAGCGGAAGGCTCCCGCGCGGAAGTTCCGCCTGGCGACGATTATTCGGACGCATAACCCGTCCGACGGATGCAAAGAAGGCCTCCATCTGCCGCAGGGCCGGTTCGTAGAGCTCGGGCTCGAGGTCGAGTGCTTGACAGACAGCCTCTTTGGTGAGGTCGTCGATCGTCGGCCCCAGTCCACCGGTGGTGACGACGCCCTCGGCTCGCCCAAGCGCGCCCCGAATCACCGCCGCTATTCGATCGCGATTATCGCCGACGGTATGGGTCTCCCGAACGTCGATGCCGGCTTCTGCGAGTCGTTGCGCCATGAACGTCGTGTTGGTGTCGACGAGTTGACCGAGCAGCAACTCGGTCCCAATCGCGATCAGCTCAACGCTCGACATCAGCTTGGTCCATCCATTCCGGATATTTGAAGCGTACGTCGGCCTCGAAGCCGCGCGCTGCCGCGATCATCGTGTCGCGGCGAAGCTTCGAGCTCTCGGGCGCGGGATGGGCGGCGTGCGTACGTTCCCTCAACTCCGCCAGCCGCTCGACAAAGCGGGTAAACTTGGCATCCATGGCTCGCTGCAACCCGTTCTTGAGCGCCTTACCGACCCGTGGTGCCAGCCCTGCGGTTGAGATCGCGACGCGCACCGGTCCGGCTTTTGCGATCGCGGCCATCGCTACGAATCCGAAGCGCGGCTGGTCGATGCAACAGAGCAAAAAACGATGACGATCGGCGAGCGTACGCAGCCGGCCGGAGAGCGCTGCGTCCTGCGGGGTCGATATAACAAAGAATGCGTCGACGACATCTTCATCGCGCAGGGTCGCCGGATCGCAAATACGTCGTACCTTAGCCCCGGCCTCGCCCAGTGCCGCCGCCTTTTCGACGGCCTCCCGGTCGTCCGCCGCCCCGATCACGATGCAGCGGCGCCCTTCCAGATTCAAACTCACCGGGAAGAACGGCTTGCGACGAAACTCGTACACCTTAATAGTCCACCGGACGCAGATAGAACTCGTTGATTGCGGTATTGCTGAGCATGGCGGTGGTGGGCAGGTGACGTTTCCAGTGCGTTGCGTCCACTCTGCGGCGCACGAGTGAGACTTCGTCGCTCGAGAAGCCCCGCTCGACCAGTTGAGCGTCGGAATAGCCGAGCAGCAGTTGTCCCAAGATCGCGTCGGCTCGGAGGTAGCTGATTCCCAGGTCTGCCTCGTCCGTTTGATCGGCTTCCAGATCGGCGCTCGGGGCCTTGTCGATCAAACCTTGCGGCACGCCGAGGTAGCGCGCCAGCGCCCAAACCTGCGTCTTGAAGAGGTCGCCGATTGGATTTACCGGCGGCGTATCGTCGGCGTGCCAGGTGAAATACCCAAGCAGACGCTCCGTTTTGTTTCCGGTACCAATCGGCAGCGCATCGAGTTTTGCCGATTGGTCGAAGAGCACGACCATGCGCGTCCGCGCCATCACGTTACCTCGGCGCCGCGCATCGGCCTCCGGTTCGAACTGCAAGTATCCGTCGACGGCGGGAGTAATATCGATCGTTCGGGACTCAATTCCTAGCACCTCGACGACCAACTGTGCGTCGCTTAAGCTGAGGGGATTCGACGTCCGGTACGGCATGCGAATCGCGAACACGTTTTCGGATCCCAGCGCACGCGCGCAGAGAAATGCAGTCACCGCCGAATCGACGCCGCCCGAGAGGCCGATAACCGCCCGTGGAATGGCGCGTCGCACCACAAGCTCGTCGCGCAAAAATGAAATCAGCCAGTCGGCCGTAACGGCCGGATCGATGCCTGGAGGGCCGGGCATAGCGCGTCGCGCGTCAACGATCGGCAGCGTCACACTTGGCTCGCGGCAAGGGAAGCTCGGGGTCCAACAGGAGATCGGGTAATACCGCAGCCAGATCGCCGAGTAGCGGCAGACTGGCGCGCGCGAGATCGATCTCGCGTAGATCGAGTTCGGCTCGCACGATGCAAGCCTCGGAGGGGGGCGCCTGCACGAGGACCACGCCGCGCGGATCTACGATGCACGAAGACCCGGTCATTCCCTTTCCACCTTCAAAACCAGTGAGACCCGCATAGATGATGTAGATGCCGTGCTCGAGCGCCGCCAGGCGCAGCATTTCGCGCCACTGCGCAATGCTGCTAAGCTCGCCCTTATCCTCGATTCCGCGCCCCGGCGAGGCACTCGGCACGATCAGCACGCGTGCGCCTTTGATGGCCGCGATCGTCGGAACGATCGCGTGATAGGCGTCTTCACAGACGAGCAGCGCCATCCGGCCGAACTGCGTTTCAAAGACACCCAGCTCACGACCACGCGAAAGGAAGCGTTCTTCGTCGAAGACTCCGTAGGTCGGCAAGAACATCTTTCGATGAAGATGGAGGATGCGTTCGCCATCGCGATCGACGTGGGCGTAGACGGCGCTGTTATAGTACGTTCCGCGGTCATTTTCGAAGAACCCAGCCGCCAAGTCAACGGCGCTCGTACTCCCCGATTCGCGCCACATCCGTGCTAGATCGCTTACGAAGCGCGCGGCCGGCAGCGCCAAATCGTAGACCGCGCCTTCCAGAAAGTAACCGGTTAACGCAGCCTCCGGCAGCACGATCAATTGTGGGGGATCGCTCGCAAGTTGAGCGAAGGCGTCGCCGGTAGCCCGGAGGTTTTCCGCGTAGCGCCCTTTTAAGGGTTTTGTTTGGACGATCGCCGCGCGTAGACGAACCGGCGTCTCAGTCACGGGATACGCTCGTCGCCAGCTCAAGCTGTTCGTCGCCGGGCACCTTCTTGCCCAGCATCGCCGCGCATGCCTCAGCAGGATACGTCCAGATCTCCGACAGGGTCGGATGAAGGTGGGGAATGCGCATGAACTGATCCACCGTGGCCCGGTAGTTCATCGCCACGATCACCTCGTGTATCAGCTCCGAAGCTTGCGGACCGATGACCGAGGCGCCGAGGATGAGCCCCGTATGCCGGTCGGCCATCATCTTGACAAAGCCCTTGGTCTTGGCGAGGCACTGCGCCTTGCCATGCTCCGCAAAATCGTAGCGGCCGCTGACATAGTCGATTCCGTCGCGACGCAGCCCTTTCTCACTCATCCCTACTGCAGCAACTTGCGGATCGCTAAAAATCGTGTGTGCCCCGACCAAACGGTAGTCGGCTTCTTCGTTGCTGTCCAGGCAGGCGTTTCGCGCGGCAATTTCACCCTGATAAATTGCGACGTGTACCAGCATGTACTCACCGGTGACGTCGCCCACCGCGTAGACGTTTGGGTTACTCGTTCGCATCATTCCGTCTACTTCAATGCCGCCGGTTTTTGAGTAGGCGATGCCCGCTTGTTCTAAGTCGAGGCCCCCGACGTTCGGCGCACGTCCCAGCGCGTAAAAGATCTCGTCGGCGACTGCTTCGTGCTCCTCGCCTTCACGCATGTAACGAACGACCTTTTTGTTGCCGCGACGTTCGGCGTTCAGCAGCGTCGTCTGCGTTTGAACCTCGATGCCTTCTTCCCGAAAGTACTTGGTCAAGGCGTTTCCGATGTCGTCGTCGCTTTGCGTCAGCAAATGACCGCTGCGAATCAGCATCGTGGTTCGCGCACCCATCCGAGCTAGGAACTGACCCAACTCACACGCCGTGTAGCCGCCGCCCAATACCACCACCGACTCCGGAATCGTTTCGATTTCGAGCACCGCATCGCTGTCGACGTAACCGGCCGATTCTAAGCCCGGAAGCAGGCTTGGCTCCACCACGCTTCCGGTTGCAACGACGAACGTGTTCGCCGCTAGAACGAGCTCGCCGACGGCGAGCTCGGTCGGCGACAGAAACCTCGCCGGACCTCGGTAAAGTGGAAACTCTTCGATTCCTTCGATCCGGTAATCGGCGAATTCCTTAACCAGCGCACGTTTTCGGGCGGCGATAAACGGCACGTCCACAGCCAGTCCCGCAGCGCTCACTCCGAGCGCGACTGCCTCTCGCGCGTCCTGAAGCGCGTCGCTCGAGGCCAGGAGCGCTTTGCTCGGCATGCAGCCGCGCAGAATGCAGAGCCCACCTAGCGGCCCGGGGTCGACGAGTGCTACGTCGCAGCCGACGTCGCGGGCTGTACGCGCCGCCGCATAACCACCCGAGCCGGCACCCACGACAACGACCTCGTGACGTCGACGCTCCACGTGATGAATCCGCTAGTGACTACCGCCCCGAAGGGCGAGCACCAAGCCGGTGGGTCGATTCGATGAAGCGTACCGTACCGCTGGAGTGGACGAGAATAGAGTGGGTTCGGGCTTGATTTCCGAAGAAGCGCACGCCCCGAACCAAGTCGCCGTCGGTGATACCGGTCGCACAGAATATGACGTCGTCGCTCACAACCAGATCGTCGAGCTCGAGGACGCGGCCAAGATCGCCGAAACCCATCGCAATTGCTCGTTGCGCTTCTTCCTCATTGCGGGGCTCGAGGTGTCCCATGAAGTTCCCACCCAAGCACTTGATCGCCGCGGCAGCTAGCACCCCTTCGGGCGCGCCGCCGGTTCCCATTGCGACGTGAATGCCGGTCGACTCGATCGCAGTGGCGATGCAGGCATCCACGTCCCCATCGGAAATCAGGCGAATGCGTGCCCCCGCCGCGCGCACTTCACGGATTAGATCCGCATGCCGCGGGCGGTCGAGAATGATGACGCAGACGTCGTTAATCGGCTTTTCAAGTGCGTTCGCGACGGCCTGGAGGTTCTCGTACACTGGTGCGTCGATGTGCACGTAAGGAGCAGCCTTCGGGCCGACGGCCAGTTTTTTCATGTAGGTATCCGGCGCGCGCAGCAGCCCCCCGCGCTCGGTAATCGCCATGACCGCGATCGAGTTAGGCAGCCCGTTGGCGACCAGGTTGGTTCCCTCGACAGGGTCGACGGCAATGTCGACCTCTTCGCCCCCGCACCCGACCTCCTCGCCAATATAGAGCATGGGTGCTTCGTCGCGCTCGCCTTCGCCGATGACAATGCGTCCGGTGATCTCCATCTCACCGAGCGATTCACGCATTTTCTCCACCGCAGCGCCATCGGCCGCATCGCGTTCGCCGCGACCCATCCAGCGCGAGGCGGCCAGCGCCGCACTTTCGGTGACCTTGACGAAGTCGAGCGAGTGCACCGGGTGGTCGAGCACGGTGCGCATGATCGAGCGCGCCATCGTTAGGAACCTACTGCCATCGTTTAGGAGCCTACAAGGGAAGCGCGCCATTTCCTGTTAAACACGTGACGGCGTGTCCGCCGGTACCCAACTCTCCCAACCCTTGCATGCGCGCCTTTCCCGCCTCAGCGATCTGCTGATTGCGGGCTGGTCGGCGCTTATTGCCGTTGGGCTGGCCGGCCTTACCCTGGGCTTCTTCGGCTGGTACGTGGTGATCGTTCCGCGCCACCACGGCCTCACAAGCGAACTCGGACTGCTAACCGGCACGTTGGGCGGCATTGCGCTGGCAATCCTGGCCTGGCACGGATACGCGCGCTACTTCGCGCGCCGGGCCGGCATCACGCTGGTGCGCTCGCTGCAATACGATGCCCTCACCTGGCCGCCGTTCTTGCTCCTTTGGTTTACCTTCGTCTTGCCGCCGCAGCTGACCCACGGAGCGCGCCTTCTCTTAGTGGCGATTGCGTTCTTCTGCGTCGGCAAGGTTCTGATCGCGGCGCGATTCAACCAGACCGTGCGCGAAGTGCTGATCGATTTCGTCGCAACCCGCACCGCCATTATCGTGATCGCCGAGCTTGCCGCAGTCATCATCGGGCAGCGCGCCGGCACTCATGTCCAAGAATCTTCTCACGTGTTGCTTGCGGTCTGGGGCCGCTGGGACGCGGTGCACTATCTCAACATTGCGACCCAGGGTTACCAGGGAACCGATATGGCGTTTTTTCCGCTCTACCCGCTGTTGATACGAATGGTCGGAGCGTTAGCCGGCAACCATCTGGTCGCAGGATTGCTCATCTCCAACGCGTCGTTCTTTTTTGGTTTACTCTACCTCTATAAGCTGCTCGAGCACGAATACGACCGGGCGGTGGCGCGCCGAGCGATCTTCTACGTCTCCATCTTTCCAACGTCGGTTTACTTCACGGCGGTCTACACTGAAGCGCTCTTCTTCATGCTCACGGTCGCGTCGTTTTACTACATGCGCGCCAGAATGTGGTGGGTTGCCGGATTTCTCGGCTTTTTGGCCGCGCTCACCCGCGTCGAGGGCGTGCTCCTCCTCGTGCCGTTTCTCATTGAGTGGTCGGCGCAGTGCCGCCCATTTAGCCCGCGCGCTTTTTACGACCTGATCGCCGGCGCGCTCATTCCGCTCGGTCTGGCGCTCTATATGGCCTATCTATGGGTGCTGCGCGCCGACCCGCTCTATTTCTCGCATGTCCAAAGTCACTGGAACCGTCAGCTCGCCCCGCCTTGGGTGAGCGTCGTGGACGCGTTCGGTAAGATTGTCCATGCCTCCACGGCGCAGCTGGTAGCAAACCAGACGCTCGAAATTGCCTTCACGTTCTTAATGATTGCGGTCCTGCTCGCCGGCTGGCATAGTCTGCGTCCCTCGTACATCGCCTACATGGGGCTCTCCATTCTCGTCCCGATGTCCACCTCGAACTTGATGTCTATGCCGCGTTTCGCCTTGGTACTCTTTCCGATGTTCGCCATTTTGGCACGCTGGGGTGGTCGTCCGTGGGTCAATAACGTCATCGTCGCCTTCTCGCTGCCCCTGCTCGGCCTCTTTACCGTTCTCTTCGCAGATTGGTACTGGGTTGCGTAACCAAGCTGCGCCGAGTTTCGTGCACCGGCTGAGCCGGCGTCGTGGCGTACGGCAGTTCCTAAAGTTTGGAATCGTCGGCGCATCGGGAACCGTCGTGAACTTCGTGGTTGCCCACGCGCTCAACCGGACGACAACCCTCTCATGGTTTGGCGACTTCGCGATCGGCTTCATGCTCGGCGGCGTGTGGAACTATATGCTCAATCGGATCTGGACGTTCGGCTCGCGCCGCAATCCATTAATCGAGGGTCTGCAATTCCTCAGCGTTTCGGCGGTCGCCCTACTGCTGGGTAAAGTCGTCTTCGTGGTTGCGGATCGCACGGCGTTCCATCACTTCACCACTACTTGGTTCGTTGCGACGGTCGCGGGCATGTTCGTCAACTTCTTCCTGAACAAATATTGGACGTTTCGCCACCTCAACTGAGGAGCGCGGCTTGGACGCTCGCACTGGCGGCGGTCTTGCTGCTTGCTTTAGGGTTGCGTTTACACGGCATTCACGATCCGATGCTGGACCATCCTGGCTGGCGGCAAGGCGATACCGCCGCAATCGCCCGCAACTTTGCACGTCTGCAGTTCAACCCCATGTATCCGCAAACGACGTACAACGGACCCCCTCCCAACTACGTCGAGCTGGAACTCCAAATCGTACCTTTCGTGGCGGCCTCGCTCTACAAAGTTTTCGGCATCCACGAGGTCTTCGGGCGCCTCGTCAGCTTGGCGTTCAGTCTCGCAACCCTGACAACCCTGGCTTATTTCGCGCGTTGGCTTTTCGGTAGCGCGGCAGCCGGCATCATAGCGGGATTCTTCTACGCGATCTTTCCCGGCAGCGTTTACTATGGCCGCACGTTCATGCCCGAAAGCGCGATGGTATTCTTTTTAACCATCGCGCTTTACGCCGCCAGCCGATATTTGGTCGAGGATCCAAGTCTTTCGCTGCGCGGGCTAGCGTGGCCGACCGCTCTCCTTGCTCTTGCGTACCTCGCCAAACCGGTGGCGATGTTAGCCGTCGCGCCGCTGCTCGGGCTAACCTGGGAGCGAGCCCGCGCCGGCCGAAGGATGCGCTTCTGGCCATTGGCGGTTCTACTCGTCCTTCCGGCCTTGCTATTCTGGCTCTACGATCGCCGAGTCGCTTCTTACGCGGAGTGGCATTGGGCAAGCGGCATCACACGCCTGCACGTTCTTCCCGCGCTGCGAGCCGGGTTAACCAGCCTGGCCGGCTTCACGGCGAAGTTCGAGCAGTTTCGCGTTGTCCTCGGTATGCTGCGGGAGACGTTGGTCGGTCAAATTCCGTTCTTGCTCACAATCGGCGGTTTCATCGCTTTGCCTTGGATCAAGGCTCGCAGCAAAGCGCTCTTGTGGTGCTGGCTCGCCGGCGGCCTGATCTACATTTACGTTGTCGTGACCGTCGAGCGGGTCGACTACTACATGTATCCGCTGCTCCCGCTTTGCGCAATCGCGATCGGCGGCGGTCTGGCACGCCTTATCGCGGGCTTGCGCGGCGTCGATGCCGCGCCGCCGGTGCGCTACGCACTGCTGGGGCTCGTCGCCCTGGTTTGCCTTGCGGCGCTCTGGGAGAGCCGCGGACCGGTTGCGGCCTACTACGACTATAGCAAGCCGGTTTATCGCAACGCAGTTTATCTCGACCGTGCGCTTCCGAAGAATTCGCTGATCGTTATCGGCCACTATGGGCCCGATGTCCAGTACTACATCGACCGGTTTGGCTGGGAAGAGGACCCGATGCTCTGGACTCCCTTTGACGAAGAGAGCGCAATCCGCAAAGGGGCGCGCTATTTTATTTCGATCGAGGACGACCGCCTGCGACACAACATCGAACTCTGCGCGTGGCTGCAACGCTTCCCGGTGATAGACGGCGGCGCGCGATGGCCGGTTTACGAGACCGATCCCGCGAAGATCGTGCCCGGTGCCGAGCGCCTGTGGCGCGCCTTTCGCAACGCCGAACGTGCGGGCGCGGCCCGCGTCTTTCTCGACGCTCACGGACTCTGCCGAGTTACGGGTGCGTGAAGTTGCTCAGGAGCGCTTCAAATGCTGCCGGCTGGACGGAGATCCCGCCGCGGTAGGGATAGTCGAGTGCCAAGATCAGAAAGAGGACCATTCCGATCAGAAGGCTCAGCGACCCGATCATCAGCTGCTGCATGACCGTCGCTTCGAAGCCGAAGAGAAAGGTGAACCCGACCGTGATGAAGGCCCCCGCGATCAAGACGAACCACATGAGGACGTTGATCCCGCGGAGATCGACGGTAAGCCGCTCTTCACGATCCGTCAGCACCGTGTCCATCGCCGCTAGCATCTGAGTGTGGATATCCTGCAAGCGCGGCGAGGTCACCGGCAAGGCTCGGATATACCCGTCGGCAACCGCAAGACGCCGATCGGCCAGCTCTGATCTGTGACCGCGATTCATGCGCGGCCATTCGTCCTCGACCACCGCGGCAGCGTAGTCCCGCAGCGCCGTACGCACGCGCCCTCCCTGAGGAAACGAAACCGCGTCGCGATAAATTGCGGCAAGCGCAGCCGCCTCGTTATAGCTGCGAGCTTGAGCCTGGTTGAAGCGGTCCCAGACACTGATGGCCACGAAGGCCAATAATACCGCGTAGATCACCCCAATAACCGCTAAGATAAAACCGGCGCGGTCGTTGTGCGCGGTTCGGATCTCGAGTGACGTAAAGGTGCCAACCAAATAGCCGAGCACGAGCGTAAGAGCGACGAATCCACCAACGACGAGAATTCCCGTGACAAGCGTGGGCAAAGATTCGAGCCACGAAATCACCGGTCTGCGCTCCTCACGGCAACGGCAGTAGCGAGGCTGCGCCGAAGGTCGTCGACTGCGACGGCGCCTCGGGCACACCTGAGGTTACGAGCTGGCGATAGACGATCAGCCGGTTTGTGTCTTTGGCGACCTCGAGCTGCAACTCGTAGCTTCGTTTAATCGCGGTCACAAGATCGCTGGCATCGAACGTGTACCCGAAGCGTTTCAAGCTTCGTAACAAAAGCGCGTTGGTCGCGTTGAGCTGCTGGTAGGCGTGCTGAATCTCCAGCCCGGCGGCGTGATACGTCGGATAGTTCGAAATGACGATCTCGCGCTGCAGTTTTGCCTGCTCGATCGTGGCTTTCAGCGCAGCCAGGCTGGCGCTCTGCGAATCCACCGCCAACCCACCGTCCACCGTGCCCAGCGCGTCGTCGAAGTTCCCCTTGCTGTACTGCAGTCTTGCGAGGCCGGCGGCCGCCTGGACGAAGCC